>JANPCI010000521.1:0-4708 GCA_031430875.1 Actinomycetes bacterium | reverse complement strand
TGGGCCGCCGCTCGTGCCGTTTCTCCCGCGAGATCGGTGATCTCGGCCGTTCGGTAGTCGACGAGCGAGCGCACCACGACATCAACGCCGTCAAGATCGTCGAGGCCGTGCCGGATCTCGCAGTTGCGAAGGCGGGCGACTCCCTCGACGGCGTAGCGGTCGGTCGGGAACTCGGCGTCGTCGATGGCGATGACGCGCCGGTCCGCAGCGAGGTCGAGCGCGACGTTGATCTGCTGGAAGATCCCGACCGTCGTTGATTCGTGTACGGCGACCTCGCCGGGGTCGGCGCCGAGGAGCGGCGCAAGTTCGTCGCCGACGGTGAGCGCCAGATTCAGCCAGTCATGCTCCCACCACGATGCGATCAGGTCGCCGGCCCACTCATCGACCACCCGGTGCATCGCGGCGATCGTGCGCTTCGGGGTGCGTCCGAGCGAGTTCCCATCGAGGTAGATCAGGTCGGGGTCCGGGATCACGAACTCGTCGCGCCAGTGCGCGAGCGGGTCAGCAGCATCCAGCGCCAGCGCTTCGTCACGTTCGATCATGCGCCTCCAACTCTGCCAGAGCCCGAAATTCGGAGCGAACTTGGCGCTCAGCGCAACTCTGGCTCCGAATTTCGGGGGTGTGTGCGGCTCGGGGTGTGTGCGGTGGGGGGTTGGGGTCACTCGAGGAGGTGGAGGAAGCTGGCGTGGCGGACGAGGCCGTCGTTGGTGAACTCGGCGATCTCGAACGACGCTCGCAGGACCGGGTCGAGCCAGGTGGCTCCGCGCTGAGCCGAAGTTGGCGGCGGAGGATCGAAGGGGCAGTCGCCGACGACGTGGGCGCGCATCAGCGAAGTCAATGACACCAGCGTGCGTTGATCGAAGCCGGTACCGACGCCGCCGGCGAACTGCAAGCCGCTCGGTGTTGGTCGCCCGACGAGCAGTGCGCCGAACGTCGTGGCCCGATTGCCTGCGCCGGCGGTGAAGCCGCCGATCGTCAGCTCGACCACGGCGCGATTCTTGATCTTGCGCCACTCCTTCGATCGGGTGCCAGGGCGATACCTCGAGTCGAGGCGTTTGGCAATCACGCCTTCGAGGCCTTGCGCCGCAGTGGCGGCAACGAGCTCGGCGCCGCCGGCGACCCGGTAGGTCGGTACAGCCCAGTTCTGGCCCGGTTCGACGAGTTGGTCGAGCAGTCGTCGACGTGCCTCGTACGGCAGGTCGATCACGTCGGTCCCATCGACGTGCAGCACGTCGAAGAATTGGAGCGCGGCCTGCCGCGCCGATCCGACACCCGACTGCTGCACCAAGTCGAACCGCGGGCGGCCGTCGTCATCGAAGACGACCAACTCACTGTCGAGGATCGCCGACGACGCGTTCACCGAAGCGGCCAGCCCTGCGAACTCGGGCCATCGTGCGGTCACGTCGTGGCCGGCCGAACTCTGCAATCGCACCGCGCCCTCGGCGACATGGGCGATCGTTCGGTAACCGTCCCACTTGACCTCGAACGCCCAGTCGTCACCCTCGGGGATCGCCGCGGGCGACCCCATCGTCGCCTTCATCGGCAGGACGGGGAACCGAAGTGTCACGCCGGCAATGGTGTCAGGCGTCGGGCATGCGGCTCGACAGCACGCCGCCGGCTTCCAACGCGTCGAGCTGTGCGTCGTCGTAGGCGAGCAGTTCGGCCAGCAGTGAGCGGTTGTCCTCGCCGCGATACTTGGGAATGCCCGACACGCCGACATCGGGCGCGGAGCTGAATCGCCACGGGGAGTTGGGTACGCGGATCGTCCCGCCGCCGCGGTCGTCGACATCGACCACCGCATGGCGTTCGCGAGCCCACTCCGTGTCGGTCAACTCCCCGGGCTGACGCACGCGACCGACCGCGAGTTGGTGCTTGGAGAACTGCTCTTCGAAGGCATCGGCGTCGGGCATCGTGGCGGCGAAATCGCGAATGATCTCGCGGAGCGCATCGAAGTTGTCGAGTCGAGTGGCGACGTCGAAGAAGCGAGGGTCGTCGGCGAGGTCGGAGCGTCCCATCGCAGCGATGAAGAAGTCGAACGTGCCGCGCTCGGCCGGGTGGCCGCTGACGACGAGCGACTCACCGTTGGCGACGGTCAACACGAGGTAGTCGCCGGGCCGAAAACTGCGGATCCACTGAGGATCGTCGTAGCCGTCCCACAGCGCGTCGTGGAGGTGCTCGTTGACGTACAGCATCGTCTCGGCCATCGATACGTCGATCCATTGGCCCTCGCCGGTGTGCTCGCGTTGATACAGCGCGGCGAGGATTGCCGAGGCAGTTTCGAGCGAGGTGTACACGTCGGCGTGGCTGTGGGGGTCCTTCGCCAACTCGCCACCCCGGGCATTGCCCTGCGAGGCAACGATGCCCGTTTCGGCCTCGACGACCGGCGCATAGGCCCGCCGCTTCACCCACGGACCGGTCTGGCCGTATCCCGAGATCGACGCATAGATGAGCCGAGGATTTCTCGCGCGCATCGTGTCGGCGCCGAGCCCGAGCCGGGCCATCACGCCCGGCCGGTAGTTCTCGACGAGGACATCGGCCAGTTCGGCGAGGGCGAGCAGGATCTCGGCGCCTTCGGGGGTTGCGAGGTCGAGGCTCAGGTTGCGCTTGCCGACGTTCTGTTGGACGAAGTAGCTCGACAGCCCGTTGCGTCGCGGCGTCGCGAACCGCGTGAGATCGCCGGCCGGGGGTTCGATCTTGATCACGTCGGCGCCCATGTCGGCGAGCATGCGCGTGCAGTGCGGGCCCGAGAGCACTCGACTCAGGTCGAGCACTCGGACGCCTGACAGCGGGCGGGACGTGGATGATTCGGCGGACGTCACGACTGCCATCGTGCCCGATCGGCGCGCTCCACACAGCGCCGGGCCGCCCGTCACACTGTGCCGGGTCAAACGTGACGTTTCGTCGAGTCCGATCCGTCGCGTCCCGACGGGACTGGACACACTGATCGAATGTCTGACTCCCACTCGAACTCGCAACCGCTCGCCGATCACCTGGCGTTCATCACCGGCGGCGGTTCGGGCATCGGACTTGCGTGCGCGAGTGCACTGCTCGCCGACGGAGCCGGGTCGTCCTTGCGGCGCGCAACGCCGATCGATTGACGGCCGCGGCCGACGATCTGCGTGCCGACCACCCCGGCGCCACGGTGGTCACGGTCGCGTGCGATGTGACCGACGAGGCGAGTGTCGAGGCAGCGTGTGCGGTAGCTGCAGCCGCAGGTCCGTTGCGCATCGTGGTGGCGAATGCGGGCACCGGATCGGCCGGCCCGTTCCACTTGACGACGCTCGACGACTGGAACGCCGTGCTCGCCACGAACCTCACGGGAGCATTTCTCACGATGAAGCACGCGGTACCGCACCTGGTTGCCAACGGTGGCGGTGCGATTGTTGCCATGTCATCGATCGCCGCCGTGGCAACGCATCGCTACATGACGCCGTACAACGTGTCGAAGGCCGGCCTCGAGATGCTCGTTCGCCAAGTTGCCGACGAACTCGGCGGGCTCGGCATCCGCGCGAACGCGGTGCGACCGAGCCTGGTGCCCACCGACATCTCCGCCGGCCTCACGGCAATGCCGGAGGTTGTCGACGACTACCTCGAACAGATGCCGCTGCACCGGCTCGGGACCACCGAGGACATCGCTGCGGTCGTACGATTCCTGGTCGGCCCCGAGAGTTCGTGGATCACCGGCGAGTGCATCAGCGCCGATGGTGGCCACCACCTCCGTCGTGGCCCGAACCTCGAGGGCGTGATGCGTATGGTCTTCGGCGACAGCATCGCTCCTCCTGCGCCGGCCAGCTGAACTTTTCACCCGATCTGGATGGCGGCTCCCGCCCTCATTGTGTAGAAAATGGGCCCACGAGCGAGCCCCACGGTCCGATCGATTTCGTCCTCCTCGAGTTCACCGGCGGACATGACCTGTCGACGACCGCCATGGCGCTCATCGACCTGATCGAGCGGGGAATTGTCAGCCTCTACGACCTTGTCGCCATCCAGAAGGCCGACGACGGGACGTTCTCGCTTCTCGAACTCGACGGCCTCGGCCACGAGATCTCCTTCATCGCAGGAGCGCGATCGGGCTTGCTCGGTGACGACGACATGCAGGCGGCCGCCGACACGATGCTCCCGGGCACGACCGGCGTGCTGTTGATGTAC
This sequence comes from Actinomycetes bacterium, assembly GCA_031430875.1. Lineage (GTDB taxonomy): Bacteria > Actinomycetota > Acidimicrobiia > Acidimicrobiales > Ilumatobacteraceae > Sva-07. The sequence continues at coordinate 559 of JANPCI010000521.1, read as the reverse complement.
GAGAACACGTGGGCGATCCCATTCGTTGCCGCAGCCCTCGACGCCGGTGGCACGATGATCGCCACGAAGCGCATTGCTGCCGAGGACGTCATCGCAGTGCTCGACGAACTCGAAGCCGACGACTGAAACTTGCTCGACGAGCACGACTGAAAGGAAACGACCATGCCAGGACTCGCCAGAGGAATTGCCCGTACCGCCGTCATCGCCGGAACCGCCACGGCGGTGTCCGGGCGCGTCGCACGTCGCCAAGCCGGGAAATACACCGAGCAGGACGCCCAGCTCGCTGCCGATCGCAACGCCGCCTACCAACGCGACATGGCCGCCCAGCAGCCTCCGCCCCAGTACGCACCCCAACCGCAATACGCCCAGCCGCCGCAGCAGTACGCACCACAGCCCGAGCCGCAGTACGCGCCAGCTGCAGCACCGGCGGCGCCCAGCCAGGACGAGATCATCAAGCAGCTCACACAGCTCGGTGAACTCCACGCCAACGGGATCCTCACCGATGACGAGTTCGCCACCCAGAAGGCCAAGATCCTCGGTAGCTGATCCCACGAGATCG
>JANPCI010000520.1:0-6314 GCA_031430875.1 Actinomycetes bacterium | reverse complement strand
AACGGTGAAACGTGATGCCCCGCCGGGCGCCGTCGCCATCATCGCCACCGCCGGCAGTTTTGCGGCGATCAGCACGTTGATCGGATCGCCGATCGTCGCCGCATTCCTGATGCTGGAGGTCGCCGGCCTCGGTGGCACCATGCTCGCGGTCGCTCTGCTCCCCGGCCTGCTCGCCGCAGGACTGGGGTTCCTCGTGTTCGTCGGGCTCGACTCGCTCACCGGCCTTGGCACGTTCTCGATCGCAATTCCCAACCTCCCGCCATTCACCACGCCGACACTGGCGATGTTCGGCTGGGCGATCGTTCTCGGTGTCGGATGTCCGCTGATCGGCTGGATCGTCTACACGATGGCGCTGTCGATTCGAACACTTGTCCATGCCCGTCGGCTGTTGGTCACCCCGCTGCTGGGCGTCGCCATCGCAGTGCTGGCGATCGTCTTCGCCGAGGTCACCGATCAGAGCGAGGCGAACGTACTGTTCTCCGGGCAGGCGCAGCTTCCGGTGATGATCGAGCAGTCCGCCACATGGTCGACCGGTGCGTTACTTCTCGTGATCGTGTGCAAGGGGCTGGCCTATGGGCTGTCACTCAGCGCCTTTCGTGGTGGCCCGATCTTTCCGAGCCTGTTCATCGGCGGCGCCATCGGGTTGCTCGCAGCCGACCTCCCCGGCATGTCGATCGTCCCGGGGCTCGCGATCGGCATCGGCGCGATGTGTGTCTCGATGCTGAAGTTGCCGTTCACGTCGGTCCTGCTCGCCACGGTGTTGCTGTCGAGTGATGCCTACGCGGTGATGCCGCTCGCCATCGTCGCCGTCGTGGTGGCCTACGTACTGACGATGCGGTTGTCCGCTCCTCGGTCGTGGTTCGGTGCCGAGCCGGCGGCCGTTGCCTGAGCCCGGATGACTCGGACGAACGGGGGAGCACGATGAGGCGACGCAACGGTTCGGATGACCGAACGACTTGGCGCCAGTTCCTGCGCTACCGATTCGACGTCCTGCTCGCACGCGGCACGTGGGCGGTGCTGTTGTGGCTCGGAATCGTCACATTCGCCGTCGTGCTCACTTCATCATTTCTGCTCCGACGCGCCGGTGTGTCGCTTGCCGGCAGTGAGAACGCCGGGTGGTTCGAGGACTTCTGGCAGAGTCTGATGCGCACGTTCGACACGGGAGCCATGGCGAGCGATGACGGGTGGCGACAGCGGCTCGTCGCCCTGGGTGTGACGATGTTCGGTCTGCTCGTGCTGGGCACGGTCATCGGCGTCATCGCCACCGGCGTCGAGGCTCAGATCGATCGGATGAAGCGCGGACGCAGCGCTGTCGTCGAGAATGATCACATCGTGGTACTGGGGGCATCGGCGCTCCTGCCCATCGTCGTGGAGCAATTGATGCTCGCCAACGCAGGCAAGCGCATTGCGATTGTCATGATGGCCGACCAGGACCCGGCGGCCTTGAACGAGGAGGTTCGCCAAGGGATTGCGAGCACGCTCGGCAATCGCCTGGTGGTTCGTGCGGGCGATCCGACGCGACTCGCCGATCTCGAGCTGTTGCGACTCGGCCACTGCCGAACAGTGGTGGTGCTGAACGGCGACGGCGACCATGTCGGCGACGCCCGCGCCGTGCACACTGTGCTGGCGGTTCGCGAAGCGCTCGGCCCTGAGGTCCGGACGCCGATCATCGTGGTGCTCGACGACGCGGCGGTTGCGCAGACTGTCGGCGGAGCGTTCGCCGAGTCGGTTCATCCGATCGTGGCGTCGCAGGCGGTAGCCCGCAACGTGGTGTTTGCGTTGCGCGAGCAAGGCCTTGGTGAGGTGATGGCCGAACTCTCCGATTTCCGTGGTGCCGGCATCTATGTGAGCCAGTGCCCCGATCTGATTGGCGCGCGGTTCGGCGATCTGGTCGTCGGTGCGTCGGAGTTCCGACCCATCGGTCGCATGAACGGAGCTGGGCTCGTCGAACTCCGACCGGCCCCCGAGACCATCATCGAATCCGGCGATCGACTCGTCGTTGTCGCTCACGACGCCGACGCGGCGGCGCGCCTCGGTCGTGATGCACTCGCCTCGACGAGCATGCGCTCGCTGGAACGACCGGAGTTCCACCGGACCTCGGCCACCCAACACGTCCTCGTGATCGGCTGGAACGGACTCGGTCGGCCATTGCTCACCGGTTGGGCGACGTCGGCGAACGAGGGATCGACGGTCGAGGTGGTGTTCGATCCTCGGGTGATCGACGAGGGCGACATCGACGTAGCAGACCTCGACGACATCTCGATCGTGTTGACACCGATCGCCGATGGCGACGGGACCGTCAGCAAGCGGGCGAACGCCGAGAACACAGCGATCGTGCTGCTTGCCTACCGCGATCACCTGCTCCCGAACGAAGTTGACAGCCGAACGCTGCTCGAGCTGATGACGCTTCGCCGCGACCTCGCCAGCCGGCGACTGCCGATGCCCCGACTGGTGATTGAAATGTCGGATCCAGGCAACGCGCGGCTCGCCGCTGTGCGTGCGACCGACGAGGTGATCGTCACCCCCTCGATGGCGAGCCGGATCGTCGCTCAGTTGGCCGACGACGCGACCCGGCGAGCCGTGTACCTCGCGTTGTACGCCGATGGGCCGTCGATTCACTTGGTTCCGGCGGGTCGACTCGACCTGACGGGTGACGTCACGATGCACGAGATCGTCGTGGCGGCCTACGACCGGGGCATGCTCGCGATCGGATGGCGACGACCTGACCGCGGTGAGCTGGTGCTCAATCCGCCTGAGGGTCGGCACCTCGACGTCGCCCCCGGTGACATGATCGTCGTCGTCGGCTGAACGTCACACGGTGCCGGGTCAAACGTGACGTTTGGAGCGAGCTCAGTCTTTCGGTTGGACGGCGCGCAGCCCGGCCCAGGCAAGGTCGGCGACGACTTGGGCGATCTCGTCGGGATCGAACTCGTCGCCGCGTTCGACGAGTAGTCGGCTGGCGCCTTCGGCGAGGCCGACGAGGGCATGGGCCAACGTGGTTCGGTGGCGTTCGTCGATGTCGACAGCGATCAGAGGGGCGACCGCTTTGGCGGCCTCGGCGGTGATGCGTTGCACCGCAGCGTTGAACTCGTCGTCGCGGCGTGTCCCCGAACCGAAGAGAAATCGAAAGCCATCGTGATCGTCCGACACCCATCGGAAGTAAGCACGAAAACCCAGTTCGGTCTGGCTCTTACCGTCGGTTGCTTCGGCGGCGGCCTTGGCGATGTTGGCAAGCAGCCGGTCGCCGACCTCGTCGATGAGTGCCTGGTAGAGGTCACGTTTGGAGTCGAAGTGCTGGTAAAGGACCGGCTTGGTGACCCCGACGGCGTCGGCGACGTCGTTCATCGAGGCACCGTGGAAGCCGTTGGTTGCGAACACGACGAGCGCGACATCGAGGATCTGTTCGCGTCGAGCGTTGGCTGGGAGTCGAGGAGACATGCGTTACCGAAGGGTAACCGGCGACGACCCGGTCTCAGAAGCCCCGTTCGCGGTCCTCGCGTTCGGCGGCCTTGACGGCATACCCGAGGATGATCGACGGCGCCAGCAGCACGCAGCCGATGACGAACGAGATGATCACGAGTGTGGCCATCGTCGATGAGAAGCCAACGGCGAAGGCGATGACGAACAGTGCGATCGACAGCGCAACGAAGAGGTAGCCGATTCGATTGGCGAGCTGTGTCCACTTGGCGACCTGTGCTCGGCGGACGCGCACCGGGTCGATGGCATCGGAGACGGGCGGAACGTTCGACATACAGTCGGGTCATGCTACGAGCCGATTCCCGCTGGCCATGACCGTCGATCTTCAACACGACGGCCTGGTGGCGATCGTCACGCTCGACCGCCCCGAACGGCGCAACGCAGTTGATCACTCCACAGTGCTCGAACTGCTCGACATCCAGGCTGCGATCAGAGGGCGGACGCCGGGCGCGATCCGAGCAGTCGTGCTGACCGGCAAACCGCCGGCGTTCAGTGCCGGTGCCGATCTCACCGGGGTCGAGGAGGGCCAGTTCACAGCGGATCTCGGTGCGATGTTGCGCGGCTTCGGAACGCTGTCGGTGCCGGTGATCGCGGCGATTGACGGACCAGCCCTCGGTGCAGGTGCGCAGCTCGCCATCGCCACCGATCTCCGAGTAGCGACGCCAGACAGCGTGCTCGGGATCCCGGCAGCGAAGCTCGGTCTCGTCGTCGACCACTGGACAATTCGGCGCCTGGCGTCGGAGTTCTCCCCACCGATCGCTCGGGCGATGCTGCTGGCCGCACAGACCTACACCGCCGAGCAACTCCATGTCACCGGTGGCATCCACCGCCTCGGCGGCATCGATGATGCGATCACCTGGGCGCACCAGCTCTCCCGGTTGGCGCCGCTGACGATCGCCGGCCACAAGATCGGCCTCGAACGGTCGATGCCCGAACCGGCCATCGACGACGTGTTCGAGGCCGCCCGGTCGGCCGCCTGGGCGAGCGCCGACGCCGAAGAGGGCCGCACCGCGTTCCTCGACAAGCGCCCCCCGAACTTCGCCGGTCACTGACCGGGGCGTGGTGGATTTTGCGCGGAGCGGTCAGTTGGTGCGCTGGCCGACTCGCAGGACGCTCAGGTAGCTCCGGCACGCGCGGTCGCCCATGTGCGTGCGGATACGTGCCGCGATGGCGTCGAGGAGTTGTTCTCGGACGTCGGCATTCAGGCTGCGGTACAGCGACGTCGATCGGAGGAGATCGGCGAAGCCGGCCCCGTCGAACCACTGCGTTGTTGGATACCAGCGCACGATCGTCGGGCCGAACCGACCCTCGCGATCGTTGTTCGGTGGACCCCACCCGTGATCTGTCGCCCGCACCTCGTCCTCGGCCGGCGGATGTCCCCAGTGGGGGTGACCTGGCGCGAGGCGCTCATGGAGATCGGCTGTCTGGGCGTAGACCTCAGGTTCGCCCGGTCGGCGAACGACCACGTGGCCGATCACCGCCATCCATCCTCCCGGACGGAGCATCGAGTGGGCCCGACGCCATCCAACTGATGGATCGATCCAGTGCCACGACGACGCCGCAACGAGGACATCGAAACGACGATCGAGGGGTTCCCACTCTTCGAATGTTGATGTCTGGATCTCGACGTTCGGGAATGCGGCGAGCCGTTCGCGAGCGAGCTCGGCCAGTGCCGCACCCCGTTCGACGGCAGTCACGCTGCAGCCGATTGCGGCCAGGGCGCGCGTCGCTTGCCCCGTGCCGCAGCCAACCTCCAGGACCGATGACTCAGAGTTGAGTCCGGTGAGTGCGACGAGGTCCGCGAACAACTCATCCGGATACGACGGTCGCACGCGGTCGTAGATCTCGGGGACTTCATCGAACACTCCGCCGAGATCGCGTCGATCGCTCCTGACCATCACCTGATTCTGGCGCGCCGACGCGGAAACGTCGACCGGGGTGACAAGGCGCATCAGCATGAACAAGAAGGGGTGTGGAACATCGTCGACGAAAGTGTCGTGCTGATCGTTGATGGATCCGAGAGGGAGATGATTGCGGGATCGGCTGCGGTCATCCCGTCGAACACGCTTCAACTCGGTCCGAATCATCGGACCCGCCGAAATCGTCGTCACCGACTTTCCTTGGCGCCTCGACCTTTCCGGTGTTCCAGCGACCGAGGCGGGTCAACACTGAGCCGAATCCGCTCGAACCAAGGTCACGCCGCGCGGTGGTCGACAACCCAACCGGTCACGACGTAGGGCAGTGCTACCGTTCCTGGATGGCGCTCACTGGACGATGCCTCTGCGGCGAGATCACCTACGAGATCAGCGGCGACCTCATCGCCACAGCGGTCTGCCACTGCGATCACTGCCAGCGCCAGAGCGGCGCAGCGTTCTCGGTCAATCTCATCGTGCACGAGAGTCAGATGGCCGTCTCGGGCACCCTCAGCACATTTGAGGATCGCGGTGAGAACGGCGACGCCGTGTACGTACGTCGCCGCTTCTGCGGCCAGTGTGGCTCTCCGATCTTCTCTGCGTTGGTCGAGCCCGCCGGCGTGCTCGCCGTGAAGGCGGGAACGCTCGACGACCGATCCGAGGTGTCGCCTACCGTGGAAGTGTGGTGCGAGCACAAGCAGCCGTGGGTGGAACTCCCCGGCATGGTGGCCTCGCTCGCCCGCGAGTGACCTGTGCAGTTTCGGGTTGCTTGCCTCGGGCAGCGGCATCCTCCAAATCGCTGTGATGAGTGTCAGCGCGACCTGTGCGCGCCCAAACTCATCGGAGCAGTTTCGGGGAGTGGGGTCGTCGGATCGGACCGGACTCAGAGGTTGGGGGGCAGCAGCCGGTTGACGTTCTGGAAGA
>JANPCI010000519.1:0-2428 GCA_031430875.1 Actinomycetes bacterium | reverse complement strand
GCCGGTCGCACGCTGGGACGCGGTGCGATCCTGTCCGGTGACAGTGTCCACACCGTTCGCTACCGAGCAGTCGTGACCGACCACTCCGTTCGACGCTGAGAGCTACTTCCAGATACCGGTGATGTCGATGACGACATGGGTCGTCGCCATTCCGACCACGCAGACGGATCCGCTGGGACTCAGTTTGACGTTCGAACCGTTGGCGATGGGAGCCGGTGTGGAGAAGTTGATGGTCGACGCATCTGAAGGCGATCCGCACGGAACGACGCGGAGCCAACCCGGTGTCGTGGCTCCCAGCGCCACGAGGTTGATCGTTGCCGCTGAGCTGTCAGCGGGCACTCCGCGGACACCGGCAACTTGGACCTCGAGGACCTGTCCTGCCGGCAGCATCTGGCCTCGGGTCGTTGGGTTGATCTCGGTGAGGAAGGAGCGGGTATCGAGCAGCCGAATGGGGTCGAGGGGGACAAAGCGGAGTCCGCTTGTTGTTCCGAACCAGCCGGTGATGTCGATCACGACGTCGGTCTCCATCATCGAGGTCAAGCAGATCGTGCCATCGGCGGCGACGGGAACGATGACGGAACTGGCGATGGCTTGCCCAGATCGTGCACTGATCGACGAGACATATGGCTCAGGACCGTCACAGGGAAAGGCGCGGATCCACCCGTCGAGGGCCGGGTCGACGCCGACGAGATTGATGGCAACGGCGCGGGCGCGGGCGGGCGCTGGACTGGAGCCGCCTGACACGGCCACGACGGTCTGCGTGTAGGCCGGAATCCGGCCCGTGTACCGGGTGTCGAGAATGCGCGTGGGCGGAACCGGATTGAACACCAGCGTGCTGTTGGGAGCCACGTAGCCGTTCACGTCGATGACGATCTCGGCATCCTGCATCGAATAGAAACAGAGGTCTCCGCGATCGAGCGGAACGATCGACTGGTTCGAGACCGTTTCTCCGCGCCCGTAGTTCAGCGTGGCAACGGCCGGCTTTCCACCCAGACAGTTGTAGGCCGTGAGGAAACCGTCGCCGGTCGGTTCGGTGATCGTGAACGTGGCACTGAGCGCCGAGGCCGTCAGGGGAATTCCCTGTGTTCCGGCGACCCGAACCCGGACTTCTTGACCTGCTTGCAGTCGGGTGACCGTTTGGCCGAGGCGGGAGTCAGCGAACCTGAATGGAGTCACCGGCTCGAACGGTGCGCTCTCAACCAGTGGCTTGGAGACACCGGGAGTTGGTTCCACAACGCCGAGCTCTGCGTTCGGATCGACGTTGAACGACCAGGCGGCGTTACCGCCGTTCGAGCCAACGCTCACGCTGTAGGACCCGGCAACGAGTGGGCTGGCGGGAACGATCACCACAGCGTTGTCGCCGCCGAGGATGGCGCTGGCGGTGCCGCTCGTGTTCGCCTTGTGGAGCACGCAGGTCGGGATCGGCCCGTTCGGACCGTTGAGGGTGGCGTTCGCTGCGGTGACCGCTGAGGGCATGAGCGCAATGAGTGGCAGGCCGACGGACTGACCTCCCCAGTTGCAGAACGATCGGGGGTCGGGCGATTCGGCAATGAAACGGGTGAGGCTCGTGGTTGAGCCGTTACCCGGGAACACCACAGGTGTCGCCGGCTTCGGCGCACTCCAGTTGTTCCCTCGCACGACATCGAGCGTGGCGGCAGACTTCCACGACGTCGCCGTCGGGTTCGGCGGGCTTGCGCACAGACCGAATCCGGTCTGTGTCAGCGACGAGCGCAGGAGGCCAATGGCATGGAACGGTCCTGACATCCAGAGTTCGATGTGGCTTCGAGCCGTTGCATTCGCATTGCTCGACACGGCGACGTTGCCGCTGTTGCCTGCCTCGTCACCTGCGTTCGTGAATCCAGCTGTGCCCGGGGCTTCATCGTGGGCGATGCCGTTCAAGAGCATCCAGCAGGAGTGGTTCTGGGCGCCACCTGACCAGGCGGGGTTCTCGGTCACCGGCGCCAGGCCCGACTGCGCGCGATACACATTGACCACTCCGAGCCAGTCCGAGCTGGAGATTCCACCCGCTTCGACCGGCGACGACTGCGGGGCGTCGACGGCAACGGCGATCGCGGCAACGGCGATTGCGGCAACGACGATCCGCGTGAGCGTGGCTCGGAGTGTCGGTGCTGATGTACGTGGAGTTGCTGGGGCCGTTGGCATTGGTGCTTCTCGTCTGGTCGCGGGAATGATGCGAGGGGTGCATCGGTCGGCGCCTGTACGTTCTGAAGCAATTGGCGGAGAATCCTTGAAGTTCTTGACAGAATCTTGTTCCCGTTTCGAGCCCGATCTGACCCTTTCTCTTCCTCCTCCGTTACCCGGCACGGCTGTGCTCCTCACCGCGGACCACGGCCGGTCGCGTGCAGATCCGACGCTGCCCATCTCCGCCGCAGTCGGTGCAGTGTTCGTGCTCGGCGTGTCACTCATG
>JANPCI010000518.1:0-14600 GCA_031430875.1 Actinomycetes bacterium | reverse complement strand
CTGCTCGACGGAGTGCGGCGATTCGACCGCTGCGAAGGCGTCTCGCCGACTGCGAGTGTTGCGGCCGACGCAACGGTTCGCAACAGTGTCGTTGGCGACCACGTTGTCGTGTCGGCCGGGGCGACCATCATCGATTCGGTGCTGCTGCCCCACGCCACGGTTGGACGTGGGGCGACGGTCGCTCGCTCGCTCGTGATGGGGTCTGTCGGGGCCGACAGCCACATCACCGACTGCATGGTCGGAGCTGATGGCGTGGTGCTCGACGGCGCCGAACTGGTCGGAGTGGCGATACCGGAACCATCGTGAACGTCATCGTGATCGGTGGGGCCGGTTTCATCGGTTCGCATCTCGTCGATCGACTGCTCTCCGAAGGCCACACGGTTGATGTCATCGACGACCTGTCGTCGGGATCGCTTGCGAATCTGGCCGATGCTCGGGGCCTTGGAAGCGGACTCAAGATCCATCACCTCGACGCAACGTCGACCGAAGCTGACTCCCTCATCGGGATGCGTCGGCCCGATGTCATCTTCCTGCTCACCACGTTGCCCCGGTCCGATCAGCCGCCCCTGGCCCATGCCCGAGCGTTCCAGGTGGTGCTTGGCGTTCTCGAGGCGGCTCGGCGCCACGGAGTTGGCAAAGTGGTCGTCGCCGTGCCGGCAACAGCCCTGCACGGTCACCCCACGTTGAGGGCGCTTCCGCTCAAGGACGTGGAGATCGGTCAACTCGTGCCGCGTGGCGTGCGAGGCGTGGTGGCGCGCACACTCGTCGAGCTACTGGTGTCGTTTCGCGACCTCCACGCCATCGAGTTCACTGCCCTCGCGATGGCGACCGTGTACGGCCCGCGTCAGCGTTCTGACGGCGGTGTCGTCGCGGCCTTCGTTCACGCAGCCGCTACCGCGACTGCACCCGTCATCGACGGCGACGGCCGTCAGACACGTGACCTGTTGTACGTCGATGACGCGGTCGATGCTCTGGCCCGAGCCGGCGAGCGCGGAGGCGGTCTTCTCGTGAACGTCGGAACCGGCGTGCAGACGTCGATCGGTGATCTCTGGGATCGCATCGCCCGGCTGGTGCCCGGTGAATCTGATCTCCAGGCGCTGCATGGCCCTGGCCGCGCCGATGAACTCGCCCGATTCGCGATTTCGCCGGCGCGAGCCCGAATCCATCTGTCATGGTCGCCGTGGACCGACCTCGACGACGGCCTGGCGCGCCTCGTCGAAGGCTGATTCAGCGCTGAATTGATCGGAACGTCACGGTCGCAAGTTCGCGGGCGCGGTCGGGAGTCGACATCACCGACGGGGTGATGACGCACCGCATTCCCTGCGCCTCCACCTCGGCGGCGAGATCGGCGTCGATGGGGTCGATCACCAGAACGGAGGCGATCGGCGCATAGAGACGGGCAACTCCGACGACCGATGCGTCGTGGCCGAGTTCGGTGAGCATCCGGTCGGCGGGGCCCTTCAGCGCCGCACCTCCGACAATCGGCGACACCGCAACGGTTCGTTCGCGGCGATCGGCGAGCAATTCATCCACGCCAGGCAGCGATCGGATCGGTCCGATCGAGACGATGGGATTCGAGGGTGCGATCACGATGGTGTCTGCCGACTCCAGCGCCAGTCGAGCATCATCGGCAAGCCCGGCGGCACCCTCGAAGCGCACAGCGGTGACGGGAACCGAGTGGCGCAGCCGCACGAAGTAGTCCTGAAACGACACATCGCTGGAGTGTCCATGCTCGTCGGTGATGGTCACGATCGTGCTCAGCCGGTCGTCCGACATCGGAACGATACGAATGGGAACCTGCCATGCCCGACGGATCTCGTCGGTGACCTCGGTCAGCGATGCGCCCTCGGCGAGTCGGGCCGTGCGGAAGAAGTGGGTGGCGAGGTCGCGATCGCCGAGATTGAACCACCGGGGCGCCGCCGATGACCCATCGGGTCGCACCGATTCGTACCGTTCGAGCGCCTCCATCGCCCGCCACGACTCGTCGACGAGCCCCCAGCCGCGCTCGGGGTCGATGGCCCCGGCCAGGGTGTAGGTGACGGTGTCGAGATCCGGCGAGATCGACAGGCCGTGCAACGTGCAGTCGTCGCCCGTGTTCACGACGGCCGTGATCGCATCAAGGCCGGCGCCGTCGTCGAGGCCGGCGACGGCGTCGATCAGGCCGGTGAGGAATCGGGCCGCGCCGACACCGCCCGACACAACGGCAATCCGGGTCGGAGTGCCGGTCGGTTCCGAGTTCACCCGGTCACCTCGTTCCCATCGGCGAGCTCGCGATAGGTCGCGTGCAGCTGTCGAGCGGTGTTGGTCCACGAGAACCTGGTGACGTTGGTGTGTCCTCGCCGGACGAGCTTTGCGTACATCTCGTCGTTCGACACGACCCAGTACAGGTTGGCAGCGAGCGCCTCGGCGTCAAGTGCCGGGCTCAGCAGCGCGGCCGCACCGGCGATCTGCGGGATCGAACCGGCGGTACTGGCCACCACCGGGGTGCCGAGCAGTTGCGCTTCGAGGATCGGGAAGCCGAAGCCTTCGTCGAGCGAGGGGTACGCAAGGGTCCGAGCATGTTCCAGGAGCCAGCGTTTCGTGGGGTCGTCGACGGGGCCGGTTCGGATCACGCGTTCAGCGATCGACGAATCGAGACGGGCGATACCCCGATTCACGGCGTCGGCATCGTTGCCGATGGCGCCCGCCATCACCAGCTTGACGGTCGGATGCTCGCGAGCCAAACGCCCGAATGCCGCCACGAGCGTCGGCAGGTTCTTACGTCGTTCGAGCGTGCCGACCGCAAGGACGAACGGCGCGCTCGTCAGATCCGGCAGTCCGTATGGTTCGGATGGACCCGCCGCCGTTGGGTCGATCGGTGGCGGGCCGAGGAGGATCGTACGGACGCGATCGGTGTCGAGGAGTTCACGGACGCGGCGGCTCGTTGCATCGGAGCTGGTGACCACGTAGGCACCGTCGGCGATGGCACGGCGCAGTACGGCGGCGGATCGTCGAACGTCGGGGAGGGCATCGGAGGGGTGGTCGAGGAACCAGCAGTCGTACACGCTGACGAGCCGAGCGCACTGAGCAGGGGGGACGACGTAGTTCGTGCCGTGCACGACATCGGGATGTCCCAGCAGGCGGTCGAGTGGCGGCGATTGATGTGCCCAGAGCCTGAGTGCCACTGCTGCCGGGATCGGCAGACGCCGCTGCGGCGACCGCACTCGCGCCCGCATGCTCGTGACGTACGGTCGGAGCTCGAGATCGGCGTCGTCGCGCAACGCGTCGATTGTCCAAGCCACGGCGTTGCCGATGCCGGTGCGCGGCCCGTGGAGTGGTCCGGCGTCGATCGCGACGGTCAGGGGCACGGATACACCGTCATGCGCAGGCGCAGCGTAGTGCGTACGAGCCGTAGACTCATCGGCCTTATGCCTACAGCGTTTGTCACCGGTATCACTGGCCAGGATGGTCAGCATTTGGCGGAGTTCCTGCATTCGCAGGGCTATCACGTGTTCGGGATGGTGAAGGGGCAGAACAATCCGCGTGTGGAGCGGATTCAGGAGGAGTTGCCGTTCGTGGAGTTGGTGTCGGGGGATTTGGCGGATCTGCCGTCACTGGTGGGTGCGTTGGAGGCGTGTCAGCCCGACGAGGTGTACAACCTGGGGGCGATCAGCTTTGTGGCGTTGTCGTTCTCGCAGGCGGAGTTGACGGCGAACATCACCGGCCTGGGCGTGCTCAGGATGTTGGAAGCGGTCCGGATGGTGGGTGGGGCGACGAACAATCCGATCCGCTTCTATCAGGCGTCGAGTTCGGAGATGTTCGGTGAGGTGCGTGAGACACCGCAGACCGAGTTGACGCCGTTCCATCCGCGCAGCCCGTACGGGTGTGCGAAGGTGTTCGGCCATGACATCGTGGTGAACTATCGCGAGTCGTACGGGATGCATGCCAGCTCGGGGATCCTGTTCAATCATGAGGGCCCTCGTCGCGGGATCGAGTTCGTCACGCGCAAGGTGACCAATGCGGTGGCGCGGATCAAGCTCGGGTTGCAGGACGAGGTGGTGTTGGGCAACCTCGATTCGAAGCGTGACTGGGGCTATGCCGGGGACTATGTGAAGGGCATGTGGTTGATGCTGCAGCAGGACACCCCGGACGATTACGTGTTGGCCACTGGTGAAACGCATTCGATCGAGGAACTCGTGCAGCGTGCGTTTGCCGAGGTCGGCATCGACAACTGGGCCGACCATGTGCGCCAAGACCCCAAGTTCCTGCGCCCTGCCGAGGTCGACCTGCTGATCGGCGACGCCAGCAAGGCCAAGACGAAACTGGGTTGGGAACCCGAAGTCGATTTCCCTGCCCTCGTGAAGATGATGGTCGCCCACGATCTCCAACTCGAAGCCAAGAAGGCTGGTCTCTCCGTCGGCTGAGTCGTCGAATCAGGTTTCGAACGGCATGTCGGTCATGGCCTCGATCATCGAACCATGGGTCGGCTTGGCGCCGACCTTCATTCGGCGATGAAGCGCCAGAGCGAATGCCAGGAGCGACACGACGGACGACACGACCAGGCCGATCTCGATGCGCCGGAACACTTCCTCGCTCGACAACCAGGTCGCCAACACGAACGACGCAAGCCCGATGGCCCATCCCATCGCCACGAGTGAGTGCCCCTGCAGAGCGATCACGGCCTGAGCCGTAGCCAGCGCCAGCATGTAGACCGCGCTACTGAGCGTGAGCATCGCCAGAGTGCGACCACTGAGATCGGCGTCGTAGACGAGGTTGAGCGCCCAGGGCCCGAGCAGGTACGCACCGATCGTGCCGACCACCCCGACGACGAGAACCAGGAGCATCAGCTTCTTCAAACCGGAACGGAACTCGTCGAACGCCCCTTGAGCTGCCTGGCGACTCAACCGCGGCAGGAGTGCAGCCTGCACTGCCTGGAACAAGAACAGCGGGATCCGCGACAGCAGCACGCCGTAGGAGAACGCACTGACCAGTGCCTCTTCGCTGGGTGACGCGAGCAGGCTCGCCGTGATGGGCCCGGCGTTGAGCAACGTTGCCGCGCACACCGATCCGATGAGCAGCCAGCCCAGGTTCGGGGTGACCTCGCTCCACTCGGCCTCCGGCCCCGGCTCGGTCCGAAGCGCGCCTCGACGAGCCACGTAGGCAACGGCGAACAACGGAGACACGGCGATCGCCATGCCGTACGCACCTGCCGCCGTCACACCGACGACGGCAAGAGCGACGCACAGGATGATGCGAACGATGCCGTCGGCGCCGAGAACAACCGCATAGTCATGGAAACGGCCAGTGCCCGAGGAGATGCCCCGGGTCATGTGCGCCGGGGCGTACGCGGCGAACGCGGCGATCAGCGCAACGACCATGAACCAATCGCCGTCGAAGTACGACGATGCAATGATCGGGCTGAACAGGATGATGACCACCGTGACCAGCGCAACCAGGATGGCGCCGAGGCGGACCACCTTGCGGACGACGGGCTGTCCGCCCTCGCCGACCGCACGGCGATGCGACAGCGCCCGGCCCAGTTCCTGCTCGAGCGGCAGGAAGAACCCGGGAGCGAGGGCGAAGACGGCGAACCACATCGCCGCGATCGGCGCGAATTCCTTCGCCCCGCCGACTGCGACGGTGCCGACCTTGAAGAACGCGTAGGTCGCGACGCCCGCGATCAGCAGCGAGATTCCGACGGGAATCGTGCCCTCTGGCAACGGTGTGCGCGTCTGCGCGCTGGGAGTGATCGAGGACACGGCTCAGAAATCCTAGCGCCCGGATCCGCCGTGTTTGGGGTGGGCCTGGAGCCCGGTCTTTCCGGACCCGACCCCAACAGACCGGCCCGGTCTTTCCGGACCCGACCCCAACAGACCGGCCCGGTCTTTCCGGACCCGACCCCAACAGACCGGCCCCAAGGCACCCTGCTCGATCAGGCTCAGCGACGAAGACTGCGCTCGAGCTCGCGCCGGCGGACCTGCATGCGCTGGTAGCTCAACAACCCGAGACCGACAGTGACATATGCCGCATCCTTGGCGAGATCGACAGCCCGTTGGGCGGCAGCACTCGTGACCTGGTCGATCTGCGAGAGATCGAAGTTCGTGAGGTCGACGCTCGTCGGGTCGAGCCGGGTCCAACTGGCCATGACGGTAGGTTAGCGAGCCACGTCGCTAGCCTCGCTCCATCGTGGAACCGGAGATCGAACAAGCACCGCCCGTTGTTGCGGTCGTCGTCGTCCACGACCCAGGTCCCTGGTTCGAGTCGACGCTCGAAGCGCTCCGCGCGCAGGACTATCCGAACCTGCGGATGCTGTTCCTCGTCACCGGTGACTCGAACACCGGTGACTCGAGCATGGGCGATGAGGCCGACGGGGCCGACGGGGTCGACGCCCGGATCAAGCAGATACTGCCCTCGGCGTTCGTGCGCTTCCTCGGAAACAACGTCGGCTTCGCAACCGCGGCGAATGAAGTGTTGAACCTGGTCGAGGGCGACAACGGGATGTTCCTGATCTGTCACGACGACATCGCTCCCGAGCCTGATGCACTCCGCTTGCTCGTCGAGGAGCTCTACCGATCGAACGCTGGTGCCGTCGGGCCCAAATTCGTCGACTGGGACGAGCCGCAAGTTCTGCAGTCGGTCGGGCTCAGTATGGATCGATTCGGTGAGATCGATCCCGTGATCGAACCTGGCGAGGTCGACCAGGAACAGCATGATGGCGTCCGCGACGTCTTCGCCCTCCCGTCGGCGTACTTCCTGGTGCGCGCCGATCTCTTCCGAACCCTCGGAGGGTTCGATCCGGTGATCAGCTTCTACGGTGAAGACACCGAGTTGTGCTGGCGTCTTCACCACAGTGGTGCCCGCGTGGTGGTTGCGCCGTCAGCGCGTGTGCGCCATCGCAGCGGACTGCGTGAACGTCGCCCTGATCTTCCCCACGGTCGACTTCGCGCACGCCACCGGATGAGGTCGGTGGCCACGCTCACAGGTGCCTCGCGCCTGCCCGGCCGATCCCTCGAAATGGTGCTGCTCACCCTGACCGAACTGGTGGTCGGGCTGTTCACCGGTCGCTTCGGCCAGGCCTGGAAGTCGCTCGGAGCACTGATCGGCCTGGTGCCGCGCACGTCCTCGCTTCTCGCTCGCCGGCGTGAGGTGAAGCCGTGTCGACTGGTTCCCGAACGTGAGGTCTACAGCCTCCAAGAGCGCGGGAGCGCTCGGCTCAACTCATATCTACGCAGCCGCGAGACCGCCACGTATGTCGGCTCGGACACCGAGGTCAGACGTTGGCGGCCGAGCACGACCGCGCCCGTCTTCGCGTGGATTGCAGTCATCGCCGGTGTGATCTTGGGCGCTCGGTCGTTCTTCGACAGTGGCATTCCGCCCGTTGGGGAATTCCTGACGTTCCCGAACAGTCCACGGGTGTTGCTCGACACCTTCATGTCCGGTTGGAACCCGAATGGGGCCGGCGCGACCTCGCCCAACCCAACTGGCTGGGCGACCCTGTCGGGGCTGTCGGTCGTCACGTTGTTCCGGATGGGGATGCTGCAGACGGTGTTTGTCCTCGGCCTGATTCTCGTTGGCGTCGCCGGCGTCTGGAAACTGGCGACGGTGTTCCCCTCGACCCGGGCGCAGGTGGGTGCGCTCCTGGTCTACGCCGCCACGCCGCTCGTCAGCGGTGCGATGTCGTCGGGTCGCCTCACCGTGCTCGTGGTCTACGCCGTTGTTCCATGGGCCGTGCATCTCCTCCGTCGAGCGGCGGGGATCTCGACCGCCGATCCGCAGCTCGCCGATTTCGACGTCGTCGACGGTCTCGTCGATCTCAGCGCATGGGAACGCGTGCGCCGAACTGTGCTGATCGGCATCGTCGTTGCCATTGCCGCCGCCTTCGCTCCGATCGCACTGCCGTTGGTGTTCCTCGTTGCGGTCGTGTTGGCGCTGGGCACCATCCTCGCCCGCGGCTCCTGGGTCACGGCGATGTGGTTCTTCGTCACCGGTACCGCGGCCGCAATGGTGGCTGCGCTCTTGAATCTGCCCTGGATCGCATCGTGGACATGGGAAGGTCTGGTCGGTGCCGCACCGATCGGTGAGGCCGGCCTGGGACTGCTCTCGGTGGCGTCATTCGAGATCGGTGTGACCGATTTCGCCGCACTCTCGCTGGCGTTGTACATCCCGGTGATCGCGGCATTGCTGCTCGCCCGCGCGTGGCGGCTCACCTGGGCGGTACGAGGGGCGCTGCTCGTGGTGGTGTTCGGCGCGCTGGCTGTCCTCGGTGACCGCGGTTCGCTCTCGATCGATCCTCCCCAAGCCGGGGTGCTCCTCGTTCCGGTGGCCCTCGGCACAGCCATCGCCGCAGCAGCGGCACTCGCAGCCTTCGATCTCGACGTGCGTGGTGGATCGTTCGGGTGGAAACAACCGCTCGGCATTCTCGCCAGCGTGGCAGTGGTGGTCGGCATCGCCCCCGGGGTGATGGCGCTCGCCGATGGCTCGTTCCAGACGCCATCCACACCGCTCGCCAAGCTCATCGACGCGTCGCTGCCCGACGCCGACGCGACCGGCGACTACAACGTGTTGTTGATCGGAGATGCCCGGCTACTGCCGGTGCCATCGACCGAGTACCGCGACGGCGTCTCTTGGGCGATCATCGATGACGGTGCACTCGATGCCCGCGATCGGTGGATGCCGCCAACCAACGATGCCGCTGATCTGATCACGACGGCCCTCGACGAGATGTCGGCGTCATCGACCCTGCGCGCTGGCCGCCTCTTCGCCCCGTTGGGCATCCGCTACGTCGTCATTCCCGAGTTCGACGGCGTCGTGTCGACCGCCGAGGCGCCCCTTCCGACGCCCGTGGGCCTGGTGTCGTCGATGGAGGATCAGCTCGATCTGGTTGCTCGAACGCCACGGCTCCCCACCCTCGAGGTGTTCGAGAACCGGGCGTGGCTCCCAACGGCTGCACTGTTGACTGGCCCGGCGGCACAGGCGAGCCAGTCAGCTGGGCCAGAGGTGCTCGTACGTGCGGATCTGAGCGCGGCCACTCCTGTGTTCGTCGGGGCCGATCAGTTCGCCACCGCGGTCGAATCGATCGAAGCAGGCGTGGTGCATCTTGCCGTGCCGTTCGACGGCAACTGGTCACTCAGCGTCGACGGGACGTCGGTGCCGGCCCGTCGCGCATTCGGTGAAACGACGGCGTTCGACGTCACGGCCGGTGGAGTCGGCGAGCTCCGGTACGAGTCGCCGATCACCCGCTTGCTTCTCGTGTTCCTCCAGGTCGCGTTCTGGATCGTTGCACTCGTCGTCGTGTCGAGGGTCCAGGTTCCGACGGGACGCCGAACCGGGCTGGCTACCCCGGACGGACCGCTGATCGACCTGTCCGCGGACCCCCTGCTCGACCTGACCGTCGAGCCCGCTGCGGCTCCCACCGCAACTCCCACCGCAACTCCCACTGCGGCTCCCGACCCGGACGCGAACGACCAATGATGCGCCGAGCCATTCCCGCGATCGTCGTCGTGACGGCCGGCGTTGCCGGAATCATCGCAATCGGACGCGACGAGGTCGTTGCTCCTGATGCGTACTTCGCAACGCCGGCGGGCGCATGGATGCCCGCTGTCAACGATGAGGCGGCGCTCACCGGGAGTTGGTTCTGTCCGGGCGTGCCGGCAAGCGGTGAGGCCGACGTCGGCGGTGAGGTGATCATTTCGAACCGCAACGACGAGCAGCTCGTCGGTTCGTACAGCATCCTCACCGCCGACGGCCGGGCCGCCGAGGCACCGGTCGTCGTCGAGCCGTGGTCGCAGTCGGTCATCGACGTCGATTCGTTCGTCACGGCACCATTCGCAGGCGTGGTGGTCGAGATCGAGGGTGGCACGGGACTCGTGGAACAACGCGCCTTCCATCCCGCTGGTGATTCGGTGTCGCCGTGTGCGAACAACACCTCCGATGCGTGGTATTTCGCCGACGGCTTCACAGTCGACGGCAGCGTCGAAACGTTGATCCTGACCAACCCGTACGACGACACGGCGAGCGTAGATCTGAAGTTCGCGACGGCTGCCGGCGAATCGACGCCGGCTGCATTCCAGGGCTTCACAGTCCCGCCGCAGTCGGTGCGCACGATTCCGATTGCGGAACTGGGAGCCCGGGACGAGTCCGTGATCGCCGTCGAAGTCGTCGCCCAACGAGGTCGGCTCGTGGTGGGGCGGGCGCAGCACTTTGTCGGTGGCGGCCGTCTGGGGTACGGCGTGACTCTCGCCGCGCCTGCGTTGCGTGACCAATGGTGGTTCGCCGACGGCGAAAAGGGCGACGGCGTCACCGAGACGTTTGCGATCTACAACCCCACCGACACCGATGTGCAGGTCGACGCCGTGTTCCTCGGCCTGCCGGTTGATGCCACCTACGGTGACACGGCGCCAATCGACGTGCCGGCCAACCAAGTGGTGGTCTTCGACCCGTCTGACGAAGCGGTGGCCGGTGCTCTGCCCGACGGGCGCCACGCCACCGTCTTCTCCACGCTCGCCGCACCGTCCGTGGTCGTCGAGCGCATCCTGACTCGGCCGGCCGGTGACTCGATCACCACCTCGGTGGTCATGGGGGCGCCGCCTCGCGGCGACGGCTACGTCGCATCACGATGGCATGTCGGTATCGGCCCGTCGGAGCCCACCCCGCAGGCGCTGGTCGTCTACAACGTCGACAACGTCGACGCCACGATCACGATTCAGTCAGTCGGGCCGGCAGGTCCGACCGATGTGGCGTCACTGACTGACATCCCGATCGGCCCCGGCGCCGTGGTGACCATCGACCTGGTCGATGCCGAAGTGCTCGATCGTGAGCTGATCGTCGAGTCGTCGAGCCGTGTGTTCGTCGAGCGGTCGTTGTCGCGTGGTTCCGGGCGCGAGGGTCGCTCGGGATCGTGGGCGCTGCCATCAGGTGGCGGCTGAGACGCCGCTTGGCCTCCGCCAGACCCCGTTAGCCTCCGCGCAATGGAACGGCTCCTCATTGCGGTGGCGATCGTGGTGGTCGTCTCCATCGTGGCGGTGGTCGTGCGACGTCGTCGCACACCTGACGCACCGACGCAACGCCGGTTCGCCGCTCCGACCCAACTCGATCGGGCACAGTTCGCTCGGCCGCAGGCGCCCTGGCTCGTCGTGGTGTTCACATCAGCGACGTGCTCGGTGTGTCACAGCGTGTTGGCGAAGGCCAACGTCCTCGCCAGCGATGACGTGGCGGTGCAGGAGATCGAATACGGCGCCGATCGGGCGATCCACGAGCGGTACTCGATCGATGCTGTCCCGACCCTGGTGGTTGCCGACTCGCAGGGCATCGCCGTGGCGACGTTCATCGGTCCGATGACCGCCACGGATCTCTGGGCAGCGGTCGCCGAAGCACGCGAGCCAGGCTCGACGCCCGGCGCGGGGTCGTGTCAGCGCAGCGAGTGAGCGCTCAGTGGGCGACGGTGTCCGTGGCGGGCTGGCCGGATTCGGCCATTCCCTGCTGAATCAGCTTGGCGACCTCGGGGCCGTCGATGGTTTCACGTTCGAGCAACGCCTCGGCGACGAGCTGAAGTCCGCGACGGTGACGAGAGATGATCTCGTTGGCCCGACTCTCCTGTGAGGTGAGAATTCGCGAGATCTCCTCGTCGAGGAGTTTGGCGGTGTCATCGGAGTACTCGCGCTGCGACGACATGAGGTCTTCGCCGAGGAACACGGCCTGCTGGCTGCTCCACGCCATTGGTCCGACGCGCTCGGACATACCCCACTCGCGCACCATTCGTCTGGCGATGCCAGTGGCCTGCTCGAGGTCGTTGGCTGCACCCGAGTTGAGGTGGCCGAACACGATCATCTCGGCGACGCGCCCACCCATCGCTTTGCAGATGGTGTCTTCGAAGAACTCCTTGGAGTAGGTATGGCGCTCCTGCGGAAGCGACCACGTCACACCGAGGGCCATACCGCGAGGCAGGATCGTGACCTTGTGCAATGGGTCGCCGTGCGGCAGCACGGTGGCGAGCAATGCGTGGCCACCCTCGTGGTAGGCGGTTGCCTTCTTCTCCTCCGCCGAAAGGATCATCGACTCGCGAGTTGCGCCAAGTACCACGCGGTCGCGTGCATTCTCGAAGTCGATCCGTTCGATCTGCTTGGAGCCTCGGCGGACCGCGACCAGGGCTGCCTCGTTGACGAGGTTGGCGAGGTCGGCGCCGGACATACCCGGAGTGGCCTGCGCCATGGTCTCCATGTCGACGTCGGGCCCCATGCGCTTGTCGCGGCTGTGGACTTCGAGGATGGCCTTGCGTTCGCTCGACTCGGGAAGCGGCACCACGATCTGGCGGTCGAAACGGCCCGGGCGAAGAAGGGCTGGGTCGAGGATGTCGGGACGGTTCGTGGCCGCCATGATGACGATGCCCTCGGACGGCTCGAATCCGTCCATCTCTGCGAGCATCTGGTTGAGCGTCTGTTCGCGTTCGTCGTGTCCGCCGCCGAGGCCGGCGCCACGTTTGCGCCCGATCGAGTCGATTTCATCGACGAAGATGATGGCCTTACCCATGCGGCGGGCCTGCTGGAACAGGTCGCGGACTCGGCTGGCTCCGACGCCCACGAACATCTCCATGAAGTCCGAACCCGTGACGCTGAGAAAGCCGACTCCGGCCTCGCCGGCCACGGCCCGGGCGAACAGGGTCTTACCGGTGCCGGGGGGACCCACGAGCAGAATCCCCTTGGGGACCCTGGCGCCGATCTCCCGGAACCGCTCGGGCATCCGCAGGAAGTCGACGACCTCCGTGATCTCCTGCTTGACGCCGGTGTAGCCGGCGATGTCGTCGAATGTCGTCGATGGCTTGTCGGCGTCGTATGCCTTGGCCTTGCTCTTGCCGATGGACATGACGCCGCCCATCTGGCCCTGGGCGCGTCGCTGCATCCACACGAAGAAACCGATGATCAACATCACCGGCAGGAAGACCGTCAGGATCCCGAGGAACCAGTTGTTGCTGGGCGGCGTGAACTTGTACTGGACGTCATTGTCGATCATCAACTGCTCGTCGGCTTCGGAGACCCCCCGCTCGCCGCCGCCGGAGGTCGTGTACTTGTCGCCGTTGACGAACTCGCCGCTGATCTTGCCGGACCCGGTGTTGATGTCGGCCGTGGCGATGTTGCCCTCGATGACCTGGGTTCGCCACTCGGAGTACTCGAGGGTTTCGCCGCCGCTGCTCGGCCAGAGGCTCGGAACCAGGAACGCCGCAGCGAGCACACCGATGAGCACCCAGATGGTCCAACGCGGCCAGCTTCCCGGGCCTTTTCCACTCGCCGGTGCTCCATCGGCGTTGAGATCGGCACTCTTGGACTTCTTGCCGGATCGCGACCCGGTGCCACTGGGTTCATCGGGACGTTGCTGCCCGCGCCCGCGCCCAGGAGGCGGTGGCGGTGGAGGAGGAGGCAGATCGTTCATTTGACCAATGCTACGCAGGTTGTGAGCCGATGCCAGGTCGTGCTCGCAACCTGTATCCACCTTCAGACGTCAGCGGCCCCCTACCGTTGCGGTGATGTACGGCACGAATCGGTCGGGGACGTTCGGACGACTGTGCTCGCGCACGGGATGCTCGGAACGCGCGGAGGTGACTCTGAGCTACCACTACGGACGGTCGCAGGTCTGGCTCGATCATCTGAGCACGGAGCGAGATCCGCACGCATACGACCTGTGCGGACGCCATGGCGAGCGCCTGTCAGTTCCGTCGGGCTGGCGCCTCGAGGATCGACGCTTCGGTCATCAGGCCCTGATTGCCGTCTGACAGCAAGCCGTCCTGACAGCAGGCGGCCTGGACAGCAGGCGGCCTGACGCCAGGTAGGGTCGCATCGTGGTCGATTCGGCGCGCGGCAGCGCCTCATTGTCCGGAGGGTTCCTGCCGTCCGCTGCGCCTCGACCCATCGATGCACGCACGGCGGCCGCCACCTTCCTCGGCGCTTGGCTCGCGGCGCAGATCGTTGCGTCGCTGATCATTGTCGCAATTGCCGACCGCAGCACCGATCCCTCCTTCGGGGCCACGGCGCTGGCGCTCGTCGGGGCGTGGACCACCTACCTGGTCGCCATGTGGTTGGCGTCGCAGCGAGCCGGCTCGGCGAGCATGGTCGCCGACTACGGGTTGCGGTTCCGACCGATCGATGTCGTCGGCCTTGGCATCGGCGCCTTGTGCAGTCTCGTCCTGGTCCGCATCGTCTACCTGCCGCTCGAGGCGCTGTGGCCGGCGACGTTCAGCGAGGCCAAGCTCAACGAGAATGCCCAGGACCTCGTCGACAGCGCCGGCGGATCCACCTGGGTGGTCGTCGTTGTGGTCGTGGTGGGAGCGCCGCTGATGGAGGAGTTGTTCTACCGAGGACTCCTCCAGCGATCGCTGGCATCGCGCTACCACGAGGGTCTCGTCGTGGTGGGTGTTGCAGCATTGTTCGCGTTGTTGCACTTCCGCCCGATCGAGATCCCCGGACTGTTCGTCATCGGCCTGGTGTTCGGCCTCGCAGCGTTGCGGACCGGACGGTTGGGCATGGCGATCATGATCCACGCCGGTTTCAATGCCACGGGAATCCTGCATGCCCTGTGACGGTGCCGACGCCTCAGCCTTTGCCATGATGGGCGCCGTGATCGAGATCCTGTAC
>JANPCI010000517.1:0-3549 GCA_031430875.1 Actinomycetes bacterium | reverse complement strand
CCGCCACGAGACCGCCGCCATGTTCGCGGCCGGGATCTGGTTCGAGAACGCCCTGATGCAGATCGTGCTGCGCCATCTCACCGACATCGACGTCACCGACCCCACCCACCGGTACCTGCTCATCGAAGTGGCCGACGAATGTCGGCACTCGGCGATGTTCGGCGAGTACATCCGCCGCGCCGGAACACCGAGCTATCGACCCGATCGCCCCGTCATGTTCGACGACACCCACAGTGGACGCCTGTTGTCGTACCTGCTCATCCTGGCCATCGAGGAACTGCTCGACTTCGCCAACCGGGCCGCGATGCGTGACGACCGGGTGCATCTCGTTGTGCAGCAGATCTCGCGGCTGCATGTGCTCGAGGAGGCCCGCCACGTCAGCTTCGCCAAGTCGTACCTCGCCGAAACGTGGCCCACTCTCGACGCCGAGGAACGCCAGATCGTCCGCCACGCGGCCGCCGTGTTGGTCGCCGACGTCGTTTCGCTCAGCCTCAACCCCGACGTGTTCGATCACCTGCAGATCGACAACGGCGCCGAGATCGCCCGGAACAACCCGGTCTACCGTGCCAACGTCATCGCCGGTCTCGCCAAGCTCACCTCGTTCCTCACCGAACTAGGCGTCATCGACGATGCCGAACCCTGGATCGAGCTCGGCCTCATCGCCGCGCCCTGCTGACCCCGCACAGGCGGCAGCGACCGGTGCACCGACCTGGGGTCGTGTTCGCCTACCATCTCGCCATGGCCACCTACGCTTGCCCCACCTGTGGAATGTCCGTCAATGCAACCTGCGGCGAGTGCGACGCTCCCCTCGTGAACGACACGATCCAGCGCGATGACGGTTCGTCGGTACAGGTCTCCAAGTGCCCGAACGGGCACGGCAAGATCAAGTCGCCGATGTGTTGCGGGGCCGACATGTCCTGCTCCGTCGCCTGACGCTCCGACGTAGCCGGTGCACGCTGCAATCACTGCCGCGCTCGGCTTTCTCGTTGCCGTGCGGTGGTTCGACCTGATGTTCGATGTGCAGGTGCTCGCCCACCGCGCCGAGCCACAGGTACCTGACAACGTCGTCGATTCGATTTCCACGTACTACCGACGAGTCACCACCGACGCGTCGCCGATGGGCCGGCTGGTCGCGCTGGTGATGGCCCTCACGAGAGTGGTGCCGAACGCCGTGCGCCTCGGCGCGCGTCTCGACCCACCGAGTGCACGATCGAACCTCGCCCGCGGGATCCTGCGGGACCATGTGGTGTTCCTGGCGCTGATCGTGGCGGTTCTGGTCGTGCAACTCGCGGCGGGTTGAGAGCGTTCGCCTGACACCTCGCCGACGTGAAAGTCTCGGCACATGACACGAGCAATCGACACCGGCACCGACGACCTCCTCGCCGAAGTTGACGGTCATCTCGGCATCATCACCTTCAACCGTCCGGATCGCCGCAATGCGTTGTCCGACCCGATGTACGGCGGATTCGAACGGGCGCTGCCGGCGCTGGCCGTCGACACAGAGGTGCGCGTGCTGGTGATCACCGGCGCGGGCGGCGCGTTCTGTGCCGGCGGCGATGTGAAGGGGATGAACGAAGCAAATCGCAGCGGCGTCCCACGACCCGGCCGCGGCGGAGGACTCGAGAATCAAGTCGCCGGGCTGCGTCGGTCGCAGCGCGCGGTGTCGCTGGCCCTGCACGAGTTCCCGAAGCCGGTCGTTGCGGTACTCCCCGGTGCGGCCGCCGGCGCCGGCTTGTCGATTGCCCTCGCGGCCGACCTTCGCGTCGCCGCCGAACGAGCGTTGATCGTGACGGCGTTCGCCAACGTCGGCGCGTCGGGTGACTTCGGCGGCTCGTGGTTCCTGACGCAGCTGGTCGGCACAGCCAAAGCCAAGGAGCTGTACCTCACCTCGCCCCGGCTCACCGCTCGCGAGGCGATGGCGTTGGGCATGGTGAACGACGTGCTCGCCGACGACGACTTCGAAGCACAGGCACTCGAGTGGTGCCGACGGATCGCTGCGGGCCCACCGATCGCGATGCGCCTGATGAAGGAGAACCTCAATCGTGCGCTCGTGACCGACCTGGCCACGGCGCTGGATGCCGAGGCACCCAACATGATCCGATCGATGTCGACCGCCGACCATCGTGAGGCAGCTGCTGCGTTCGTCGAGAAGCGATCGCCTACGTTCACCGGGGAATGACGATGAACGACGAGGCCCAACTGGTCCGATCACCCGCCGACATCCTCCGACTGATCGTGGCCGCCCTGTCGGTGGTCGTCATCTTCCTCGTGGCGTGGTTGTTCGGCGACACCGTCGTGGTGTTCGCCTCCGGCTTCTTCGGCGGGATCGACGCACTCCCCAACTGGATCCTGACCCTGCTGATCGCCGGCACTCGCCTACTCACCATCACCGTGTTGGTGGGCGGGTTGCTGTGGACGGCGGTTCGGGCGCGGTGGGCAGCGCCGATCGCCATGACACTCGGCGCCGCGATCGCTGCGGCACTCGTGGCGCTACTCGCCAACATCGACGGCGTCAACGAAGGCTCGATCGCCGCGGTGCCCGACACCGATCTGGGGCTCCTCACATCCGGGGGGTTCCCGACGGCGATCGGCATCGGGGTGCTGGCGGCGGCACTGACCGCCGGGGCGCCCTGGCTGAGCCGACGTTGGCGACACGCCGGATGGTTCGCCGTGATCGGTCTGGTATTGGTGCGGACCTTCACGTCGGAGATGTCGTTCGGCTCGGTCGAAGCAGCGCTCCTCGGGTGGTTCGCCGGAGCCGCGGCGCTCGTTGCGGTCGGTGCGCCGGCACGACGTGCCGACGTCGAATCGATCGCCGCCGGGCTGGCAGCGGTCGGCCTCCCGGTCGACGAGATCACACCGGCGAGCGTGGATGCGCGGGGATCGACGCCGTACTTCGCCGTGATGCCGGGCGGCGATCGGCTGTTCGTGAAGGTCCTCGGCCAGGACGAACGCAGCGCCGACCTCATGTTCCGCATCTACCGCAAGCTGCAACGACGCGACCTCGGCGACGAACGACCGTTCTCGTCGTTGCGACGCGCCATCGAGCACGAGGCGCTGCTCGCGCTCGCCGCCCGCGACCTCGGTATCCGTACACCGCGCCTGCGCACACTCGCATCGGCCGAGCCGAACTCGTTCGTGCTCGCCTACGACGCCGTCGCCGGCAAATCACTCGATCAGCTCGACCCGAGCGACGTCACCGACGAGGTGCTCCTTGCCATCTGGCAGGCGATCGCCGACCTGCGCCATCACGGCATCGCCCATCGCGATCTGCGGCTCGCGAACGTGTTCCTCGGCGCCGACGGCGCGGTGTGGATCATCGACTTCGGCTTCAGCGAGATGGCCGCCTCCAAGCTGTTGCTGGCCAACGACGTCGCCGAACTCGTGTGCTCGTCGAGCATCTACGTCGGCGCCGAACGCGCGGTCGCTCCGGCGTTGGCGACCGTCGATCACGACACGTTGACCCGTGCCGTCGACCGGCTCCAGCCGTGGGCGTTGAGCGGAGCCACCCGAACGGCATTGAAGCAACGGCCGGGCCTGCTCGACGAC
>JANPCI010000516.1:0-4383 GCA_031430875.1 Actinomycetes bacterium | reverse complement strand
GCACTCGACCAGCGTCGGCGCTTTGTGGGTCAGGCGCACCTTCAACCCTTCCCAGCCGCTCGCCAGGAACGCCAACGTCGGGGTCTCGGGACCCTCGAGCTGATCGATGACATCGTCGAGCCGCTCGTTGAGGCCGCTCTCGCTCTCGCCCCAGGTTCGCAGCACCCGGCTGGCGATCACCGAGTCGTCACCGCTGCGATGGCGCAGGTCGGGCAGGATCGCGCGATGCATCATGTCGTACATCTCGTGCGGCACACCGGGCACGGCGTAGACGACCTTGTCGACACCGTTCACGGTCACCGGGCAGATCAAGCCGGGCGCCGTCCCACGGGTCTGCGGGATGATCGTGGCACCGACCGGCACCATCGCCTGGCGCAGGTTGTTGTCGGCCATCCGTCGTCCACGCGCCGCGAACATCTCGCGGATCACCTCACCGATTGCGTCGTCCATGACCAGATCGACGCCCATCACCGCGGCGATCGCATCACGTGTCAGATCGTCGTGGGTCGGCCCCAGCCCGCCGCACATGATCACCGCATCAGCGCTGTCGAGGAGTCGACGCAGCTGCGTTTCGATGCGCGCAACGTTGTCGCCGACCTTCACCTGGACGAGCGAGTCGATTCCGTTGGCGGCCAGTTCGCCGCCGATCCATGCTGAGTTCGAGTCGATGATCTGGCCGAGAAGCAGTTCGGTGCCGACCGCCAGAACGTCGCAACGCAGCGTCATTCGGCGGTCGCCGTCCGACCGAGTTCGCCGAGTTCCGCGACCGCTCCGGAGACAGCCGCTTCCATCTGACGGGCCCGCCACAGGTACTGAGCCCCGCTCACGAGGGCCAGCACGACGGCGATCCAGAGGAACGAGTTCCAGAGCCACGTTGCATCGACAGCTGTCAGCGGCAGCAGGGCGAACGCGACTGCCAGCTGCTGGCACACCGTCTTGTACTTGGCGAGCTTGATCGCCGGCACGCTGATGCCCTTGCCGCCGACCAGTACCCGGTAGACGCTGATGATCACCTCGCGGGCGGTGATGATGACGACCGGCACCACCCAGAACACGCCGGTGCCGACCAGTGTGAACATCGCGCCGAGGATGAGCACCTTGTCGGCAAGCGGGTCGAGAAATGCTCCGGCCGAGGTGGTGCCCTGACGACGAGCGAGATACCCGTCGACGAAGTCGGTCGAGCAGAACAGGAACCACATCACGAACGCGATCCACGAACCGAGTTCGTCGTTCGGGATCACCCAGAACATCAACGGCGACAACAGCAGGCGCCCGACCGTGATGGCGTTGGCCCAGGTGGCGAGCTTGTCGGGCTCGACGGTCACATCGTCTCCAATGCAGCGACGTCGACACCCGCGCCGACGAGGTCGGGACCCATCGCGTCGACGATCTCGACGTCGATGAAGTCACCGGCCACAAGCGCGAGATCGAGATGGATCACTCCGTCGATTTCCGGGGCCTCTCGGTGGCTGCGACCGACGCCGGGCGTGTCGACGAGCACCGACACCGTCTGGCCGATCAAGGCGTCACGTCGAGTCGCCGTGATGTCATCTTGTAACTCGCGCAGTTCGGCGAGCCGCTCGGCCATCAGCCCGGGGTCGACCGCACCGTCGAGGTCGGCGGCATACGTGCCATCCTCCCGGCTGTACGAGAAGAACCCGCACCAGTCGAGCTGCGCCTCCTCGACGAACTGCAGCAGCTGATCGTGATCGGCTTCCGTCTCGCCGGGATAGCCGACGATGAAGTTGCTCCGGAACGCAGCGTCGGGCTCACGGTCGCGGATGTCGGCGATCCGATCGAGAAAGCGCTGTCCGTCGCCCCATCGACGCATCCGCCTCAGCAGCGGCTTGCTGACGTGCTGCAGTGACAGATCGAAATACGGCACGCCGGACTCGCAGATCGCATCGATGAGGCCGTCGCTGAGATCGCTCGGGTAGAGGTACAGCAGTCGGACACGGTCGACCTCAGCCGCCACCGCCCGCACGAGCGGAACGATCGATCCGGCACCGAGTTCGTCGGGACGATCCTTGCCGTACGACGCCAGGTCCTGCGCGACGAGCACGATCTCACGAGCTTCGAGCTGTTCGACCTCATCCAGGATCGACGCCACGTCGCGGCTGCGCTGCGGGCCACGGAAACTCGGAATGGCGCAGAACCCGCACGACCGATCGCAACCCTCGGCGATCTTCACATAGGCCCATGGCACCGCCGACTTGGGGCGTGGCAGGTTGAGCAGGTCGAACTCGGGAAGCGGCGTGGACGACACCGGGATCAGCTTGCGCTGTGGAGCCGAACCACTGGGCACCTCGGTGCCGTCGCGTTCCATCGGCGTGAGGTTGAAGGCCATGCCGAACCCGGCGACCTGATCGACCTCGGGGAGCGCCGCTGCCAGTTCGTCGCCGTACCGCTCGGCCATGCATCCCGTCACGACAAGGCGCGAACCATCGGGTCGCTGTGCGTCGAGCGCCAGGATCGTGTCGATCGACTCCCGGCGGGCCTCGTCGATGAACGCGCAGGTGTTCACGACGACAAGGTCGGCGAGCGCCGCATCGTCGGTCGATTCCATGCCGTCGGCGAGCAGCGCTCCGATCAGTTTGTCGGAATCGACGTCGTTCTTGGGGCAGCCGAGCGTCTCGATGTAGAAGCGCTGCGACACGGCTCTCCACGCTACCCGAGGGTCGTCCACCCTGGGCCGATCCCGGTGCAACGGGTCGTCACATGACCGTGGAGCGGAACTTTTCCATGAGGTGACGCCCTGCAGTGGTCGGGGCGTGGCGGGGCGTCTCGCCGTCGGCCACGATGCACTCGATGTGGGCGTCCCAGTTCGCGTTGTGGAAGAACGGGATGGAGAGCCTTGGTCCTGCACCCGGCACGAGCACCACACGGTGCATGGTCGAGCGCCATCGGTCGTTGGTCCACCGTTGCATCAGGTCACCCAGGTTGACGATCAATCCGCCATCGATTGCCTCGACGTCGATCCACGATCCCGCCGGCGACAGCACCTGCAGGCCGGGAACCCCATCGGTCCACAGGATCGTGAGTGTGCCGTAGTCCGTGTGGGCGCCGGCGCGGAATTGGCCGTCGGAGGCCGACGCTGGCGCCGGATAGTGCGCGAGCCGCAGCGCCGATCCGTGCTCGTTGATGTACCGCTCGAATGTCGCCGGGTCGAGACCCAGCGCCACAGCGAACGCCTGCATCAGCGTGGCCGAGAGCGCTGCCATCGTCCGGTAGTACTCCTCGGCAGCAGGGCGGAGTTCCGCAACGGCGCCGGGCCAGAGGTTCGGGGCGTACACCGCACGCTCGTCGGGGTCGGTCATCTCGTCGAGCGGGCGGGGCGGCGGGTCGATCGGTCCGATGTTGAAGGTCTCCTTGAGATCGGCCGGCTGTGCACCGCCGATCGAACGATTCAATGCTTCGGCTGCGAGTCGGTTGTAGCCGTACGGATAGCCGGGCTCGGGCATCGCCACGGCGAGGCGGTCGTCGAGGTCGGCGTCGAAGAACATCCGTGCGGCCCGGCAGAGACGTTCCGTCAGCTGCGGATCGACACCATGGCCCACGATCGTGAAGAACCCCACCGAGCGACATGCCTCGTCGATCTGAGCGCCGACCACCCGCCGTTGATCATCATCACCGTCGACGAAGTGCGAGAGGTCGATGACCGGGATCACTGGAGTTGTCACTGGTGAGCGAGACGCAGGCCGGGGCGCGGCCACGGGAACGACACGAGGCGACCCGAACTCGAGCACGTCACGTACGCCGTACGGAGGTCGTCGCCGCCGAAGCAGACGTTCGTCGTCAGGAAGTCATCGGTCGCGTGGTGTTCGAACTCGGTGCCGTCAGGCGAGATCGCAGTGATCCCACCGTTGACGATGGTCGCGACACACACCCAGCCCTCGGCGTCGACGGCAAGAGAATCGAGCAACTGGTACCCCGGTAGGCCGCAGAGCACGGCGGACGTCTCGAGCGGGGCAGGGGCCATGACCTCGCCCGGCGAGGTGATGGTGCGCCGGTGCACTCGCCCGGTGTGCGTCTCGGCCCAGTAGAGCGTGTCGGTGTCGGGCGACAACCCGATCCCGTTCGGTGAATCAGTCGGGAACACCACCTCGGTGATCCCGCTGCCATCGGCGTGGGCGTAGTAGATCCCGGTGAGATCAGCCGTGCGGCCCGAGGCGTCGCGTATGCCGTGATCGGTGAACCAGAACCCGCCGTGGCCGTCCATCACCAGATCGTTCGGGCTGCGCAGCGAGTGCCCATCGCACTCGGTGTACAGATCGGTGACGGTCCCGTCGTGCGGATCAACCCGCTGGATGCTCCCGGCGGTGTAGCCCTCGCGGTTGAACCCACCCGGCAGGAGCAGGCCACCCAGATCGACCAGCTTGAACG
>JANPCI010000515.1:0-1634 GCA_031430875.1 Actinomycetes bacterium | reverse complement strand
GTCCACGAGGAGTCGCTCGATCGCTTCGCAACCCTCTACGTCCGCAACCCGAAGACGGGTGAGGCCGTCCCGGCACCCGATGCGCTCGGGCGCGGCATGGAGCAACGCCCGACGATGCTCGGCGGAGGAGGCGGACTCGTCGGAACTGCGCACGACTACTTGCGCTTCGCCCACATGCTGTTGAACCGGGGCGAGCTCGACGGGGTCCGACTCCTCGGAACGCGCACAGTCGACTACATGACCCGTAACCATCTGCCCGGCAACGCCGACCTCGAGGCGTTCGGACGGCCACTCTTCGCCGAGACGAGCTTCGACGGCGTTGGCTTCGGCCTCGGGTTCTCGGTCGTGCTCGACGCCGCCGCCAACAAGGTGCTGCGATCGGAGGGCGAGTACTCGTGGGGCGGGGCGGCCAGCACGATCTTCTGGGTCGACCCCCGCGAGGAGATCGTTGCGTTGTTCCTCACCCAGATGCTGCCGTCGAGCACCTACCCGATCCGGTCGCAGCTCAACCAGCTCGTCCAGCAAGCGCTCGTCGACTGACCGTTACATCTGGGGTCTGACCCCAGATGTAACGGTCAGGCAGAGAGATTGGCGAGCAGTTCGTCGACCATCGATGCGAAGAGTTCGTCGACGTCGTCCAGCCACACGAGATGATGGTTGACCTCGAGGCTGATGAAACCATGCAGATGTGCCCACGCACTGATCACTTTCGACCGGTCGGCCGCAGACCACGAGGCGACCTCGGTGTCGGCCCGGCCGAGCAGTGATGCAACACCGTCGATCAGCGGAGCCATCACCGCCACCTGGGCGTCGATGGTCGAGCCACCCTCCGGCGCTGCGTAGCCCGGAAGTACATCAGTGAACACAAGTGTGAAACGCGCCGGGTACTGCGTGGCGAACCTGCGGTAGCCCGACGCGGCGGCAGCGATGCGCTCGCCGGCGGGCGTCTGCGAATCGACGATGCGGCGCACCTCAGCTGCCATCTGCTCGTACACCTCGAGGATCAGCGCGGTGTACAGCGCATCGATGCTGTCGAAGTAGGTGTAGAGCGTCGACGGGCTCACCCCGACGGCTCGGGCCAGGCCGCGCCAGTTCACCGCGGCCGATCCACCCTCGTCGAGCTGGGCCAAGGCCGAGTCGATCACATCGCGCCGCAACGTCGCCTGCTGTTGCTGACGCCTCGTCATGGTCTGCACGGCTGCAGCCTACCGTCGCCGACGGGCCGACTGAGCACCGTTCGAGTTTCGAACAGTGTGACGAATGTCCCGTTGCTCAGGTCGCTCCCTTGGCGTAACTTGAACACTGTTCGATACACGAACATCGTAGTTCAACAAGGAGTCCACCATGACCAACCCTGACGCAGCCACATCGAGGCCGGAGCACAGCGCACCGCAACACGTCGTGCTCGGCGCCGGACCCGTCGGACGTGCCGTCGTCAACGCGCTCGCGGCCGACGGGCTTCGCCCGACTGTCGTCACCCGATCGGGCACCGAGATCCCCGGCGCCGACGCCCGACGCGCTGACACCACCGACGCTGCGGCACTCCGCCAGGTCCTCGATGGCGCCGACGTCGTGTATCAGTGTGCGCAGCCCGAGTACCACCGCTGGGCCGAGGAGTTCCCCGCCCTCCAGGC
>JANPCI010000514.1:0-5014 GCA_031430875.1 Actinomycetes bacterium | reverse complement strand
CCGACGGCCACGTCGACAACATCGCTGCGTTCGCGGCACCCGGACGGCTGGTGTTGCAGGGGTGCGATGATCCCGACGAGGCCGACTGGCTGCGACTCGATGTCGATCGTCGGGTGGCGCAGGGAGCGCTCGATGCTCGAGGTCGGGCGCTCGATGTTGTCACCGTGCCGATCCTGCCGTTCGCCGAGATCGATCGCGGCGATGGACCCGAGCGGGTGGTCGTGCCGTACCTCAACTACTACCTCGGCAACGGATTCGTGCTCGTGCCGACCTGTGGCCATCGCGCCGACGACGACATGGTGACCCTCATCGCCGAGCAGTACCCAGGCCGCGAGGCCGTCGCTCTCGACGTCGGCGCCATCCTCGCCGGCGGCGGTGGCGGCATCCACTGCATCACCCAACAACTCCCCGCCTGACAGCCCGACAACTCTCGCCCCCACCCCGAAATTCGGAGCGATTGTCGCGCTCAGCGACACGTTGGCTCCGAATTTCGGGGTGGGGGATGGTGTGGGCGAGGGCGGGGAGTTGTTGGGGGGTGTGGGAAGATAGAGGGCATCGAGTCGGCGCGGGTGGATCAGTGGTTGTGGTCGGTGCGGATGGTCAAGACGCGCAGCGACGCGTCCGCGGCGTGTCGCGGTGGGCACGTGAAGGTGAACGGCAAGGCGGCCAAGCCGGCCACGCCTGTAAAGGTCGGCGATCGCATCGAGGCCTACCTGCACGACCGTGAGCGAGTGCTGGAGGTGACCACGCTCATCGTCAAGCGTGTCGGCGCGACCGTCGCCGTCGACTGTTTCGTCGACTTCAGTCCGCCTCCGCCGGAGCGTGAGGAACTCGGCCCGAACTTCCAGCGTGATCGCGGCGCGGGCCGTCCGACGAAGCGTGATCGTCGTCAGCTCGATCGGCTCCGAGGACGCGGCTGAATGCGCGCCGGTTGCCGTCACTCCCGAGGGCAACCTCACACGTCGGCGTCGCCTCGGGTCCTGACGCTCCCGGTGTTCCGAGGAGCCTCAGAGTTCTCACAGAGTCGTCCGCCACGATGTGACGTGTTCACTCACCACACACAAACAAGGCGGTAACGACATGAACATCACCAGCAATCTCAAGAAGACACTGTGCGCCACGGTCGTGGCAGGGACGGCAATGCTGACGCTCGGCGCCACAGCTGTCCATGCGCAGGACCCGAGCCCGGCGGTTGACTCCCGGCCGCGCATCGAGCGGGCGTGCACCCGGATCCCCACTCTGCAGACCCGAATCGACAACGGCATCGCTCGCATCAATGGTGGGGCCGATGTTCGCGGCTCGATTGCCTGGCTCGAGGCGCTCGTCGTGAAGGCCGACACGGCGGGTCGCACCGACCTTGCCACGGCGCTCAAGAATCGCGTTGAGGTCCGCAAGGCGACGCTCGGTGTCCTCCAGCTGCGCCGGGCCAACCTCGCCGAGTTCGCAGCGTTGTGCGACGCACGCGAGTCCTGATCGGCCGGGGGGTCGGGGCGGCGGCGGTCGTTGCCGTCGCCCTGACCGGCTGCGCCCGATCGGATGCGGGCTCGCAATCACCGACGACCGTCGCCACGGTCACCCCGTTCTCCTCGGAGCCGGCATCGACCACGACGACAACGACCAAGGCCACGACGACAACGACCAAGCCGACGACCACGATGCCGGCGACCACGATGCCGGCGACGACGACGGTGCCGGCTCCTGCCCAGGGCGGCAATCAGGCGAGCCCGACGGTAACCCTCGCGCCAGCACCGGCACAGAAACCCACCGTTGCCCCCGTGCCGAGCGTCGCACCTGCCGTGAGCCCCGCCGAGCTGGCTGCCCTTGAAGCGGAACTTGCCGAGATCGACGCAATCCTCGCCGAACTCGACAAGAACTTCGCCGGGGACTGATTGTGTCTTCGGTATCGCTGGTGCACCCGCGCCAGCCTGGTTGACTCAGCACCGGTGAGCACACCGCACGCCCCCATCGATCGTGTCCTGGTCGTCGAAGACGACGACGCGGTGCGCGAGGCCATTCGAGCCGGCCTGGCCCTGCATGCCTTCGACGTGACGGTCGCCCACGACGGAGAGTCGGCGATCGCAGCGGTGATCGACCGGATGTATGACGTCGTGATCCTCGACGTCGGCCTCCCCGGCATATCCGGTATCGACGTGTGCACGCACCTTCGTCGACAAGAGATCGATGTACCGATCCTCATCTTGTCGGCGCGTGACGAGGTGGGCGACCGCATCGCCGGTCTGCAGGCCGGAGCCGATGACTACCTGGTCAAACCATTCGATCTGTCCGAGCTCGCCGCCCGCGTCGCCGCCCTCATCCGGCGGGCGTCACTGCGCCCGGCCATCACGGCAGTCGTTCGGTTCGGCGACCTGCGCATCGACACCGATCGCCGTCGTGCGTTCGTCGGTGACGACGCGATCGACCTCACTCGGCGCGAGTTCGATCTCCTCCACGCGCTCGCCACCAACCCCGGTGTCGTCCTGTCCCGATTGAGGCTGCTCGAACTCGTGTGGGGGTACGACTTCGACGTCGACACGAACGTCGTCGATGTGTTCATCGGCTACCTGCGTCGCAAGCTCGCCGCTGCCGGCCTCCCGCCGTTGATCGGAACCGTGCGCGGGGTCGGCTTCGTGTTCGAGTTGCGATGAAGCTCGCAACGCGCACCGGGCTCGCAGCGCTCGTGGCGTCGGCCATCGCAATCCTGGTGCTCGCCAACGTCGTCGCCACCCGTTTCGAGCGGGTGCTGAGCGACCGGGTCGACGAAACACTCATCGAGCGCGCCGCCTCGTCCGCTGCCGTGCTCGTTGCCGTCGGCGATCGCATCTCCGTGTCGGAGCTCAACGGTGTCATTGCCTCCGCCAGGGTGGTCACCGGCATGGGAACCGATGCGATGCAGACGATCGAGGTCGGCCAACAGCCTTCCGGCGGGCTGCCGTCTGTTGGTGAACCGGGTCTTCGCACCGTCGAGGTGGGCGATGAGAGTTGGCGCTTGTACGCCGTGTCGGTCGATGATGTTCCCGAAGTTGGCGATCGCGCCGTCGTCGAGTTCGCCGAACCGCTCGGTTCCGTTCAACAACGCATCCGTGACAGCCGGCGGCGGGTGATCATCGGTGGGTTTGTCGCAGCGATCGGGGCTGGCGTGATCGGGTGGGTGTTCGGCCGCCGTGCCGCCCGTCCCCTCACCCGTCTTCGGCACGATGCAGCAGCGCTCGGGGGGGCAGAGCGACTCGCTGTGGCCGATCGGTACGGCACACCCGAGGTCGACGATGTCGCCGCTGCTCTGAATGCGGGTCTCTCTGACTTGAGTGAGGCGATCGAGCGACGCGAGCAGGCTCTGGCTGCGGCGCGGGACTTCGCAGCGTCGGCCACTCACGAGCTCCGCACCCCCTTGCAGAGTGCGATGACGAACCTCGACGTTGCACTCGCCGCCGAGGCGGGCCCCGGCGCCGCGTCGGTCGCAGTCGCACGATCCGAGCTGGCGCGCATGGCGGTCTCGCTGACCACCGTGCAGGCGTTGTCACAGGCCGACCTCGCGCAATCGCAGTGGTTCGACCAGTTGGACGTCGACGCGTTCGCCGACCTGGCCGACGAGGTGACGAGCCGATCGTCGTCCACCTCGAGGATCGAGCTCGTCGTCGAGCAACCCTTGTCGGTGGCCCACTTCGCTGTGTGGCCCGACGGGGTGCGGCTGGCGCTCGACAACGTGCTGCGCAATGCGCTGACGCACGGTCGCCCCGTCGACGGCTCGCCAGGCCATGTGGTGGTTCGTATCGTCGTCGACGAAACCACCGGAGCTCCGACCATCGTTGTCGACGACGACGGGCCGGGGATCGCTGCGGACGACCGTGTTCGGGTGATGGCACCGTTCGAGCGTGGCTCGACGGCGACGCAGGGCAGTGGGCTGGGCCTCGCAGTCGTTGATCGCGTGGCGCGCGCCCACTCGGGCAGCGTGACCGTCGGGTCGAGCCCGCTCGGCGGGACCCGCATCGAGATCGCGCTGGGGCCGCGTCGGGCCTGACCCCCGTCTCAGGTCGAATGCACTGCGATCCGGCCCGTGATCTCATCGGCCGCCCAGGTCATGTGGATCTCGATGCCGATCGCGGTTGTTGTCTCGGTGACCCCGTCGGCGCGCTGGTCGAATGAGATGTCGCACGGCCCGAAGCTGACCCGGTCGGCGGCGACCGCGGCGGTGGACCCCACGACGACGCGGACGCCAACTCTGCCCAACTTCCCTCCGGCTCGGAGTTCGAACGAGAGGTCGTCCACCTGGCGGACATCGATCCACGCGGTCTCGCCGGGCACCATGATGCCGATCGATGACGTCTCGCCGTCGGTGCCCAAGTGCGCGGTGAACGGCACGTACTGGTCGAGTGAAGCGTCGTGGCGTCGCCCGTACTCCCACCCCACCGCGAGGTCATGCCCGAGACGACTCTCGGCGCAGGCGTCGCCGATTCGCTGAACGTGCTGTCGCGGAGCCGTCACCCCCTGCAAAGTGAGGTGGTCAGTCACGCCGGGAGCGAGTCGCAGCATGACCGGCAGGAAGTACAGGTCGTGGACGTGCACCGTGTCCTGGTCCAGCGTCGCCGGCAGGATCGACGTGGGCGACTCCCCGATGATGTGGAGCCAGATCCCGGCGAGCGACACGTAGCGCTGAAGATCGAGCCCATAGGCGCGGATGTACGGCCCGCACATCGCGCCGAGTTGGCGGTGGTACAGCGCGGAGATTCGAGCGCCGAGATGTGCGAGCACTGCCTCGCCGGATCGTTCGTACGTCGGCGTCGGTGGGTGAACAGCCCACAGCGCCAACGCAAACAGGTCGATGCCGTCGTAGGTCGGCGAGTTGTACTCGTCGATGTCGCCGAAGCGCTCGAAGCGCTCCATGATCTGATGGACCCGTCGCTCGCCGGCTGCGATCAGCTCGGCGTCGCCCGTCGCCTGCCCGACGTGGCCGAGGAGCCAGGCGTGCATCAAGTTGGGGTTCGTGTACCACGCAGCGATGCGCTTTTCGGGTTCGCCG
>JANPCI010000513.1:0-5676 GCA_031430875.1 Actinomycetes bacterium | reverse complement strand
CTGCTGCGCCGCGAGGGCCTGTACTCGTCGCTTCTGTCGGAATGGCGACGTCAGGCCCGCACTGGCGAGTTGACCCAGCAACCGGGCCGGCGTGCACCAACGATGGCCGAGGTGGAACGGTTACGGGTCGAGAACGAACAGCTACGAATCGATCTCGCGAGAGCGAAGGTGGTGATCGAAGTCCAGGGAAAAGTGCGGGCGCTCTTGGACGATCTCTCCAAGAGCGCGGACACCGATCCGATGTGATGGCCATCCTCGACGCTGGCATCGCCGAGCTCATCCCGATCGTGGGACGAGCCGCGGCTTGTCGCCATCTCGGCCGGTCCCGCGCCAGTCACTACCGCGACCTGCAACCACCAATGCTCGGCCCGCCACGACCACGATCGACCAAGCCGCCGCGGGCGCTCGATGACACCGAACGCCAGGTCGTGTTGGACACGTTCCACAGTGAACGGTTCTGCGACGCCGCACCCGCCCAAGTGTGGGCAACACTGCTCGACGAGAACACCTATCTCTGCTCGGTGTCGACGATGTATCGGATCCTGCACGCCAACAACGAAGTTCGCGATCGCCGCAACCCTGCCCGACACCCCGCTCACGTCAAGCCCGAACTCGTCGCTGACGCACCCAACCAGGTGTGGTCCTGGGACATCACCAAACTTGCCGGCCCCCACAAATGGACCTGGTTCCATCTCTACGTCATCATCGACGTGTTCTCCCGGTTCGTTGTTGGCTGGCACGTCGCCACCCGCGAGACCGCTGCGCTCGCCCAAGCCATGATCAACGACGCCATCGAACGAGAGAACATCCCAGCCAACCAGCTCACCCTGCACGCCGACCGAGGCACTTCGATGACATCGAAACCTGTTGCGTTCCTCCTCGCCGATCTCGGCGTCACCCGCTCCCACAGCCGACCCCACGTCTCCAACGACAACCCCTACTCCGAAGCCCACTTCAAAACGTTGAAATACTGCCCCACGTTCCCCACCAACTTCGCCAACCTCGAGGCCGCCCGAGCGTTCTGCACCGAATTCTTCGATGACTACAACCATCACCACCGCCACTCAGGCATCGCCTTCCACACCCCCGCCGACGTCCACCACGGCCGCGCCGACGACATCCGCCGCAGCCGCCAGATCGCCCTCGACGCCGCCTACCAACACCACCCCGAACGATTCGTTCGCCAACCCCCACAAGCCCCAACCCTGCCCACCCACACCTGGATCAACCAACCCACCAACTAACACCCACCTGTCTCAAACCCCTTGACACGTTCCGAACGTCGGCCGCGCAGCGCTCGGGGTGCTGAGTTTCAGCCCACTGCTACTCTCACACGATGCGGTCGGGGGGCACCATCTCGATCCTGTTCACCGACATCGTCGGTTCGACGGATCTGTTGTCTCGGCTCGGCGACCCGGAGTGGGACACTGTCAGGCGGGCCCATTTCACCGCACTGCGAGACGTGCTGGCCGAGCATGCCGGAACAGAAGTCAAGAACACCGGCGATGGGGTGATGGCCGCATTCGAGAGCGTGGTCGACGCGATCGACTGCTCGATCGCCATGCAGCAACGTGTCCGGCGCGAAGCCATCGGCGGATCCCCGGTGGCAATCAGGATCGGGATCTCCACCGGCGAGGCCACCAGCGAGGGCGGAGACTGGTTCGGGTCGCCGGTCGTGGAAGCCGCTCGACTGTGTGCGCTCGCGGAACCGGGAGCGACGTGGGCGACATCGATCGTGCGTGCCCTTGCCGGAACATCCAGTTCAGCCGTCTTCGACGAGATCGGACCGACGGTCCTGAAGGGCTTCGACCGTTCCATTGACGTCGTGGTGATCCAGCCCGGCCTCGGCGTCGACTCGTCGTACTACGTGACGGTCGACGATCACGAAGAGGTCGCCGCGCGACTTGTCGGTCAGATGGACTTCTGGGAGTCGCTCCCGTCGATCCAACAGCTGCGATCGGCAATGGTGGCGGCGTTGGCACCGCTGCCAGGTGACAGGATCTGCGACATCGGGTTCGGTGCGGGAACCGAACTGATCCGACTCGCCCGACTCGTCGGTCCGCAGGGCCGTGCCGTGGGTGTCGAGGCGAGCCAGCTCATGTGCGATGAAGCCCAGCGCCGGGCGGTCGACGCTCACGTCGACATCAGCGTGATCCAGGCCGACGGCAGGGAGACCGGCCTAGGTGACGGTGAGTTCGACGGGCTGCGCATGGAGCGCGTGATCCAGCACGTCGGTGACGCGCCCGGATTCCTCCGCGAGGCGATGCGGATTGTTCGTCCCGGTGGCAGAGTCGTCGTCGCCGACAGCGACTGGGGGTCGCTGATGATCCATCCAGGTGATCGGTCGTTGGTTGAGCGGTTCAAGAGCTTCGCGCAGTTCGGATTGCTGGCCGAGGCCTGGGCAGGAAGGACGCTGCACGGTGCCCTGCTCGACGCCGGGTTCGTTGAGGTGTCGAGCCGTATCCACACGGTGTCGGCCGGGCCGGGCATCCGTGAGTTTCTGACGAACATGATCGCGCGTCGGGTCGCCGCCGGGGTCGGCACGAAGGCGGAGATGGACGCGTTCGTGTTGGAGCACGCCGCCGCCATGGAGCGCGGCGACGGCGTCTACGCCTTTTCGATGTTCGTC
Source organism: Actinomycetes bacterium (assembly GCA_031430875.1). Lineage (GTDB taxonomy): Bacteria > Actinomycetota > Acidimicrobiia > Acidimicrobiales > Ilumatobacteraceae > Sva-07. The sequence continues at coordinate 3,047 of JANPCI010000513.1, read as the reverse complement.
GCAACTGGCCGACGCCCTGAACCGTCCTGACGGCGTTGGTCAGGGCCGCGCCCCCCAGGTATCGAGGTGCATGATGGTCTCGACCGGCGGGCGCTTGGCCGGCTTGAAGTCCGTTCCCTTGGTGTATCCGATCGTGATCAGTGCGCACTGGGTGACTTCGGCGAACGGGATCTCGAGGATCTCGGCCGCCTGCTCTTCGAACATCAGGTGGATGGTGGTCCAGGCGGTGCCGAGGCCGCGCTCGCGGGCAGCCAGCATGAAGCTCCAAGCTCCGGGAAGGATCGACCCGTACATCGACGTGGCCGCCATGTTGGGCAGGCCGTCCAAGCGGCCCGGGAGGCACGGGATCAGCATCGCCGGTGCCTTCTCGAAGTTCTCCGCCATGTACGTGGCCGAATCGACGACCCGTGCCTGCTGGTCGGCGTTGTCGGTCTCGATGTTGGTCGCGGCCCCGGCCATCTGGGTGTACATCGCCCACCCTTGCCGGTAGAGATCCGCGAGGGCCTTGCGCTTGGCCGGATCGGTCACGACGAGCCACTGCCAACCCTGCATGTTGGAACCGGTGGGAGCCTGCACCGCGTACTCGAGGCATTCCTTGATCACCTCGAGTTCGACCGGCTTGTCGAAATCGAGGCGCTTGCGAACAGCGCGCGTGGTGCTGAGGACTTCGTCGGCAGTGAGGTTCAGTTTCATAACGTGCTCCTATGGGTCGGCCGGTGACGGCTCGGCGAGGTGTGCCCGCCGATCACGACGGACATCGGCAAGCTAGCCATCACCCCGCCCCGGAGACGAGGGCAGCCGACCAGGTCTCGGCAGCGTTGATCAGTCGTGACGGCCGGTTGGTCCGCCCCCAACTCTGCGTCGGCAAGACTGCGGTATGGACGAGATCGCACCAGCCGACTTCTACACGGGCATCGTCGTCGACGTGTACGGCCCCCTCAGGGGATCGGTGCCAGACCCACGGATCTACTCGAGGTTCATCGGCGCCTGGGGCGAGCCGGCCCTGGAACTCGGGTGCGGCGCCGGCGATCCGCTGTTGACGCTGCGAGCCGGCGGCCTCGACGTGGAGGGACTGGATTCGTCGGCCGACATGCTGGAAAAGCTGCGGCGAACAGCGGCCGAGCGCGGCCCCGACGTCGTTGTGCACCACTCGACCATCGAGCAGATGGATCTCGGGCGCACCTACCGGTCGATCTTCCTGGCCGGGCCGACGTTCAACCTCCTCCCCGATGACGCCACCGTGGCGAGCGCGCTCGAACGCATTCGCGAGCACCTCGATCCGGCGGGGGCCGCGCTGATCCCACTCTTCATTCCGACTCCGGTGCCCGACCATCACCTCGGGATCGCGCGCGAGCACGTTGACGACCGCGGTCGCATCCTGCGCGTCACCGCGATCGCGACCGAGCGCAATGACACGACCCGATGCCAGACCACGGCCCTGCGCTACGAAGTCATCGACGACGATGACAGCCAGGTAGTGGAACAGCCATGGGTCCTTCACTGGCACACGCAGCAGGGTTTCCGCGAGTTGGCTGCCGACGCCGGGTTGCACGTGTCAGCAGTCCTCGCTACCGATGGCTCACCCGCCCCGCACGACGCAACCGAGTTCGCCTTCGTGCTTCGTCGATCGGATCGGCCAACGGCAGACCGATGACCCGATCGAGCCCGGATGAGAGAGCCGGCGCCGCTGAACACTGCCCCGAGGAACGCGTCGGGCCGGCGCGACCGAGCGACAACCGGCCGTCCGACGCCGAAGTCGTCGAGTTCCTTCGAACGCACCACGGTTCCGAGCCGACACATCTCGAAGCTCTCGGCGGTGGGTTCTGGTCGGCGGCGTACGGATACCGCGTCGGCGACGAGGAACTGGTGTTGCGCATCAACGACGAGCCCGATGGGTTCCGCGCCGACGAGTCGGCCATGCGGTACTCGTCGGCGGCACTGCCCGTGCCCGACGTGTTCACGATTGCAGAGGGATTCGGTCGCTGGATTGCCGTCTCTCGTCGACATCACGGCCGGTTCCTGGAGGCGATCGGTACCGACGAGGCCGACGCGCTCGGCCCGACCGTCGTCGACCTCCTCGCCGCGCTCCGTGCAGTGCCCGATACCGGCGTCCAGACCCCACCGTGGCGTGACTGGTTGCTGAGCGGTGTCACCGACCTCCCGGGCCGCCACACCACCGGATGGCGATCGCGCATCGCCGCCGATCCAGTCGCCGAGCGCACATTCCAAGCCGCTGATCGCCGAATCCGTTCGCTGATCGACGCCTGCCCCGACCGCCGTGAGCTCGTCCACTCCGACCTCTTGCACTTCAACGTGCTCGTCACACCGGCAGTCGACGCCGTCACCGCGATCTTCTCCTGGAAGTGCGCCACCTGGGGTGACGCCACCTACGACCTTGCGTGGTGCACATTCTGGGGCCGCTGGCACGAGGGCATCGGGGCACTCGACCTGTGGGAGCGGGTACGGCCGACGCTGTCGTCGTCCGAAGCGGTCGACGTCGGTATCCGCCACTTCGTCTACGAACTCCAGATCGGTGCGAGTCACCTCGGTTGGTACGCGACCCTCGGCGACCAGGTGAACCTCCGATGGACGCTTCGCCAACTCGACGAACTCCTCGAGCGCGGCCCAGTGGACGCGTAGCGGCCCACTCCACGAGGCTCCCGAGTCGTCAAGCCGGGCGATCGTCAAGGTGTTCGTGGAGCTGGCGCACCAGGTCGAGCTGTGCGCCGACCTCCGGCCCGGCCGCAGGGCGGTGGCGGCGAACGTGAACGAGCGCCTCGTCGAGCGGAACCGCCAACGACACCAGCACCGCGACCGCCACGGTGCCTGCCCGGCCGACCCCACCCGCGCAGTGCACGATCAGCCGCTCCCCCGCCACGACCCGATCGACGAGCCCGGTCAACACCGGCGCGAACTCCTCGAGTGTCGGCGCGTGCATGTCGGGGATCGGATGCCACACCACCCGGGTCGGCGGCTGGGCGCGCAGCCACACCAGATAGGTGGGGTAGCGCTCGGCGAGTTCGTGCTCCTGGGTCAGACACACCACC
>JANPCI010000512.1:0-3441 GCA_031430875.1 Actinomycetes bacterium | reverse complement strand
ACAACGACTCGATCGAGACACCCGGGTCGACAGGTGGTTGGTCGCGTCGGTCTTGCGTTGCACTCGTCAAAAGGACCATCGCTTGGCTTGTCGCTGGTCCGTTTGACGGCTGCGTCATTCCTTGTCAGCGGACGAACGGCTCAGCGCTAGCTAGCGGTCTGCTCGCTGGACAGACCGCTCGGGAACGGGCATTTGGTGCGTAGCGCTACGTCTGTGACGGGATCGGGCTGACGGCCGCCTCGAGCACCCTGCGCACCCGCTCCCCCTGAGCGATGGCGTTACGCCCGAGGAGAGCAGTACTCAGACCCGCCATGACCCGCCCGCCAACGCCGGTCGGAACGAAGTCCATCGCCCACGTGTACAAGGTGCCCTCCGGACATGGCTCGAACAGATGTGTCGCCACAACGATCACAGGGCGCCCAGGTTTGATCGACCGAAACCCCATTCGAGTGCCCGGTTCCCACTCGATCGTTTCAGTCGTCAACTTCACGGGGATGCCCAGCATCTTCATTCGGATGTGGTTCTTGACTCCGAGCCCCATGGTTCCACCCTCAGGTTCGTAGCTCACAACTGCTGGATCGATGACGGGTGCGGTCGACGGATCCGCGAGAAACCAAAAGACGCGAGCGGGCGTTGCCCGAATGCGAGTGGCCACGGAGAAGGCGGTCTTCATCTTCCTCATGACTCCTTCCTGGTCGAGGCGCGTCTTGCCGCGGACTGGTCACGACAGTCTGCCTGCAGATCGGCTCGACCCCGAACCTGTCACAACGCGCGTCGATGAACGCGATCACTTCGTGGACGAGCGACCGATTCAATATCGACGGCCTACGTCGGTCAGAAACCTTGACCTCGATGTCACCCGCGTAGAGAACCGTTTGCGTCTGTCCTATTAGCACTTGGCATTCGGCAAAGTGCCTTGACCAATTGAACGGAGAGTCACATGCGGCTCAAGAATTTGTTGATTGCGACAGCGTTTGCGGCGGGTGTGGTGACCTTCTCATCCGGATCGGCGTACGCCAACCACCCCGGACACTATGTGATCACACCGAATGGGAACTGTCACCAAGTCGCGCTGGGCCAAACGGCGCTCAGCCCAACGAGCGGTGGGTACCATCAGTTCCATACCCATGTGCACGTCGGCGCAACCGAGAGCACCACAGCTCCAGACAACCTCGGCGACGGGCACGCAGTCGTGAAGGTTTACAGGGGCCTTTGCCCGTGACGTGAGGCGTGAGCTGCCTCGGGGCGGCCTGACCACGCAAGCTACTGGAATCGGATTTCACCCCTGTGGCAACGTCGTCAGGTTTCGCCCGCACTTCGTGGCGCTCTGACAGCGTCGCGCGCAGGGGTGGGAACGGGTGATCAGCGGTTGGTGCCACCGATCGGATCGCCAACCCCAGCCGTACGATCAGAGGAGTCGTGCGACCCAGTGGTCGCGCACCGTCATCCAGGCGCTACACCTGATCGCTGTGCGTTGATCCCCACGTGTCCCAGTAGGTCAGGTCGGCGGCCGGCAGTCGATGCGCCGGCTTGAAGTCGTCGCCGGTGTAGTAGGCAACCGGGAGTAACGCCGCCTGCGTCCAATCGTTCGGGATACCCAACAGTGCGCTCACCTCGTCGTGGAAGAAGAGGTGGATCGTGGTCCATGCGGAGCCGAGGCCGCGGGCGCGTGCGGCGAGCATGAAGCTCCACGCCGCCGGGAGAATCGAACCGTAGGTCGACGCCTGGGCGACGATCATCGGGACCTGCTCGACGCGTCCCTGCACGCACGGGATCACGAACACGGGCACGTCCTGGAGACACTCGGTGAGGTACGCCGCCGAGTCCATGACCCGCTCGGTGGCTGGAATCCGAGGATCGCCCTCGGGCAAGGGCGGCGGGTAGCCAGAGCCCGCCATCATCTCGCCTGCCCGGCGGTAGAGATCGGCAATCGCCGCACGCTTGTCGGCATCGGTCACCACGACGAACGACCAGTTCTGCTGGTTCGTGCCGGTCGGCGATTGCATCGCGATCTCAATGCACTCCAGGATGAGTTCGGGCGCGACAGGGCGCGAGAGATCGAGGCGCTTGCGCACCGAACGCGTGGTGGTCAACAGCTTGTCGGCGGCGGCGCGATCAATGGTCATCCCTCCAACGTAACCGGATGCAGATCCGCCCGGCGGTGCCGGCCGAGCGGCTTGCGTGGCTCAGGTTCGCACGAGCCTGCGTCCCGATCGGCGTCGGTCGATGCTGGTTCCGGTCGAGTGAATGGCGCCGTCGGGCCGGGTCCAGGTGACAGTCCGGTCGGGTGTCATCGACACGGACCAGCCGCCCTCGTGGATGAGGTGATGGTGCCGTTCGCACAACGGAATCATGTTGTCGATGTCGGTCGGTCCGTGATGTTTGGTCCACCATCGGATGTGGTGGATGTCGCACGCCGAGAACGCCACGGTGCAGTCCGGATGGGCACAGCTGCGGTGCATCGCTCGCAGTGCCCGCCGCTGCGCGCGGTTCGCAGTTCGTCGTGTCCGTCCGACGTCGAGAACCTCGCCATCGCCGTTCAACACGACCGGCAGGATGTCGGCGTCACAACACATCCGTCGTACCGTCGCCACCGGCAACGCGATGCCGTCTTCGGTTTCGCAGATGCTGTGATCGTGCCAACCGGACACCAACGTGTCGAAGTCGACGAGCACGCTCATCTCAACAGCCCGCTTCGTACCCGGCCCTGCCGACACCGCCGCAACGACGGCGTTGACCTGCAGTTGCGCCCACGGGGTGCGGGCGTTGCCGTCCACTTGACGCAACCGTCGAATATGGGCGTCGATGGCCGAGTGCAGCGTGGCGTCACGTACCGGGTCGAGTTCGAGGTGGGTGTGGTGCATGCCGGTGGTCTTGTCGATCCAGCGCTTCACACACGATCGCGCCCGCTGCACTTCCAGTTCGTCGACATCTGCGCCTGGCCGAGCCGCCACCAGATGTCGTGACAAGTCACGACACTGACGCTCGAAGCTGTCCACACTCAGGCTGGACGCCGCTTGGAGCAGCAGGTCCTCGTGGGAGAAGAACTCCGCGCGGAGCTCTTCGTCGAGACGACGAGTCGCATTCGCGAGCGCATCGAGATGCCCGGACGAAACGGTTCCGGTGGCGAGGGCCTCCTCGAATTGCTCGGCAGCGCCACAGATCCGATCGCGTTCGGTGACCGCCACCGCGTCTTTGCAGGAACGGCGCCCATACGTACCGAGCAACGACTCCGGTGGTGGCGCAGTCCCCGCCGCAGCGAGTTCCCGACTTCGACGAGCACAACGCACCTCGAACGCATCGAACCACCCCCGCACCGCACTCGACGCGGCCACCACCGTCGCCAACCCCTCGCCATCGAGGTGGGCGGGATCAGTCACGAGCAACGCCTCGACGGCGTCTCGTAACCGGTCGGTGTCCATCATGTTCAACCTCCAATTC
>JANPCI010000511.1:0-4517 GCA_031430875.1 Actinomycetes bacterium | reverse complement strand
TCGCCGAGATCCGCTCCGCCGTGGCGTCGCTGAACGATGCCGAGATGCTGTCGCTCGCCAGTATGTGGCTGCTGTGGATCGGGGCGCAGGGCCTGCTCACGGCGTCGCTCGTGCCGGGATTGGCGGTGCGTCACGGCGTGGTCGCCTTCCTGGGGCCGGCGGCCATCACCTCCGTTGTACCGGGGCCGAGCGATCTGCCGATCCGCTTTCAGATGCTGACGTCGTGGGGACGCTCCACGGGTGAGGCCACGCTGGCCGTGGCTGCCGGCGGCATCTTCTCGATCGGCGTGAAGCTCGCACTCCCGATCATCGCGGCACTCGGGTTGTTGATCTCCGACGCACCGATCAGCGGCACGTTGCGCACGGTTGTGGTGATCTGTCTGATCGTCGGACTCGGCGTGGCGGTGCTCGCCGTGGTGCTCGGCTCGGAGAAGCGAACCGAGCAAGCGGGCCGGCTGATCGCGCCGATCTGGGCCCGTGTACTGCGGATGTTGCGCAAGCCCGAGCCGGCCGACCTCACCACGCGGATGGTCGCTGCTCGTGCCGGTGCGGTCCAGACGTTGCACGACCGGTGGCTCGTGGCGAGCTGGGCGACGATGCTGACCGCCGTCACGAAGTTTGCGCTGCTGCTGATGACGCTGCGGTTCATCGGCGTCGACGACGACGTGTTGCCGTGGACGCAGGTGTTCATCGTGTACGCCCTGGTGCAGGGGCTGACCGTGTTCCCGATCACCGCCGGCGACGCCGGGGTCAGTGAGATCGCTTACATCGGCATGCTCACCGCGGCCGCCGGCGAGGAGTGGGTCAACCAGATCACCGCGGCTGTCTTGATCTTCCGGATCCTCACGTGGCTGCTGATCATCCCCGTCGGGCTCGGCGTACTGGGCTTCTGGCGTCACCAACTCCGGCGGAACCCGCCGAACGGCGGGTCGGAGTCTGACGGCACGTCGACGACGTCACCGCGGCGGTTGCGCGTCAGAACTCGAACTGCACTGCGGCCCGATCAGCAACCCGACCCGTGATGTGGTCGGCGATGAACCGCTGATGTACGGGATGGTCGCGGTAGACGAGGTACTCCTCGGCAGTGGCGAAGTCGCCAACCACGGCGTAGTCGAAATTCGGCGAGTTGAAGCCGGCATCCGCACCATGGTGATAGTCGGCGATTTCCGGAATCGCCGCCGGTGACGCATCGAGCGCCGCGGCGATCGCGGCGAGGTGCGCCTCGGTGACGGTGTCGTTCCAGCGGAACACGACGACGTGACGAATCATCCCCCCTTCCTACCACCCAGTTCAGACGCCCAGTTGAGACCGTCAGCAGACCCCGCGCCTCATTCAGTTCAGGCGGGTGAGGGGGTCGAACTCGATCACGTCGGGGGCCGTGAGTTCCGGATTGCGGGGCTTGACGGGGCCGCGCCGGCGGTCGTTGCGGTCAGTCCGCCATCGTTGCCAGGGCCTGCGACCGTCCTGCGGCGGCGCGTGTCGCTGGGCGAGACCGGCTCTGACCTGGGCAACCGCGTCGGGGCCGGCCATCCGCAACGTGACGAGGAGTGCGACGTGCATCGCGGTGATCTGGCCTTCGCAGGTGATGATGTTGCCCACCTCGACGATGCGCTCGCTCGACGCCGTCGATCCGTACGACTCGAGCAGCGGCGCCGCGAGCCAGTGCGTGGCCGCCTCACGTTCGCCGAGGAGTCCCGCGGCAGCGACCACGACGGTGCCGGTCGAGCTGGCCGCCATCCATTGGCAGCGTGGAGCGACGGCGCGTAGCCACGCGAGGAGCGGTTCGTCGCGAGCGGTCTGTGCGCATCCGAGGCCGCCAGGGACCAGCACGACGTCGGGGTGCTGCACCTCGTCGAACAGCGCATCGATGTGGTGTCCGCCAGCGGGCCCGTCGACATGGCCGAGGTGTGCACCGACTCCGATCAGTTCGACGTCGGCGAGCTGCTCGAACACGAGCGTGAACGCCTCGCATTCGTCAGCCGACACCCCCGGCGACAGCGCCAATGCAACCTGCACTCCCCCACCCTCCCACACTTGCATCAGGGGTCAGACCCCTTTTGCAAGAACCCTGTTGCGAAGGGAGTCACGGGGCCGAGTGGCGGATCCCGTCGAGCATGAGAGTGGTGAGCCGACGCACGCGGTCACGCGTGGTCAGCGACGGTCGGCCTTCACGGGCGTCGATCAGTGCGAGCTTCGGTTCGAGGACGACGAGCCCTTGCATCGTGGCCCAACACAACTCGGCAGCAGCATCGACGTCGGCGTCGAGACCCTCGGCCTCGACCAGGTCGCGCACGACGTCGTGCAGCAGGCCGTACGCCCGCATCCCCGACTCGGCCAGACACTCGTCATCGTTGTCGATGACGTCGGGTCGAAACATGACCTGGCAGTGCGCCGGGTACTCGGTGGCCAGCGAGACATACGCCTCGCCCATCGCCGAGAGTCGCTCGGCGGGTTCGGTCTCGGCCGCCACGGCGGTGTTCGTCACCGAATACAGCGTGTCAAACCCCTCCGTGGCGAGCGACGTGAGCAGGCCCCGGACATCGCCGAAATGATGGGCAGGCGCCGTATGGGAGACACCGGCTCGACGAGCGACCTCGCGCAGGCTGAAGTGACCGAGCCCGTTCTCGGAGATGACGTCGACCGCCGCTTCGCGCAAGGCGTTCGGGAGGTCGCCATGGTGGTACCGGTCGGTCGATGACGTCGGAGGTGTCACGGATGTCACTCTACCCACATGTTGACACTGACTAGTTAGATCTCTACGTTGTCAACTTGTCACTGTAAAGACATCCACCCCGGAAGGAACCATGACCACAGTTACCGGAGCGCCCCGCACCACTCCCGCCGATGATGCGATCAATCCGCAGCGATGGTCGATTCTCGCTGTCGTCTGCCTGGCCGTGTTCGTCACGGTGCTCGACGGCACGATCGTCAACGTCGCCATCCCCACGCTCGCCGTCGAACTCGATGCATCGACACGTGAACTCCAGTGGATCGTCGATGCCTACCTCCTGGTGTTCACCGGTCTGCTCCTTGCAGCCGGCGGGCTGGGTGATCGCTACGGCCGCAAGAAGATGCTGGTCAGCGGGCTGGTGATCTTCGGATTGACGTCGGCGCTCGCGGGGTCGATGTCCTCGGCGGGTGGGCTCATCGGCGGCCGGGCACTGATGGGGGTCGGCGCAGCGTTGATCTTCCCCGCCACGCTTGCGATCATCACCAACGTCTTCCGCGATCCGATCGAGCGGGCCAAGGCGATCGGCGTCTGGAGCGCCGTCACGGGCATGGCCGTCGCCACCGGTCCCGTGAGCGGCGGCTGGCTGCTCGAACACTTCTGGTGGGGCTCGATCTTCTTCGTCAACGTGCCCGTCGTCATCATCGCGCTCCTCGCAGTCGTTGTGCTGGTTCCCGAGTCGAAGGAAGCCGGCGCACCCCGCCTCGACATCGGCGGCATCGTGCTCTCGATCGCGGCGATCACGACCCTCGTGTTCAGCATCATCGAGGCTCCCGAATGGGGATGGCTCGACCCCAAGACCCTCGCCGGCTTCGCGCTCGCCGCGGCATTGCTCGGGACGTTCGTCTGGTGGGAGTTGCGTCGTGAACACCCGATGCTGCCCGTGGCGATATTCCGCAACCTGCGCTTCAGCGCTGCGAGCATCTCGGTCACCTCGGCGTTCTTCGCGCTGTTCGGATTCATCTTCCTCATCACCCAGTACTTCCAACTCGTCAAGACGTACACGCCGTTGCAGGCCGGGGTCCGAACGCTGCCGGTCGCCGCGGCGATTGCGATCGCCTCGGTGCTGGCTCCGAAGGTCGTCGAGCGGGTGGGCACGTCGAGAGTCGTGGCGACCGGCCTCGGGTTCATGTCGATCGCCTTCCTCTGGATCGGCTTGACCGCCCAGGCGGACACCAGCTACCTCGAGATCGCCGGGCAGATGATCGTGCTCGGCACCGGGCTCGGCCTGACCACCGCGCCGGCGACGGAGTCCATCATGGGCTCGCTGTCACCGGAGAAGGCTGGGATCGGGTCCGCCGTCAACGACACGACACGAGAGTTGGGCGGCACGCTCGGGGTGGCGATCATCGGGAGCGTGTTCAGCTCGCTGTACATCGGCTCGCTCGATTCGGCGGGCGGGGTGTTCGCCTCGCTGCCTCCCGAACTGCAGCAGGCGACCTCGGAGTCGGTCGGCGCCGCGAGGGTCGTGGCCGGTCAACTCGGCGCCGATGCGCCGGCGTTCATCTCGCAGGTCAACGACGCCTTCCTGGCGGGCCTCCACGCCGGCAGTTTCGTGTGCGCCGGGGTCGCAGCGTTCGGCGCCGTGTTCGCCCTACGTTTCATCCCCGCCCGCGCCACCTGAGGTGTAGACGTTCACGATGTGTCAGGGGGTTCAGCGGATAGGGCGCCAGGTGCTGTGTTTGGGGTGACTGATTCGGTGGACGAGGTGGATGGCGATGGCGAAGCAGAGTGCTGCTTCGCGGTGTTCGGGTTTTCGGTCGGTGTTGTTGGCGATTTGGCCGTTGTT
>JANPCI010000510.1:0-10258 GCA_031430875.1 Actinomycetes bacterium | reverse complement strand
CTCGACGTAGTGCTGCGTCGGGTCGCAGCGCACGCCGTAGTAGTTCTGCACGCGACGTTCGGTGGGCAGGCCGTTGTCGTCCCATCCCATCGGATAGAAAACTGCCTTGCCCGACATGCGCTGGAACCGGGCGATGATGTCGGTGTGGGTGTAGCTGAAGACATGGCCCATGTGCAGCGAGCCGCTGACCGTCGGCGGTGGTGTGTCGATGGAAAAGACCCCCTCGCGGGGTACCGATTCGTCGAAGCGGTACGTGCCATTGGACTCCCAGTGGGCGGCCCAGCGTGCCTCGATGCCGTCGAGCGTCGGCTTGTCCGGGATGTTCGCCGCCGTGTTGGTCATAGAGAGCCGAGGCTACCGACGCCACCACACGCCGGCCGCTCCTCTTTTCCCGTTTGCGTGACAGTTCCGTTGGCAGCCCCGATTTCCGGGTTTGCGTTGCAGTTCTGTTGGCCCGTCCCAATGGAACTGTCACGCAAACCGATTTGGTGGGTCAACCATCCGCTGGGCGCATCCCCCTCCGGGTTTGCGTTGCAGTTCTGTTGGCCCGTCCCAATGGAACTGTCACGCAAACCGATTTGGTTGCGCTCGTAGACTTGGCCTTTGTGCTGCACCTCTACGACACCGCGACGCGTTCGGTCCGCGAACTGGCTCTGCGCGAGCCGGGCAAGGTCAGCATCTACCTGTGCGGGCCCACCGTGTACGGCCCGCCGCATCTCGGCCACGGACGCGCCACCCTGGTCTACGACATCTTGCGGCGCTACCTCGCGTCGACCGGGCTCGAGATCAGGCTGGTGTCGAACATCACCGACATCGAGGACAAGATCATCGAACGCGCGGTGCGCGAAGACCGGCCATGGCAGGACATCACCACGAAGTGCGAGCACATGTGGTTCGAGGCGATGTCCGGGATCAACGTCGAACGTCCGACCGACGTCCCCCATGCGACCGACTACGTCGACGAGATGGTCGCGATGATTGCCGAACTCATCGCCACCGATCACGCCTATGTCACCGACGATGGCGTCTACATGTCGGTCGAGTCGGTCGACGACTACGGGCTGCTCGCACATCAGTCGGTCGACGACATGCGCTCCGGTGGCGGCGACCGCGAGGTTGTCGGTGCCGCACAGAAGCGTCATCCCGCCGACTTCGTACTGTGGAAGTTCTCCAAGTCGGCGCCCACCGCCAGCGACCCTGAGTGGCCGTCACCATGGGGGCCCGGCCGCCCCGGCTGGCACTCGGAGTGCGTCGTGATGAGCCTCGATTTGCTCGGGGAAGGTTTCGACCTGCACTGCGGTGGGCAAGACCTGCGTTTCCCGCATCACGAGAACGAACGAGCACAAGCGGTCGCGCTCGGCAAGACCTTCGCCAACCATTGGATGCACAACGGGTTCGTGGTCGACGCCGAGGGCGAGAAGATGTCGAAGAGCCTCGGCAACGTGTCGAACCTGCTCGACCTGATCGACCTCTACGACCCGCGCGCATATCGGATGGTTCTGCTGCAGTCGCACTACCGCAGCCCGGTCAAGATCACCCAGGACAACATCGACAGTGCGGTCAACGCGTTGGCGGGGCTCGATTCGTTCGCGGCGCGCACGGCCGAGCTCGCCGAAGTCGTGCCCGACGCAGCGGTGCTCGATGAGTTCCGTGCCGCGATGGAGAACGATCTCGATACACCGAAGGCGACTGCCCTGCTGTTCGATACGGTCCGGCGAGCCAACGCCGCCCTCGACGCGGGGTCGGACGACGCTGCGGCGCTCGCCTCGGCAGTCCACGTGATCGCCACGACCTTCGGACTCGATCTGGCCGTCGCGTCCGAGGTCGACAGCGAGGCACGTGCGCTCGCGGAGGCGCTTGACGTTGCCCGTGGGGCGAAGGACTTTGCCGCCGCTGACGCGCTGCGAGCCCAACTGCAGGCCGACGGATGGACGGTCGAGACCACCCGCGACGGCACGTCGTTGCGTCGGTGACCACGGTCGTCGACTCCCCGGGGGCCGCTACGAGTCCAGGCGATGTGGGCGTCGATGACGCGGCCCATGCAGGCGCCGACCGGACGCCCGAGCCGAGCCGAGCTTCATTCCCGTCGATGGGGTATCAGCCGTCGCTCGACGGGTTGCGCGCGCTGTCGGTTGGCGTCGTGCTGCTCTACCACGCCGGGTTCTCGTGGATGCACGGCGGATTCTTCGGCGTCGAGGTGTTCTTCGTCGTCTCGGGATTCCTGATCACCTCGCTCTTGATCGACGAGCACGACCGCAACGACCGCATCGCGTTCGGAAAGTTCTGGAACCGGCGCGCCCGGCGCCTGTTCCCGGCGCTCTACGCGGTGTTGCTGTTCGTCGGCGTCTGGGCGGCGCTTGCAGGGTCGGCCGAGCAGCAGTCGCAGCTTCGCCGCGACACCGTGTGGTCGATCTTCTATGTGAACAACTGGGGTCAGATCGTCGGCGATGTTCCGTACTTCTCCGGCGAGGTGCCATTACTCCGACACCTGTGGAGTCTCGCCGTCGAAGAACAGTGGTACCTGATCTGGCCGTTGCTGTTCGTTGCGTTGATGCGGTTGCGTCTGTCACGGCGAGTCGTCGGCGGCATCGTCGTCGGTGCGGCGTTCGTCGTGTTCGTCTACATGTTCTGGATGCAGACGCGTGCGCCGACGCCACTCGGTGGGCCCCCGGGGATTCTCGATGGGGTCGATCGCACCAACTACCTCTACCTCTCCACCATCACGCGATCCGGTGGCCTGCTGCTCGGCGCCGGCGCCGCGTTCGTCTGGCGACCCTGGCGTTGGAAGCACGCGGTCGATGCGCCCGCCGGGCGACTGCTCGACCCGCTCGGTGCGGCGGCAGTCGCGGCGATTGGCTGTGCTGCCGCGGTTGCATCGATCACGGCGGGCTACGTCTATCAGTGGCTGATGGCGCTTGTGTCAATCCTCTCGCTCGTGGCCGTGATGGTTGCCGTCCATCCGTCGTCGGTCGGCTTCCGGCAGATCATGAGCTGGACCCCGCTCGTCGAGGTCGGCAAGCGGAGCTACGGCCTGTACCTGTGGAGTTGGCCGATCTTTGTGATCGTTGGTGCCACCGCCGGTTCAGTGTCGGCGTTCCTGTGGGCGATGTTCCTGACGATCATCGTCGCCGAGGCGTCGTACCGATATCTGGAGTCACCGGTTCGCAAGGGGATCGTCGGACGATGGTGGAGCGACCGAGCATCGATCGTCTATTGGCCGATCGCCGGTGGAGCGATGCTCGTCGGCGCGCTGGTGCTGTTCTATGTCAACGTCGATCAGTTCAACCGGTTCGAAGGCGGCGAGGAGGCGGTGTTCGAACTCGACGAGGCGGTCGCATCGGACTCGTCGGCGAGCCGACCTGTCGAACCCGTCGAGGTCGCGGATGGTTCTCTTGCGGCAGCGATCACCGTGCCAGCGACCACGACTCCGATTGTGCCAGCGACATCGGCCCGCTTGGCCATCGTTGGTGACTCACAGGCCAACGCACTGGCGATCAATCTGCCCGATGGGATCGAGACGGTCTTCCCGAACGTCGTCAACGGCAGCGTCGACGGTTGCAGCGTCTACGACTCGGGTTCGGTGACGAGTTCGGTGCGGTTCGGCAACAACTTCTCGATCTGCGAGGGATGGCAGGACGAGTGGGCGCAGGCCGCTGCTGCCACCGACGTCTCGCTGGTAGTCGTTGGCGCGTGGGACGTCTTCGACGTCGTCGACGGCGACACCACGTACGGCTTCGCAACCCCGGCCGGCGATGAGTTGTTCGTGACCAACCTCAAGTCCGGCATCGATGCGATGCTGGCCGAAGGGACCAATGTGGGCCTGCTCGAAGTCGCCTGTATGCGACCGCAGGACGTCGAGGGGGCCGGCGTCCCCGCTCTTCCCGAGCGCGGGGACGATGCTCGCGTGGCCCACGTGAACGACCTGCTGCGCGAGACGGCGGCTGCGTACCAGGCCGCCGGGGAAGCTCGGGTGCAGTTCGTCGAGGGGCCCCAAGCGTGGTGCAACGACGAAGCGATCGCCACCGATCTCGGTTACCGCTGGGACGGTGTTCACGTCTACAAGCCGGGCGCCAACCTGATCTACACGACCGTTGCCCCCAACCTGCTTCGACTCGCTGCGGTCTGATTCGGTCAGTCCGCAGCAGCGGTGCACGCCGCACCACCGCACACGTCGATCAACTCGCCATCGAAGAGGAACGCCGCCTTCTGGCGCCGAACCTGCGGATCGTTGCGGGGGTCACCGTGGGGGTCGCGGCTCGTGCTCGGTGCAATGTCGTCGATCGGGATTGGGTCGGAGCCGGAGTCCCAGACGACCAGGGCCGAGGTGTCCGCGTCGTCGTCCAGTGTGTCGATGCCCCAGCCGGGATCGATCTCGCGGCTGCGTCCATCGGCGGTGACCGGCCGGTGGATCGCAATCCCCATTGTTCGAGCGGCGACCATCGCGGTCAACTCCGACACCTGCCAGTCGCCGAATGCAACGTGCATCAAGACGTCCTTCGGTGGAGTGCCCGGTAGTGGATTGGCCACCAGGTGACGGACGTAGCCGGCACCTTCCGCCGGATCCCACAGCATCTGGATGGCCGCGAGGCCAATGGCACGGTCGACGGGGTCGGGGTAGGCCGGCACGAGGATCGTCTCGAACACATCGAAGTCGACCGAGCGTTGCAGCAGGGTCGAGTAGTTCATTCCGACCACCCCGAGGACAACGCGTCGCAGATCGGTCGAGAGAGCGGCGAGTGCCATGCCCATGATGCCGCCCTGTGAGTTGCCGTCGTAGTACACCTCACTGTTGTCGAGTACGGCGGATCCGTCTGGTCGGATGAACTCCGTTTCGACGACGAGCCCGTTGTCGGCGAGCATGAGTCGGCCGAGGACGAGTTGGTTGATCAATCCCTGGCTCATCCGGTCGACGAACGTCGGAAAGTTCGAGAAGTCCTGGAGAGCGGCGACCGCAGTCGGGATGTCGTCGTCGCTGAACCCGGCCCATTTCGTGGCGCAGTAGAGCGCATTGTGCTCGTTCGACATCGCGACGATGTTCCCGGCGTCGACCTCGAGGTGCGATCCGAGGAGGCCATGGCCGTACATCACGCCATGGGCCGGTCCGGTGCCCGTCCACACGCTGTCTGCGATCTCGCAGGCGAACGGCGCCTGCACCACACCGTTGATCTCGGGGAGTCCGTCGGCGCCGCGGTTCAGGGTGGTTCCCGGTCCGCCGTCGCCGGTCATCCAGTTCGGCACCGAGTACGTGCCTTCCACCAGGCGGGCAAGGCCGGGTTCGGGGTTCTCGGTCACCGAGGTGATCTCGAACTCCGGTGATGCGGTTCCCAGGCCGGCCAGAGTCTCGTCGCGCATGTGCAAGATGACGTCGGTGGTGTTGGCGACGCTCGCGGTGGTGAACGACCCCGCCAGGTGGCGCTCGGCGCGGCCGGCGCCGCCCGCGACGAGCGCAGCGAACGCCGACTCGAACTCGTCGCGTCGTGCTTCCACCTCGGCGATGTCGGTGACGAGCCGGTCGCGATAGACCTGGAACAGCGCCGACGGCTCGACAGGCTCTCCGGTGGTGGTGACCAGGTTGCGCAAGCCGACTGAATAGTTCGTTGCCGGCGCGAGGCTGATCGCCGGACGAACCACGAGCAGCTGCCCGTCATCGGCCGCCGAATCGATGTCGACCTCGGCCCAGAGCGGGATTCGGTCGCCCGAGGTGGTGTCGACGAGGACCACGCTCGCGTCGGCGGCCAACGACGATTCGAGATCTGTCCACGATGGGAGACTCGACGCTTCCGGGTCGAGGTCGTCGACCCATGTGAGCAGCGGCGAGTTGGCGCTGAATCCGTCGTTACGGTTCCACGCTGTCGGGTCGATGGCCGTGCCGGAGCTGTTCGTCGGCAGTTCGCCGGCCGGGAATGCCACGCGTCGTTGCGTGGGTGAGCTGTCATCGACGACCGTCAGCGCGTCGCTCGGAAAGGGGAGCAGGCACTGTCGAGCGTCGAGTGGATCGCAACCGGCGGCCGAGCCGTCCAACTGCGCCTCGACGGCAGTGATGGTGCCCGCATCGGCGGGGGTCGGTGCGGGCTCGGTCGTGGGAGCTGCGGGAGCGGATGATTCGGCTGCGCGCGCCTCGGTCGTTGGCTCGGCGGTCTCCCTCGCCAGGTCAGCTGGTGCGCCAGAGCTGCACGCAGCGACCGTGACCGCAAGGCCGATCGCGGTGAGCGTCACAACGTGATCCAACCTGCGACGGCTCCCCACACGATGCATCGACATGACGGTACTCCTGGCAGGAAGAGGGGGACTTGCAGATCGACGCGTCTGTCCAGTCGCTCATCGAGCACCCGCAGGGCCACCGCGATGTTACCGACGGGTAGACATCCCGATTACCGATGGGTAACTTGTGGGCCATGACCGACTTCTCGCTGAACCTCTCCGAAGATCAGATCCAGATCCAGAAGTGGGTCCACGACTTCGCCGAAGGCGTCATTCGACCTGTCGCCCACGAGTGGGACGAACGCGAGGAGTTCCCGTGGCCGGTCGTTCAAGAGGCTGCGCAGATCGGCCTGTATGGCGTCGACTTCCTGATGAACGCGATGGGCGACCCGACCGGGCTCACGCTTCCCGTGGCGATCGAGGAACTGTTCTGGGGTGACGCCGGCATCGGCATGGCCATTATGGGCTCAGCGCTCGCCGCCGCCGGGATCGCCGGCAACGGCACCCCCGAGCAGATCATGGAGTGGGTGCCGCAGTGTTATGGCACCGCCGACGACGTGAAGCTCGGCGCGTTTTGCGTGTCCGAACCCGATGCCGGTTCCGACGTGTCGAGCCTTCGAACCCGCGCCGTCTACGACGAGGCCAACGACGAGTGGACGCTCAACGGCACCAAGGCATGGATCACCAACGGCGGCATCGCCGATGTACACGTCGTGGTGGCGAGCGTCGATCCTGAGCTGAAGTCGAAGGGTCAGGCGAGCTTCATCGTGCCGCCCGGCACCAAGGGCCTCTCGATGGGCCAGAAGTACAAGAAGCACGGCATCCGCGCCAGTCACACCTCCGAGGTTGTCCTCGACGACGTGAAGGTGCCCGGCTCGTGCCTGCTCGGCGGCAAGGACAAGCTCGACGCGAAGCTGGCGCGGGCGCGGGAAAATGTCTCGACTGGCAAGCAGCCCGCCATGGCAACGTTCGAGGCGACCCGACCCGCTGTCGGCGCCCAGGCGCTCGGTGTTGCTCGTGCCGCCTACGAGTACGCACTCGACTACGCCAAGGAGCGTCATGCATTCGGCAAGCCGATCATCATGAACCAGGCGATCGCGTTCAAGCTCGCCAACATGGCCACCGAAATCGATGCCAGCCGTCTGTTGATCTGGCGCGCGGCGTGGCTCGCCAAGAACGGGACCTTCAAGAACGGTGAGGGCTCGATGTCGAAGTGGAAGGCCTCCGAGACCGCAGTCCGCGTGACCGAGGACGCCATCCAGATCCTCGGTGGCTACGGCTACACCCGCGAGTACCCCGTCGAGCGCTGGCACCGTGACGCCAAGATCCACACGATCTTCGAAGGCACCTCCGAGATCCAGCAGCTGGTCATCTCCCGGGCGATATCAGGCCTGCGTATCGAGTAGATTTGGAGAATTGCTGATCTTGGCTCCGATCAGCAAATCGCTTCCATCCCTACTCCATCCCTACTATTCTCGTCGGATGGCGACAATCAGGGAGACCAAGCCAGGTGTCTTCGAGGTGCGGGTTTTCACCGGTCGAGACGCCGTTGGTCGACCGACGCAGGTCTCGCGGACCGTTCGGGGCGGGATTCGTGATGCTCGTCAGGTAGCCGTCGAACTCGAGGGTGGGCCGGGTCGTGCCTCGGCCGCCGGTCGAACGGTCCGTGACGTTCTCGACGAGTGGGTCGAACACAACGATCCGACGTGGGCCCCCTCGTCGCAGCGGGATCAACGCAGTCGTGTCCGCCAGATCAAGTCGGATCCGATTGCCAGGATGCCGCTGGCGCGACTCTCGGTCGCCGACGTCGAGCGGTGGCACGCCCGCCTGCGGCGCGAGGGCAAGCTTGATGCAGGGATCAGGAACCAGCACGGCGTACTTCGTGCGGCGTTGTCGCTCGCCGAACGTTGGGGATGGGTCACCTCGAACGTTGCGTCGATGGCCCGTCTGCGTTCGTCGAAGACGACGCGTCGTGGCGTGATGTCTGTCGAGGAGGTCCGAGCTGTTGCGCTCGCTGCGGCTGAGATCGACCCGGCGGCTGCTCTTGCCTTGCGAATCGCAGCGGTTTCCGGCGCCCGGCGCTCGGAGCTCGCTGCGCTGCGGTGGACCGATGTCGCCGGTGATCTTCTGCGTATCGACTCCGCCATCGAGGTGGTGCGGCGTGGTGAGGGCAGCCCGCAGCTTCGCGATGCGCCGACAAAGACGGGGAACACGCGAGTGGTGACGCTCGATCGGGTGACACTGGCAGCGATCGAAGAACTGCGTGTCGAGCGCGAGGAGTACGGACGATGGATGTTCGGCCTCGGCGATGACGTCGTCAATCCCGACCGGATCGGATACTGGTGGCGACGCTCCCGTGACATCTCGGGCATCGATTCGAGCTGGCGCCTCCACGATCTCCGGCACTGGTCAGCGACCGTCGCGATCGGCCAGGGCCACGATGTTCGAACCGTCGCTGGTCGCCTTGGCCACACCGATCCGGCGATGACCCTGCGCGTCTACGCTCACGCATTCGCGACCGCCGACCAAGCGCTCGCCCTGCAGCTCGGCGAGTTCCTGGGGGACTAGCGCCGGGCCCTTCATGCTGACGCGCCGCAGCAGCTGAGGCTGATGAGCAGCCGTCCGTTGGGCGCCGAGCAGAGCGTGGCCGTGGGTGCTCCGCAACGATCGCACGGCGCGGCGATGTCGGCGAGGTCGCTGACATCGGCGAGGGTGATTCGGATCAGGCCGGAGATCTGCCGCAACGTGTCGGGAAGATCTTCGATCCGCGCGAGGTGTCTCGGCGGGTCGCACTCGGGTGGCCAGATGGCTGTCACAAGAGCCCGACCATTCTGAGCGCTGGCATCGTCGGGATCACCGAGCGCCCGCCGAACTTCAGTGACGGGACCAGTCCCAAGTTGACGCAGTTGTACATCAGTGTTCGTGAGATCCCGAAGAGCAGTGCAGCCTGATCGACAGTTAGCGTCGTTGGGAGCAGCAATCGCTTAGGCCGGCCTTCGACTGATCGTGGCTCGTATCCGTTGTCGGGATTCAGGGTTTCTGTCATCGTCGTTCCGTTCGTGCGATCCCTGAGAGGATCGATGACGGTGCACGCCCAAGCGGAGGGCGGGTCGATGCCGGAGGCGCGGTGGACCTTCACGGGTTGCTTGATCCTGATCACGGAGTCGGCAGTTATCTCCTTCATCACTATGCAAAGGCCGCTTCGAATGCCTTGATGAGACAAGTTTCTTTCGATTTCTGTGAAACGAAGGATTATGGAACGACGAAGAACCCGACAGCAACGAAGCCGTCGAAGCAATGCTCGCAGTGGACGTCGAGATGCGTCAGTTTGAAACCTCCAGGTCAGCGCAGCGCCCATCTCGGCGAGCGGGCCTCCAAGTCACGCACGGGCCCGCACCGGGACCGCGTCCCATCTCCGATCCCATCCCCTCGCCCCCACCCCACCAGCACGGCCGCCGGTGCGGATGGGGATGGCGTTCGGGAACGTAGCGTGACCGCTGTGCAGATGCTTCGTTGTCCCCGATGCCGGGGCGTCACCGTGCTCGAGACGCTCGATTGCCCCGGCTGCGGGTTGGCGGTGGGCTTTCACCCGCCGACGCTCACGATGCAGGAGGCGACTCGTGACGGCGTCAACATCGACGGCCGATCTTGGGTTCCCTGCTCGAACCGCGACTGGCGGTGCAACTGGCTCGTCGCCGACGATGCCGGAGCGGCCCGTTGCCTGTCGTGCCGGTTGAACCGTCGGCGGCCGGACGCCTCGGACACGATCGCACTCGAGAAGCTCGCCGACGCGTCGCAAGTGATGCGCCGTCTGCTCGTGCAGCTCGCAGAGCTCGGATTGCCCGTCGAGCCGTTCTACGAACGCGACGGCGGCCTTGCATTCGACCTGCTGTCGTCGTATTCGGGGCAGGGACGAGTCACCATCGGCCACGCCAACGGTGTCATCACGATCGACTTGATCGAAACGCTCGACGACTACCGCGAGGCGTTGAGGATCCGGCTCGGAGAGCCGTACCGCACGATGCTCGGGCACTTCCGCCACGAGGTCGGTCACTAC
>JANPCI010000509.1:0-8362 GCA_031430875.1 Actinomycetes bacterium | reverse complement strand
CGCTCAGCCAGGCTCGTCGGCCCCGGCCCGATCAGTGATCGTCGACTCGACGGTGCTCGACACGGCGCCTCGCCCTGTGCCGGCGACCTCCGAGCCGTCGCCCACATTCGCCACGGTGCCCGACGAACCGGTACCGGGACTCGACAGTGACGACCCGTTCTGTCGGGCATGGAGCCAGTTCGCCGGCTCGTTTCAAGCGCTGGCGTTGGCATCGAGTGTCGGCGTTGATCCGGCGAATGCCATCCGACTCGAAGTGGCTGCTTCCGGTGCCGTCGTCGGGGCAGTTGCCGATCTGGATGTCTCGATGCCTGCCGACGTCGACGACGAGCGTGACTCATTCCTCGGCGGATTGCTCGGCCCGTTCGCCAACCGCGCCCGTCTCGCGAGTGAGGCGCTCATCGCGTCGGGGCTGACAGACGAGCAGGTCGACGAACTCGGTGATCTCTGGCTGGCGACGGTCGCGGGGACGGGGTCGCAGGACCCCGACCTTGCGCTGGTGGTGCCATCGGGATACCAGCCGGCGTTCGACGATGCGGTTGCAACCTTCTCGGCGAACGTCGAGCCGATCAGCGACGACCCGAGCCTGGTGACCGATGCGGTCGCCCCGCAGACGCTTGCCTACATCGCGAGCACCTGTCCCGACCAGGGCGTCCTCGCCGGCAACGACAACATCGACGGCTGACCGTCCGCCGACCCACCTGCGACGATCCACCTGCGATGAGTCTGGGCGCGCACGGGTCGCGCTGAGACTCATCGGTGGTGGGGAGCCGGGCGGTGCGGTCAGGTGGCGTGGAGGGTGCCGTCGGCGGAGAGGTTGACCTCGGTGCCGACCCACTCGCCCTCGCACATCGCCGCGGCGAGATCGAGGTCGGTCGAGGTGCCCCAGGCCCGCCGACCATCGGCCAGTAGGCACGACGCGATCGACTGCTCGGCGACTGCCTCGCGTGAGAACATCACGGTGTAGGCCTCGATCGTCGCCGGGCCCGCAGCGTCGGCAGGCAGTGCGAGATCGCGGCGCGGGAGCGCATCGATGCGAGCTTGGGGCTTGTCGTGTCGGAAGTTCGGCGTCGGTGTAGTCGAGTACACGCCGAATGCGTGCTTGGTGGCGTACCCGCCGTTGCCCCACACGAGCCCGAATTCGCCGGGCCGTTCGCGCAAGTCCGTGACCACGGTGGCGATGGCGTGCATCACGTAGTTGTTCCACGGACCTCCCGCGAAGGTCATCCCCCCGGTGCGTGACCATTGGCGGCGCAGGTCGATACCGAGTGATTGCGCTCCCAGCTGCACGGCGGCTGGAAAGCACGAATAGAGGTCGATGATCGAGACGTCGTCGATGTCGATCCCGGCGAGTTCGAGTGCCAGACGGCCACCGATCTCGATGGCCGGCGTCCGGGCGAACGTTTCGCGGTGCGAGATGAAGTTGTGCTCGTGGCAGTCGGTGCCGGCGTGGGCGAACACCCACCGATCTTCCGCGACGCCGAGGCGGCGGGCAGCTTCGACCGAGCACATGATCAGCGCGGCGCCCATGTCGACCTGGTTGTTCGAGTTCATCAGCTTCGGGTACGGCAGCCCGATCATCCGATTGTCGTCGGTGACGGTCGTGATCTCCTCAGGGGTCTTGGCCTCTTGGATCCAGGCGTACGGGTTGCGCGCAGCGACCTGGCTCAACCCCGAGTACAGGCGACCGAGATGGTCGCGATGCTCGTCGACGGTGCGGCCCGACGCGGCGCGGATCGCGGTTTCGAACATCGGGTAGATCTGCACCGGCATCCAGATGCCGCGATCGGTTTCGGCCTCGAGATTCATCTGGAGGTCGTCGCCGACGATTCGTGGTTCGTCGCCCGGATCGGCCTTGGGCCAGTCGAATTCGATGCCGGCGGTGCGGGCTCGATGGCGGGTCCGAGTCGCTTCACCGCCCGCGAGGATGGCGATGTCGATCTCGCCCGCCTGGATCTCGACGGCTGTCGCGTTGACCAACGACTGCGGGCTGTTGCCGCCCATCGTGGTGTAGTCGAGGTGGCGAGGGGTGAGCCCGAGGCGGTTGGCGAGGAATCGGGGGGCGTTGCCATAGCGCCACGAGAGTTGGCCCACGACGCGCACGGCGTCGGCCACCGGCGGCCCATCGAGGCCGGCATCGGTGGACGCCGCGAGCACGGCACGTTCCATCAACGCCACTGGTTCGAGCGCATCGTCGAGTGTTGGTGCCCGGTGGACGTACTGGCCGACGCCGATGATGACCGGGGTGCGCGGGTCGGGTTGGCGGGGAACAGGACGCGGACTCACCGCCCGCACCATAGACACCCGCCCCCAGAGTGCTTGTGCTGAGGGGTTTGTGTTGCAGTTCTGTTGGCCCGTCCCAACCGAAGTGCAACGCAAACCGGATGGGGGAGTGCAACGCAAACCGGATGGGGGAGTGCAACGCAAACCGGATGGGGGAGTGCAACGCAAACCGGATGGGGGACGGGAGCACCTACACTCGGCGGTCATGGACGAGGTTGACGACGCCAGTGCGACGCGGCGTATTGCGATCGGCTCCGACCACGCCGGATACGACCTGAAGCAGCATCTGGTCACGATGCTCCTCGGCCAGGGTTACGACGTCGACGACCAGGGAACGCACTCCACCGAGTCGGTTGACTACCCCGAGATCTGTGCCGGTGTCGGCCGAACCGTGCGTGACGGTGCTGCCGATCTCGGCATCGTGCTCGGCGGGAGTGGCCAGGGCGAACAGCTCGCCGCCAACAAGGTGCGCGGCGTTCGGGCCGCGCTGTGCAACTGTCTCTACACCGCCCGCATGGCCCGATCGCACAACGATGCGAACGTGCTGTCGATCGGTGCCCGCGTCGTCGGCGAGGGCCTCGCCGAGGAGATCGTTCATACGTTCCTCACCACCGAGTTCGAGGGCGGGCGTCATGCACGTCGCGTCGCCCAGATCACCGACCTCGAAGCCCAGTTCTGAACCCACCCCGCCATCCAGACACCCGCTACCCCCACCCCGCACCAGCCACCCGAGAGGTACTCATGCCGTTCCCGTCCGACACCGATCCCGACCTCGAGGTCGTTGGCCTCATCGAGCGTGAAGTCGAACGCCAGACCACCGGCATCCAGCTCATCGCCAGCGAGAACTTCACCTCGCCTGCAGTGATGGCCGCGGTGGGCTCGGTGCTCACCAACAAGTACTCCGAGGGCTATCCCGGCAAGCGCTACTACGGCGGCAACGCCATCGTCGACAGCATCGAACAGCTCGCCATCGACCGCGTGAAGGAACTGTTCGGGGCCGAGCACGCCAACGTCCAGCCCCACTCGGGCGCCAACGCCAACATGTGCGTGTACCAGGCGCTGTTGAACCCCGGCGACACGGTGCTCGGCCTGAGCCTCGACCACGGTGGCCACCTCACGCATGGCTCACCGGTCAACGCCAGCGGCCTGCTCTACAACTTCATCTCGTACGGCACAGGCGCCGAGGATCGCATCGACATGGACGACGTGCGAGCGCTGGCCCTCGAGCATCGCCCGAAGATGATCGTGGCCGGCACGACTGCCTACCCGCGACGACTCGATCCCGAACCGTTCAAGAAGATCGCGGATGAGGTCGGCGCGCTCCTGCTGTTCGACATCGCCCACCTCGCCGGACTTGTCGCCGGCGGCGCCCACCCGAACCCCGTGCCGTACGCCGACGTCGTCACGTTCACCACTCACAAGACGTTGCGCGGTCCCCGCGGCGGCTGCATCCTCTGCAAGGAGGAGCACGCCAAGGCAATTGACAAGGCGGTGTTCCCCGGATGGCAGGGCGGCCCGCTCGAGCACGTCATCGCCGGCAAGGCGATCGCGTTCCGCGAGGCGATGGACCCGTCGTTCACCGTGTACGCCCACCAGGTCGTCAAGAACGCGTCGGCGCTCGCAGAGGCATTGGTGCACGAAGGGTTCCGCCTCGTGTCGGGCGGCACCGACAACCACCTCATGGTGGTCGACCTCACACCGTTCGATGCTGAGCTCACCGGCAAGGAAGCGCAGGCCAAACTCGACGAGGCCGGGATCACGCTCAACAAGAACACGATCCCCGACGATCCGCGCAGCCCCTTCGTCACGAGCGGCGTCCGCATCGGAACGCCGTCGGTCACCACGCAGGGGATGACCGAGGCCGAGATGCCGCTCATCGCCGGCTTCATCGCCCAGGCGCTTCGTCACCGCAACGACCCGGCGGAGTTGGAACTCGTCCGTAAGGACGTTGCGGAGTTGTGCGCTCGGTTCCCCGCGTATCCGCGGTCCTAAGCTGATCGACCGTGCCCGAGCTCGGTTCCTTTCTGTTGATCGGAGCGGTCGCGGCACTCGTGACATTCGCGACCACGCCGCTCGTCGGCAGGCTCGCCCGACGCAATGGTTGGGTGTACCTCCCCAACGACCGCACCGTCCACCAGACTCCCTTGCCCGATGTCGGTGGCCTCGCGCTGTACGTCGGGTTCCTGGCCGCAATGTTCACCGCCTGGCAGGTGGACGCGTTCGATGTGTTGTTCGAGAGCAACTCCGAACCGCTCGGTGTCGTGATCGCGGCGACGATCATCTACATCGTCGGTTTCATCGACGACGTTCGTGAGCTTTCGGCGCCGGCGAAGGTTGCCGGCACGGTTCTCGCCGGTCTCGTCCTCGTGCAGTTCGGTGTGGTGATGTTCTCGTTCCGCCTTCCGTTCTACGACGGACCCATCCTGCTGTCAGACGACCTGCAGCCGCTCGTCACGGTGCTGTGGTTGCTCGGCATGACCCAAGCGATCAACCTGATCGATGGGCTCGATGGGCTGGCGGCCGGAATCGTGGCGATTGCCGCGTTCGCATTCTTCCTCTACAGCCAGGAACTGACCGACAGTGGGCTGCTCAACGTCAAGAACGTCGGGCCCCTCCTTGCGATCGTGACCGTGGGGGTGTGTGTCGGGTTCCTTCCGCACAACTTCAACCCGGCGCGCATCATGATGGGCGACGGCGGCGCGCTCCTGCTCGGATTGCTGCTCGCGGTGTCGACGAGTGTTGTCGGTGGGCGGGCCGACTCGTTCAGTCAGGAGTTCATCGGCCAGACCTACTTCTTCCTCGCCCCGTTGGCGATCCCGCTGTTGATTCTCGGGGTGCCGATCTTCGACATGGCGTTCGCCATCGTGCGGCGGGTCTCGAGTCGAAAGTCGTTCGCCACGGCGGACAAGGGCCACCTGCACCATCGCCTGATGAAACTCGGCCACGGCCACCGTCGCAGCGTCGTGATCTTGTGGGGATGGACGGCGCTGCTGTCGGCGTTCGTGCTGTACCCGACGCTGACCGGACGGAACCCGACGTATCTGCCGTTCGGGATTCTGGCGGCCGGCATTGTGCTGTACACCGTGTTGCACCCGAGCGTCCGTGCGCGCCGTCGAGAGAACACCGCAGCAGAAGCAGAGTCAGACAGCAGCGTGGGGGATGTGGAGCAAAGTGGGACCTCCGGGTTGCCGTCGGACGGTCCGGCCGACTAGGTTGTGATCGAGTTCACAAGCACATCGATCACGCAGTCCGCCGATCGACCGCACTGAACCACCTTGGATCAATGAAGCTCCTCCCCAAGCAACAGCCACGCGTCAACACCGAGGATTCCGTCGGCCTCGGCATCGAAGCCGCCGTGATCATCGCGTTGTTTCTCGGGCTCGGGTACGTCCTCGACCGGATCTTCGGCACCACGCCGATCTTCATGATCGTCATGACCATTGTCGGAGCCGTTGGTCTGTTCGCCAAGTTGAAGTATCGCTACGACGATCGCATGGATGAACTCGAAGCTGAGCGTCGTGCGGCACCTGCCGGCAAGCGGAAGGCAGCCTGACATGAGCACGTCCGGCAACGCCGACGCCTTCACGACCAGGTTCGAGGGCCCCGCCCCCGAAGTTGCGGTCTCCAAGGACATGATCAAACGCGGTCTGATCGCCGCACCGGCACTGATCCTCATCTGTACCGTGATCTGGGGTGCCGACGGAGCCTGGTCGAGCGCCTATGGCATCGCGATCGTGCTCTGCAACTTCGCCTTGGCTGCTGCGCTGATCGCCAGTGCGGCTCGGATCTCGCTCGGGCTGATGATGGCGGCAGTGATGTTCGGCTACCTGATCCGCCTCGCCCTGATCTTTCTCGCGGTCTGGTTGGTCAAGGATGCTGCTTGGATTTCACTTCCGGCGCTCGGATCGACCATCATCGTCACGCACCTTGGTCTGTTGTTCTGGGAAATGAAGTACGTGGCGTTGTCGCTCGCGTATCCCGGCCTCAAACCAACCGGCCCGTCATAACGGCCTGAAGTACTGAATTCGCCAACCGCCCACACTCACGACTGAAACGGACACCACGTGCTGCTCGGACTCGAGTTTCCGCCGATCAACGAAATCCTTCGTTGGCAGGACATCTTCCCGACGTTCAACAAGATCGCGTTGATCGCGGTCACCGCGGCGTTCCTCGGGATACTGCTGTTTCTCATCGCCGCGCGACGAGACCCGATGGTCGCTCCGACGGGCATGCGCAACCTCGCCGAAGTCACCATCGACTTCATCGAGGAGAGCGTCGTCATGCAGACGCTCGGCAAGTCCGGCCTGAAGTGGACACCGTTCCTCCTGAGCCTGTTCATCTTCATCTTCCTGTGCAACATCCCGGGTGTGATCCCGATCATCCAGATGCCGGCGACCGCCCGCATCGCCATCCCGCTGTCGCTGGCCTTGCTTGTCTGGGTCATCTACATCGGTACCGGGATCAAGCATCAGGGCCTCGGCTACTTCGGCCACCTCTTGTGGCCCCCCGGAGTACCGACCGCACTGAAGCCGCTCGTGGGCATCATCGAGTTCATCTCGACGATCCTCGTGACGCCGTTCTCGCTCACCGTACGACTCATGGCCAACATGCTCGCCGGCCACATCCTGCTCGTGACGTTCAGCCTGCTCACCACGGCGCTGTTCCGGGCTGAAACCAGCCAGATCTTCCTCGTGCCGATGAGCATCTTGCCGTTCGGCATGCTCATCTTCCTGACGGCGTTCGAGATCCTCGTCGCCTTCTTGCAGGCCTACATCTTTGCCATCCTCGCTGCTGTCTACATCAACAACTCGACCGTCGGCCACGCCGAGGATCACTGAGCGAACCCGCTCGCCACAGATCATTCCGATCTCCCATCTACCGAAAGCACAACAGGAGAAGAACCCCATGGAAGCATTCAGCGTTCTGGTCGCTCAGGCCCAAGACCCGGCTGACGCCAAGAACATCGCAGCAGCGACTGGCGCCGGTTTCGCCTACGGCCTCGCGGCCATCGGCCCCGGCATCGGCATCGGCTACCTCGTCGGTAAATCCGTCGAGGCAATGGCCCGCCAGCCCGAGGCTGCCGGCATGGTCCGTACGACCATGTTCCTCGGCATCGCATTTACCGAAGCCCTTGCCCTCATCGGCTTCGTGGTCTTCATTCTGCTCAAGTTCGCCTGATCGGGCGAGCGTCCGGTCCAACGGTCAAGATCGTAAGGAGATGACGTGCTGACAGCCGTCGTGACGTCCTCCGGCTCGGCGATCGAGGTCACCCTGCTGGGTGCCCCGTTCGTCACTGCCGAAGAGGGCGAGGAAGCAGCGGGTCCCGAGAGTGATCTCAACCCGATTGCCCCTGAACTGAAGGAAGTGGTCTGGGGTTTCGGTGCCTTCGTGGTGCTGGCGCTCGCATTGCGCCTCTTCCTTTTCCGCAAGGTGCGCGACGGCATGACGTCGCGTTACGACCGGATCGAGGGCGATTTCGAGCAGGCTGAAGCACTCACCGCATCGGCACGCGCCGACGTGGCCGACTACGACGCCCAGGTGGCCGCCGTACGTGCCGACGCCCAGAAGCGAGTCGAAGCCGCCCGTGCCACCCTCGAGGCGGAGCGTTCCGAGAAGCTCGCCGTGGCCAACGCCCGCATCGCCGACAAGCGCGGCGCTGCTGCGGCCGAGGTCGATGCCGCCAAGCAGGCAGCCCGCGGACAGGTCGAATCGGCGGTTGCCGACGTGTCGGCCCGTCTCGGCGAACTCGCCACCGGGCGTCGCCCGTCAGACGACGTCGTCAGCGGTGCCGTTGCCCAAGCGATGGGAGTGTCGGCATGAGCCTGTACACCGCCGCCACTCTCGCCGCCGGGCGCCTCTTCCCGTCGGCGGAGGAGATCCCGTTCGACGACCAGGGTTACACGACGATCGCCCCGATCCTGCCGCCGTGGAAGGAACTCATCCCCGGCTCGCTCGCCTCGATCATCGTCTTCACGCTGCTGTACAAGTACGCCGGACCGATCGTCAAGAAGAGCTTCGCCGACCGCACCGCGGGTGTCCAGAAGCAGCTCGACGATTCGGCTGCGGCCAAGGTCGCCGCCGA
>JANPCI010000508.1:0-2831 GCA_031430875.1 Actinomycetes bacterium | reverse complement strand
GCGTGACGTGTTCTCCGACACGCACCGCCAGCCCGTGCAGCGGCTCTACAGGCTCAAGCGCGAAGTTCGACGGATGCTGGTGGCGATCGATTCGCTCGACGATCCGCTCGCTCGACTCATTCGCGTGCGAGGGTCGCAGCTGCACCCCGAGGTGCTCGCCGACCTCAACGAAGCCGAAGATCAGCTCGACCGGGCGGTCACTCGCGCGCACTCGCTGTCCGGGCTGCTCGACGCCGCGCTGACTGCCAGCCTGACGCAGATCACCGTTCGCCAGAACGACGACATGCGCAAGATCAGCGCCTGGGTTGCGATGGCGGCAGTACCGACGATGATCGCCGGCATCTACGGGATGAACTTCGAGAATATGCCCGAACTCGGCTGGCAATGGGGCTACCCGTTGGTCCTCACACTTACGGCCATCGCGGTGGCATCCCTCTATCGCCAGTTCAAGAAGTCCGGCTGGCTGTAGCGACTGCCGACCCCCATCCCCCTCACCCCCCGTTTGCGTGACAGTTCCGTTGGGACGGGCCAACCGAAGTGTCACGCAAACCGCTCTGGCGGCGCTGCACTCTGGGGCGCCGCTCCATTGCTCTGGGTTCGGTATTGTGGGTTCATGTCCGACATCACGGTCCGCAAGGTGAAGTTCGAGTTCCCCGACGAACTCGACGATGTGCTGCCGGGCGACGACCTCGTCCGAGAGACGTATCTCGTTGCGTTCTCGCTGACGATGCCGTATCTCGAGCCGTACCTGATCCGCACGTTCCGGTCGGTCGCCGACGACATCACCGACCCCGGCCTCGCCGCCGACGTCCGCGAGTTCATCGGCCAGGAGGCACAGCACTTCCAGAACCATCGCCGGATCAACGAGATCATCAAGGGCCAACTCGGCTCGAATGTTGCCGCCGAACTCCAGATCATCGAGGATCGCCTCGACGCCGACTACCGCCGCTTCAATGCTGAGAAGTCGCGCCGGTTCAATCTTGCGTACGTCGAGGGGTTCGAGGCGATGACGTGTGCACTGGGGCTGACGTCGATCGCCGAGGCCGAGGCCGGCAACAGCACCTTGTCGTCCGGCCCGTGGGGGCAGCTGTGGGCGTGGCACCTCGCCGAGGAGATGGAGCACCGCACGGTTGCGTTCGATCTCTACGAGCATCTCGAGGGCAGCTATCCGTACCGGGTGGTCGGGTCGCTGCGGGCGCAGGCGCACTTCCAGCGTGCGATCGACCGTCTCCAGCGCGTGCTGCTCGCGTCGCAGGGCCAGCCCGCCAAGCCGCACGTTCCCTACTGGTTCCGCGCCGGACGATCCCGCTACGTGAACACCTTCAAGCGCAGCTACGACCCGGGCCTGCTCGACCCCGGCCCGATCCCAGCGCTCATCCTCTCCCAGTACTCGGCCGTCTGACCAACAGTTCCACGAGCGGTTTGCGTTCCAATAGTGGGTTTGCGTGACGGTTCGGTTGGCCCGCCCCAACCGAACTGTCACGCAAACCGCTCTGGGGTGGGTTTACAGCCGGGGTTGCGGAGCACGTAGCCGAGGCGGTCACGCCAGCAGCGGGCACCCTTGACGTCGCGGGCGATGTCGGCGAATTCGTGGTAGCCGATGCGAACCGGGTTGTAGGTGTGGATGTTCTTGGTGAGGCCGTACTTGATCCGACGCACCTCGGGCTCGAAGGTGCCGAACAGCCGGTCCCACACGATGAGGATGCCGCCGTAGTTCTTGTCGAGGTACTGCGGGTTCGCGCCGTGATGCACGCGGTGGTGCGACGGCGTGTTGAACACCGCCTCGATCGGCTTCGGGAACCGGTCGATTGCCTCGGTGTGGATCCAGTACTGATACAGCAGATTGATCTGGCCCGCCTTGATCACGTGGTGGGCCGGAATGCCGAGCAACGGCATCGGCAGGAACACCCACGAGGTGAGGAAGCCCGACCACGGCTGACGTAATGCCGTCGACAAGTTGTACCGCTCGCTCGAGTGATGGCTCACATGGTTCGCCCACAACAGGCGCACCTCGTGCATCCACCGGTGATCCCAGTAGTAGAGGAGGTCCCACGCAACCAGCGCCACCGGCAACGACCACTTGGTCGCGCCGATGTCGGCGATGCGGCGTTTGAACACGAAACGGTTCATCGCCGCGATTCCACCGGCGATGGCGAGGTTGACGGCGACGTTGCCGACCAGCATCGACAGGCTGGCCGCAGTGTCGCGACGTTCGTAGCCCACTGGCACCAGCGGGTCGACAGGCAATCGCGGGTCCGACAACTCCTCGGGGGTTGCGTCATCGAGGTCATCGAACTCGCGCAGTTCTCGGCGGGCGAGCACCCGAGCTTCCCACGCCATCGTTGCGACGAACACCGGAAGTGACAGCAAATCGACGGTGTCGATCGGACGAGAGTTGAGGGCTTTCACGCCCCCAGTGTCGCATCCCGGGTTTGCGTGACGAATTCATTGGCCCGTCCCAACCAAAGCGTCACGCAAACCGGAAGGGACGGACGTAATGAGTAGGTTCGTGACGTGAGCGAGAGCCGTAAGTTTCCCCAGTCACGATTCGCGCCGCCGCCGGGTGCAACGGAGATCCTGCTGGTGCGCCATGGCGAGTCGGCTCCGCATGTCGACGGCGAGTCGTTCGACCTCGTTGCCGGCCATGGCGACCCGCCGCTCGCTCCTGACGGTATCGAGCAGGCGAAGCGCGCCGCGCAACGTCTCATCGACACCGGCGAACGGATCGCCGCGGTGTACGTCACCACGCTCCAGCGAACCGTCCAGACCGCAGCGCCGCTCGTCGAGCAGCTCGGGCTGACACCGATCGTCGAGGCCGACCTCCGCGAGGT
>JANPCI010000507.1:0-4036 GCA_031430875.1 Actinomycetes bacterium | reverse complement strand
GGCTCTGGAAGATCGCGCTGTCGAGCCCGGTAGGCGCGTACACGGTCGGCATCCGAGCGCCACTTACGTGGTCGCCCTCCTTTGCCGGGCACCGTCATGCGCCCACTGTAACGAAACGCAACGAAACTGTCCACCAGCGGGAAATACTCTGTGAGAGTGCTGCTTGGCTGGAACCGCAGTGATTATGCGGTGGGGCGATCGAGCCAAGAGGTCCAACACTTCGCATGATATGTGTGCTCGTTCATCAGAAGCTGTCGAGCGAAGTGTGCGGTCGTTCGCCTGAAGGCGAGGGAGTCGCCCGGGGTTCGGCCAGGCGTGTCGACATGTTCGGGCAGGTCATCGGGATCTCTGGACGACGACGATCGGAGTGTGTTCGATGAGCGAGAGCGTGTGTCAGTACTGCGGCATCAGAGTTCGCGAGAACGCGCGGGCGCTGGGCTACTCAGGTTGGCACCTGGACTCAGCTGGCGAGTATCCGGTAGACGTTGCCGTCGCCCGGTGAGGTGACGTAGATGTTGCCGCTCGGGGGCGACCGCCACGCTGTTGGGTGTGAAGCCCGGGTAGAAGTCGGCGATGGTGTAGGCCGGGCTGATCCCTTCGGCCAGCACCGTGGTCTCGCCGGTGGCGATGTCGATGCGGGTCACGTTGCCGCTGCCGGTCTCGACGACGACGAGGTTGCCGTCGGGGAGGAGGGCGAGACCTTCCGGCATGTCGAGCCCATCGGCGATGACGAGCGGCGCATCGAGCAGCACACCGTCGGCGGCGAGTTGCAGGATTTCGCCCGGCACCGACGAAGCGACGTAGAGCTCGGTCGATGTGGCGGCGAGCCCAGTGGGTGTATCGATCTGGAACACGATCTCGGATCCGGCGTCACTGAGCCTCGACACGTTGTTGAGCAGTGCCACCGACGAGTAGAGATCTCCGCCGAAGCGGATCACGTCGAACCCGAAGTCGATGGGGTAGGTCGCAAGGACCGCGTCGCCCTCGACGTCCCAGACCTCGACCCCAGCACCGGGGGTCCAGTCGAGCAGGAGCAAACCGTCGTTGTCCGAGCGGAGCGAACCGCCCAGGTTCGGTTGTTCGAGGGCGAAGCCGGCATCGGGCACCGACCCGAGTCGGGCGAGTTCTTCCCCGGTGGCGCCGTCGAGCGTGACGAGTGCCTGGAGGGTGAGCACGGTGACCTCCTCGACGCCGTCGACCTCCTCGACCACGATGCCCGACGAGGCGCTGAGCCCCGGTTCCTTCACGACCCGAACGCTGCCGTCGTCGAGAATCTCGTGGATCGAGCCGTTCTGCGAGCTCGAGACGAAGAGCCGACCGGTCGAGTCGAACGCAAGGTTGTCGTTCGTGCCCTCAAGCGTCGCCAGGATCGTCTGCTCACCGGTTGCGATGTCAATCTCGACCACGTGGGCCGGAAGGGCTTCGACGGCGTGCAGGACACCGTCGGGGTCGAACTTGACCGCCGAGTACACGCTCTCGGAGTTGTCGGCAATTGTGGTCAACTCGCCGGTCTCCGGGTCGACGCGGACGATGGTGCCGTCGGTCCAGCGAGGCGCATAGATGAAGCCGTCCGGACCGAAGTCCATGCCGTTGAGCCAGCCCGGGTCGGGCGTGACGACACGAGGCGGAGTCGCCCCCGTCGTGTCGACTTCGAACAGGCCATCGCCCAGGAAGTCGGCGCCGACGAAGAGCCGGCCGTCGTCGCTGAACGTGATCGAGTTCGCGCCGGGAGCGACCTCCAGGCGTTCCTCGCGCAAGGTGCAGCGAGCAGGGCGACCGGTTCGGGTGGAGCCTCGGTGGAGGCCGGTGCGTCGGTGGCCGGTGTCGTCTCGTCCGGCGTGGTGTCCTCCGGCACGGTCTCGGCGACCTTCGATGGTGCCGAGCCGGTGTTCGTCGACGTCGATCCGTCGGATGAACATGCCGTGACGGCGAGTAGTCCGATCAGTGTGAGTGTCGGCAGTGGATGTCGCATGGTGCCCCCTGGTTTGGACCGTAGCAGTCCTGTTGGAGTCGCCTTTTCGCAACGCCGATAGACAGCGCGCCCGAGGTTCGGGTCGCTCGATCTCGGTCCGCGTAATCACCGGGCATGGAACGGCAATGGTGTCCGAGTGCGGCCCAAGCAGCGCACTGCACCTTCCCGGCCCGACCGGCCCGGCGCGCTCCGGAGCGGCAATGCTCGGTCCATGTATCTCGACGAGCTCGTTGCAGCGATCTTGGCCAAGCCCAGGCCGCTGCGACTCGTTGCAGTCGACGGACCGGGCGGTGCAGGGAAGTCCACGTTCGCCAGAGACCTGTCCGAGGCAACCGGCGGAGCACCGGTGGTTCACACCGACGACTTCGCAGCTGCCGACAACCCGATCGACTGGTGGCCACGGCTCCTCGAACAAGTCATCGAGCCGTTCGCTCGAGGTGAGGCAGCGCACTACCAACGCTACGACTGGCCGTCAGAGGCGTTGGCCGAATGGCACACGATCAAGCCTGCCCCGATAGTCGTCATCGAGGGAGTTTCGGCGGGTCGCTCCGAGTGGGCCGCGCACCTCAGCTTTCTGATCTGGATCGAGACCCCACGCGAGGAACGCCTCCGCCGCGCGGTCGATCGCGACGGCATCGCAGCATTGGACGACTGGGAGTCGTGGATGGCTGGCGAGGACGCTCACTACAAACGTGACCCGACGCGCGAGCGCGCCGACGTCGTGATCGACGGCACGCACCCAGTCGAGTGGTCCCGCACAGATCGCCACGCATAATCACACCTGACACCGTTGTCGTCGCGCCGCATTGCGATGCCCTGGTGCGGCGTCACGTAATCCCGTCACCGACCCGGTGTTCGGTGGCAGTCGGGTCCCGTCGTTCGTTGAGTACGGTCGTCGAGATGACCGCAGGGAACAATGAGGTCGCTGACCAGGGCGAGACCACAGATTTCCAGCGGTCGCTTCCGATGAAGCGAATGGGTGCAGGTGCCGTGATTCGGGATGCCGATGGCAACGTCTTGATTGTCAAACCCACGTACAAGTCTGGGTGGGAACTGCCAGGGGGAGCCGTCGAGGACGATGAGTCACCGGCGGATGCCTGTTCGCGTGAGATCCGTGAGGAACTCGGCGTCGAACTGACTGTCGGTGCGCTGATGTGCGTTGACTACAACTCGTCCACTTCTGGATACGTCGAGAGCCTCATGTTCGTTTTCAGCATCGAGTCGCTCGACACTGGGACTGTCGCCGAGATCAGGCTCGATGAGAACGAGCTCTCGGAATGCCGTTTTGTGTCGGTGAACGAAGCGACGGAACTTCTCGACGCGCGAGTTGCGCGTCGACTCAATGCGGTGCTTCGTCCGGGGGCGTCCAGCGTCTACCTCGAAGATCAGCGTCCCCGTGGCTGAGACCGCAGGCACGCCCGGCGTATGGTCGCGCTTTCGTCGGGTTGCGGGGGTGACCCGACTGCGCACGCTTGCCGATTCTGTCGGCTCAGACTAGGACAGGCTCCCGCGGCCAGGTCGGTTGGCGATCGCCTCGCCTTGTGCCATGCCACCGCGTTGCGTTCTCCCCGAGTCCGGGGCCCGTCCATGTGCGCCCGGGTAGTCACCGGCCGATGTGTAGTTCCGGAGTCGTTGGCGCAAGCGAGCGAACCATCCCATACGGCCATTGTGACATGTTCGTGGGCCACCTGATGGGTGGACCTACACCTCGCGCACTTCGACCCAAGCAATCACAGAACTGGCCCCGAGCGGAGCGCCGCAACATCTACCCAAGCGTGGCGCCGCACTCTGCTCGTCGCGAGCAGCTCTCCGCGACAGTTCGGCGTTGCGCTAGATAATCCCGTCCGGAAGTCAGTCTGGCTGCGTGAGTTCGAGGACGTTGCCGTCTGGATCACCTGATGCCCCTGCTGAGCAGGGGTGATGTCGTGGAGCTGGGGGGAATCGAACCCCCGTCCATCAGCCGGTGAACGAACTTGCTACGACCATTCCCGATGTTGACACTGACGCTGTGTCACCGACGGGTCGGCTGTCCGCTCGAGGCGGACCACGCGCCGTCTTTCCGAC
>JANPCI010000506.1:0-1527 GCA_031430875.1 Actinomycetes bacterium | reverse complement strand
GCCAGCTGCATCGGTTGACGCAGGGCTGGCCGCAGCGCCCGGGCTGGCGGTCGTCGACCGATCTCCTTCACGCCGAAGCCGGGACGAAGGTCGACCTCGACGCGATGCCGCCTGAGGGCGTTGTTCGATGTCGAGCAGCGTGGGCGCGGCTTATCGGACGTCAGACATGCGTCGTGCATGGCGACCCGAATGCGGGCAACATCCGCGTGACCGCTGATCGGGTTGCGCTGATCGACTGGGACGAGTCGCACGTCGACGCCGCCGACCTCGATCTGGTGCTGCCCCACAACGCCGCCGACCTCGACGACGACGCGCTCGACATCGCCGCTCAAGCGTCAGCAGCATGGGAAGCCGCCGTCTGCTGGGACGACAAACACTCAGTCAAGCGGCTCGCCGAGGTTCGCGCGGTCTGAGCAGCGGCATCGAATCGAGACCCGCATCCAACGCCATTGCGCAGCCGCTATTGGTGGGTGGGGTAGGCGATGACGACGAACTCGCGGCCTGGTCGGTCAGGCGCGTCGCGGATCTCGTCGATCGCGAGTCCACTCGAGGTGAGTGAAGCGGTGATCTCGTCTCGATCGCGGAATCGCAGCGTCGAGTGCGACGTGACAACGTCGCCGCTGTCGAGGAACCGGAATGTGTGACGAAACGACACGAGTGGCAGCGCCACCTCGGTGAGCTCCACCCAGTTCTCGACACGACCAGCAACCGTCTCAGTGACGCAGAAGGACCGTTCACGAGTCCACTCCTCCCAGCCTCGGAAGGATGGATCGCGTGTTTCGAACACGAGGTGACCACCGTCTCGGAGGACTCCGCGGACTCCGCCCAATGTGGCCGACCAGTCCTGATCGTGAACGAAGACCTGTGCGACGTTGGCGGTCATCGTGACCGCATCGACAGCCGTCGGCGGGAGCGTCGTCGCATCGCCGAGCATCCAGGTGACCCGCTGCGAGCCTGGCTTGGCGCGAGCGACGTCGAGCGACGCTGCTGCGGGGTCCACTGCGATGACGGTCAGCCCGCGCGCCGCAAGCCGACAAGCGAACGTTCCGGTGCCGCAACCGAGGTCGAGGACGCTGCGAGCGCCGAACTCATCGATGATGGCCTCGTAGTGATCGAGGTCGCTGCGATCACCATCGATGTCGTCGTAGATCGCCGCAAGACGCGGAAAAGCGAAGATCGCATCGGGCATCAACCGCACAATACGATCGCTCGATCCCGACATCACCTACCGCCGGGTGCGCGACTGCAGCGTGATCACGACGTCAGTCGGTCGACATCCACCGCCTCGGGACGCCATCCATCCTGGGTTGCTGCGTCCAACGATGGCTGGGTGGTGGCGAACGCGATCGGCGGGGTGGTCACCCACGTCACGTGCAGATCGGGCCGGGCAGCCAGGAGGTAGGCGTACTCGAAGGTGTCCTTCGCCCACGTCGGCCCGGCAAAGGACTTCCAGTCGCTGCGGGGCTCGCCCGTGATCGCGTCGACCAGCAGGAACCAGTTCGCCATCGTCAAGAGCCCGCCGGGCTG
>JANPCI010000505.1:0-3244 GCA_031430875.1 Actinomycetes bacterium | reverse complement strand
CCCCTTTTTAACCACCACACCTTCGTGTCCCGCTTGTTTTTATTGGGGGTTTTTAACATCGGGGCCCCCCCCCCGGATGTAACGTCGGCACGATGGCAACGGCCGACGAGTTCGGGGAGCCGGTCGAGATCGACGCCGGGCCTCGGATCGTCACGATCACCAATCCCGACAAGGTGATGTTCCCGTCGGTGGGCCCGACCAAGGAGCCCCGCACGAAGCTCGACCTCGTTCGCTACTACGTCGCCGTCGGTGACGCCCTGATGCTGACCGTTCGCGACCGTCCGGTGCTCTTGGAGCGGTATCCGAACGGCGTGCGAGAGAAGTCGTTCTTCCAGAAGCGGATTCCCGACTCGGCCCCTGAGTGGCTTGCGACCACCACGGTCGAGACCATCAACGGCACGCCGTCGAGGGCCCTCGTGATCGCCGACCTGGCCCACGTGCTGTGGGCGGTGAACATGGGTGTCCTCGGGCTGCACGTGTGGCCGTTCCGCGCGTCGACGCCGGAGGATGCCGACGAGATGCGGATCGACCTTGATCCCTCCCCCGGCGTCACGTTCGACATGGTTCGCGAGTCGGCGGGCCATGTGCGCGACCTCCTCGCCGAGTACGGCATGCTCGGCTTCCCGAAGACCACGGGCAGCAAGGGCATCCACGTCTACGTCCGAGTCGAACCGGGCTGGGACTCGTTTGCCGTGCGGGGTGCCGTCGTAGCGCTGGGCCGCGAGTTGGCCCGGCGTCATCCGGATCTCATCACCGACAAGTGGTGGAAGGAGGAACGCGGCACCCGGGTGTTCGTCGACTTCAATCAGAACGCACCGCACAAGAACATGTTCGGGGCCTGGGGGGTGCGGCCACGCGTCGGCGCTCAGGTGTCGACGCCGTTCGGCTGGGACGAACTCGATTCGATCGATCCCGAGGCCACCACGATGGACACCGTTCCGGGCCGGCTCGCCGAGCGCGCTGACCCGTGGGAGCTGATGGACGACGCACCGTGTTCGATTGCCCCGCTCGTCGAGCAGTTCGCCGCCGATCTCGCCGACGGTGTTCCAGATGCGCCCTGGCCGCCGGTGTACCCGAAGATGCCCAACGAGGCGCCACGGGTTCAGCCGAGTCGGGCGCGCCAGTCGACGGACTGAGGCACCGGCTCGATCGACACCTCCGCGGTGCGCCCGACCACCAACAGCCCGAGCAGGACTGCACCCACGCCGAGCCACCCGAGCGGTGCGATCGTCTCGTCGAGAACGACCGTGGCAAGCAGCGTCGCGGTGAGCGGCTCGGCGAGTACGAGCGTGACCGTGGTGGCCGACGTCAAGCGGTGCAGTCCATAGCCGAACAGCAGGTAGGCGACTCCGGTTGCAGCGACGCCGAGATGCACCGCCATCAGGGCGCCGTCACCGGTGATGATCCATCCGAATGGTTCGCCTGCAGCGAGGAGTGCCACCACGATCGCGCCCGCCGTGAACGGTCCGGCCAGCGCCAACGTCGGAGGTACTCCGGCGCTCATCGTCGACTTGGCGGTGACCGAGTAGAGCGCGTAACCCGCTCCGGCAGCGAGGGCCAGGAGCAGCCCGATGCCGTCGACGTCGGCGGTCCTCGATGAGCCGGCCGACGCCACGAGGAGCGCACCACCGGTGACGGTCACGACGGTGCCCAGGAACCATCCACGACTCGGTCGCACTCCCCGCCACACCCACTCCATCGCGCCGGCACAGAACGGACCGAACCCGATGGCCACCACGGTGCCGACGGCGACGCCCGTGCGATCGACCGCCACGAGGAACGCAGGTGTGTAGATCGCGACGCCCACGCCGCCGATGAGCATGAGTCGCCAATGGGCGCGGACCGCTGCGGTGACCTCGGCGAGGGACGGACCGGCGATTGCGATCGCGAGCCAGAGCACTGCCGTGCCGACGACGATGCGTTCGGCACCGACCCCGAGGGGGGTAGCTGCGTCGGGCCCGAGTGCCTGCGCCGTGCCCGCGGTGCCGAACAACATCGCCGCCATGACGACGGCGCCAATCGGTCTGGTGGTCGGTGGCACGGGTGTTGTCTAACCCACCGGGCCAATCCGTCAGGGATACCAACGCGTGCCAATCCCCGGACTCAGCGACCCAGACGAGCAGCCACCGTGTGCAGCACCCGATGGAGTGGTGACCCCACGAACGCCGTGGCGTCATGCGGAAGGTCGACGCTCACGGCGGCGACACCGGGTTCGTCGGGCACGACGACGGCGCCGTATTGACGGAGGCCATCGAGCAGATACTTGTTCTCCCACATCACGCTCGCGGTGAAGGTGGTGATGCCGTTGGCGACGGCCTCGTCGACGAGCGACTTGAGCAGAATCGTGGCGATCCCGCGATTGCGATGCGTGTCGAGCACCGTCACGGCTGCCTCGGCGGTGGTCAGATCGCGAAGGTCGCGTGCATATCGGGCCACACCGACGCCGGGTGTTCCGGGCTCGTCAATCGCCCGCGCGATGAGCGCGACACGGTCCACGCCGTCGACATCGGTGAGGTAATCGAGCAACCGCTCGGAGAGATGTTCCGGGGCGTTGAAGAAACGCAGCCGTCGAGATTCGGGTGACAGCTGTTCGTAGCCGTGGGCGATCTCATCGCGGTCGCCGGGCCGCAACGACCGAACGAGCAGACGTGCACCGTCACGAAGCGTATGTACATGCGCGTGCTCGTCGGCGTCGGGTTGTTGAAGAACCACGCCGTATGCAGGATCGTCGTCGTCAGCGCTCATAGATATTGTCGATTTCGGCGGCGTAGATCGACTGGATGTTCGCCCGACGAACCTTGAGCGTCGGGGTCAGTTCGCCATCGTTGATGGTGAAGTCGCGGGGGAGAATCGCGAAGCTGCGAATCGATTCGGCCCGTGACACGGACGTGTTCGCATGGTCGATCGCCGGCTGGATCTCGGCGTGGAGCTCCGGTGAGCCGAGCACCTCGGTGAGTGGTGTATCTGCGAGGCCGTGCTGGGCAGCCCAGTCCGGCAGGACGGTCGGATCGATCGTGATCAGCGCCGCGATGAACGGCCGCCCTTCGCCGACGACCACCGCTTGGCTGATCAGCTCGTGGGCGCGGAGGTGATCCTCGAGCGGTGCAGGCGCGACGTTCTTGCCGGCGGCGGTCACGATCAACTCCTTCTTGCGGCCGGT
Source organism: Actinomycetes bacterium (assembly GCA_031430875.1). Lineage (GTDB taxonomy): Bacteria > Actinomycetota > Acidimicrobiia > Acidimicrobiales > Ilumatobacteraceae > Sva-07. The sequence goes on along the minus strand of JANPCI010000505.1, from coordinate 84 downwards.
GATCCGCAGGTAGCCCTCCTCGTCGAGTTCACCGATGTCGCCGGTGCGGAACCAGCCGTCGCTGTCGAACACCTCGGCGGTCGC
>JANPCI010000504.1:0-8166 GCA_031430875.1 Actinomycetes bacterium | reverse complement strand
TCGACGGCGCGAAAGGCTGACTCGTCGACTCCGTCCGCAAACCGAAACGTCATGATCTCGATCACGACAGCCACGCTACGGTCCGACCATGGACGACTGGTGGATCGAGCCGATGCGACGGGCCTTCGGTGGCCACGCTGTCGTGCTCGCAGGAGCCATGGGCGCGTCGTGGACCGAACACATCGACCTGCTGCGTTCGGTCGGCGTGACGAAACTGATGGTGGTGGCAACGGAGGGCCGGGGCGCCGGGCCGCAGCCCGACGTCACAACCGTGATCGTCGAGCCGCCCGACGGCCTGGCGGAGATGGAACGGATCCACTTCGCCGACCGAATGCTCACGCACCCGACTCCCGAGATGATCGAGGCCGTCAACCGGTTCGACCCTCACCGCCGGGCAATCGTGATCGGCACGTTCCTTGCGACCGCGGCGGAGCTCGTTGGTCGACCCTTCGTGTCCCATCGGCGCCCGGAGTGGGTCGCGCTCGAGGACAAGGTGGTCGTCGACGCATTCTGGGACCGGGCAGGCATCGATCGCCAACCGTCGATCGTCGTTCCGCTCGACGATGCGACCGCGGCGTCCGAATCGATCGATCGCGGCCATGGCACCGTCTGGGCGGCCGATGCGCGTGACGGATTCCACGGCGGCGCCCACCAGACGTACTGGGTCACCGACAATTCGTCCCGAGATCGAGCGCTGAGCAGTTTGCGGCTCGTGTGCGACACGGTGCGGGTGATGCCGTTCCTCGAGGGAATCCCGTGCTCGATCCACGGCATCGTGCTGCCCAATGGCGTGGCAGTGCTGCGCCCGGTCGAGATGGTGACGCTGCGACGCGGCAACGATTTCGTGTACGCCGGCTGTGCGACGTACTGGGATCCCGAACCATCGGTCCGCGAGCAGATGCGTTCCATCGCCCGGAAAGCCGGTGAGCAATTGGGTCGTGAGGTCGACTTCCGCGGCACGTTCACCGTCGACGGTGTGGTCACTGACGACGGCTTCTGGCCCACCGAGCTGAATCCTCGGTTCGGCGCCGGCATCATGACCATCGCGAGGGGCGCTGGCATCCCGATGGTCCTCGTGAACGACCTGATCGTCGCCGGCTACGACATCGGCCGCACAGCTGGCGAACTCGAAGCCGACGTCGTGGAGCACGGCGACGCCCGTCGAGGCGGCGGCACGTGGATGGGCAGCCTCGACCACGACCTGGAGGTGACCGGCCGACCGGTTGCCCGGAGCCACGACGGCTCGTGGTCATGGGCGGGATCCGGCGACGAGATTGCCGGCCGGGTCACCGCCGGTGCCGGCTTCATCCGCTGCATCTACGAGCCGTCGACCACACCCATCGGTCCGTCAACCGCAGCCAGAGCGGCCGCGTTCTGGGAGTTCATCGACCGCGAGTGCAACACCGGCACCGCCGACCTCACCGCTCCCATGAGTCTGGGCGCGGACGGGTCGCGCTGAGACTCATCGCTCGGGCCAACGTGCGTCCAGGTCGTCGAGATTTTGCGAACGTCGCAAAGATGGCCGGATGACGACCTCACCGATTCTCCCCGGACGCCTCGGCAACCCGAACCTCGATATCCGTGACGATCCGCGGGCGGACCCGCGCATGATCGCGGCGATGGCGCCACTCGGGATGGACGTGGCGCCGGCCCCCTCGCCGGTCACGGCGGCGAGCCCGATCGACGAGCTGATCGACTACTTCGTGACGGTGGAGGCCGGATTCTCGATCCTCGGTGATGTGTTCTTCGCGAACACGGTCCCGACCGCCGGTGTGTCGTCGTACGTCGAGACGATCACCGGGGTCGACGGCAACGACATCACCTTGTACATCCATCGTCCAGACGACGCGGCTAGGCCGCTGCCCTGCATCGTGCACACACACGGTGGCGGCATGACGATCCTGCAGGCCACGGGAGCGAGCTACATCAAGTGGCGTGACGACCTCGCCGCCACCGGGCTGATCGTGGTCGGCGTGGAGTTTCGCAATGCGGGTGGCGCGCTCGGGCCGCATCCGTTCCCAGCCGGCCTGAACGACTGCGCCAGTGCAGCGCAGTGGGTGATCGCCAACCGGGAGTCACTCGGCGTGTCCACGGTGATCATCTCGGGCGAGTCGGGCGGCGGAAACCTCTCGATCGCCACGGCCCTCAAGGCGAAGCAGGACGGATGGATCGCCGACATCGCCGGTGTCTACGCCCAGTGCCCCTTCGTGTCGGGCCAGTACGCGGACCCACCACCGGAACTCACGTCGCTCGTCGAGAACGACAAGTACTTCATCGACGTCGAGAACATGGGGGCCTTCGTGACGGCGTACAACCCCGACGGCTCGAATGCCACGAACCCGCTGGCGTGGCCAATGCATGCGCAACCATCCGACCTGGCGGGGCTACCCCCGCACGTGATCTCAGTGAATCAACTCGACCCGCTACGCGATGAGGGTCTTGTCTACTTTCGCAAGTTGCTCGATGCCGGCGTCAGTGCCGTGAGTCGGACCGTGAATGGCACGTGCCATGCGGGCGACTGCCTCTTGCTGGAGGCGATGCCCGAGGTGTGGTACGCAACCATCCGCGACATCAAGGGGTTCGCCGACTCGCTCTGAGCGAGTCTTCGGTCTCAGGTGCGTAGCTGGGCGCCGAGTTTGGTGGCCGCTGCTTCAACGCCGCGACGTACGTCGGCGATGTCGGCGTCGGTGAGGTTGCGATCCGACGACTGCAGACGGACGCGATACGCGAGCGACCGGGTGCCCTCGACAGCACGTTCGCCTCGGTAGATGTCGAACAGGTCGACGTCGACGAGCAGGTTGCCGGCACCCTGACGTACGGCCTTCTCGACACGTTCAGCGGGGATCTCGTCGGGCACCACGAACGACAGGTCGAGGTCACTCGACGGATACCGGCTGGTCGACTTCCACTGGGTCGGCTTGGGTTCGCGATCGAGGATCTGGTCGAGGTCGAGTTCGAGGATGGCCACCCGTTCGGTCACCTCGAACGCCTCGAGCACGTCGGGCGCCACCTCGCCGACAGCGCCGAGCGGATCGCGCCCCGCCTGCAACGTCGCCGAACGAGTCGCGTGCAGACCGTCTGGCACCTTCGACTGGTCGAGCCGTGCGCCGGTGCCGAGCGCGGCCGCGAGTTCGCGCCACACACTTACCGCGGCGGGTGCATCGGCACCCGCCAGCACGACGGTCAACGCCTCGTACTCACCGGGGAGTTCGCCTTCCGCGGGCGGGTACACGTGACCGATCTCGAACAGGGCGACGCCTGAACGACGGTGCGACTCGTTGTACGCAATCGCCCGGAGCAGACCGGGCCGCAACGAGGTGCGCAACACACTCTCCTCGGCGACCAGCGGGTTCGTGATCCGCAGCGCCTCGGGTGGCAGGCCGGCCTTGGCCAAGGTGTCGGGCGCCAGGAACGGATTGGGCATGGCCTCGGAGATGCCGAGTCCGAGCAGCACCTCACGGGCGAGGCGACGGCGGTGTTGGCGGACGCTCAGCTCACCGTGGACGACCGACTTCGGGACGGTCTTGCCAATGCGGTCGTAGCCGTAGTGTCGGGCGACTTCCTCGATCACGTCGACCTCCTCGGTCGAGTCGAGCCGCCAGCTGGGGAGTACGACCGAGCGGGTGTCACCGGTGCCCGAGACCGTGTAGCCGATGGGATCAAGCAGCCGCGGCAGGTCGCCGGCGGCCAGGTCGGTACCGAGGATCCGATTCACGGCACTGATGCGGACGTCGACGCTGCGGTGCTCGGCCGGTAGGTGCTCGGACCGCGCGTCGACGGCTCCGGCATGCACGACCAATCGCGGGCAGGTCTCGGACAGCAATTCGACGAATCGGGCGATCGCGGTCGGCATGCCGTAGGGGTCAACCCCTCGCTCGAAGCGTGCCGACGCTTCAGAGCGCAGGTTCGTGCGGGCAACGGTCTGGCCGATGCCGACGAGTGAGAACCAGGCCATCTCCAGCGCCACCGTGGTCGTCGAGTCGTTGATCTCGGTGTCGAGTCCACCCATGATCCCACCGACGCCGATCGCCACATCGTTGGCGTCGCAGATGAAGAGGTCGTCGGCCGTGAACGTCCGCTCCTCGCCGTCGAGCGTCGTGAGCGCTTCACCGTCGGCAGCCAAACGGACGCGGAAGCCGCCCCCGCCAAGGGTGTCGAGGTCGTACGCGTGGTTGGGCTGGTTGAGTTCCAGCATCACGTAGTTGCTGACATCGACCACGTTGCTGATGGGACGCATGCCGGCCACAGTGAGCCGGCGAGCCATCCACTCGGCCGACTGCTTCACCTCGATGCCGGAGATCACGGTCGAGGTGAATCGGGCACAGCGGTCACCGTCGATGATCTCGACGGGGGCGACGCGTTCGTCGCCGGTCACGGTCGAACCTGGCGCGGGCGGACGGAACTCGACACCGAGTTTGGCGGCGAGGTCGCGGGCGATACCCACGTAGCCCCAGCAGTCGGGACGATTGCGGGTGACATCGGCGTCGATCAACACGTCGAGCGTGAGCCCGAGCGCCTCGCCGTACGGCCGCCCGAGGGCGACGTCGGACGGCAGGATGCGAATCCCCGAGTGGTCGTCGCCGAGGCCGAGTTCGCTCGACGAACACAACATGCCCTCGGAGTCGATGCCGAGGATGCCACGCCGCTCGATGGTCATGCCATTTGGCATGGTGGTGCCGAGGGTGGCGAGCGGGACGACGTCGCCGACGGCCATGTTGAATGCGCCGCACCACACGTGGCGCTCGACACCATCACCGGCTTCGACGTAGACGCGCTGCACCTTGGCCGCGTCGGGGTGCTGCACGAGACGTAGGACTCGCGCCGTCACGATGCCCGGCACGGTCTCGCCGACCGTGGTGACCGAATCGACTTCGAGGCCGAGCGAGGTCAACGCGTCGGCGACGCGCTGCACGGCGACGGGATCGGTCGGGTCACCGAAGTCGCCGTAGTCGTTGAGCCATGACAGGAGGATCTTCACGAGAACTGCTCCATGAATCGGATGTCGTTGGTGTACATGTCGCGGATGTCCTCGACGCCATGGCGTTCCTTGGCCATGCGGTCGATGCCGAAGCCGAAGGCAAATCCACTCCAATCCTCGGGGTCGAGGCCACCGGCGCGCAGGACGTTCGGGTGCACCATGCCGCAGCCTCCGAGCTCGATCCAGCTGCCGTCGGGCCGCTGGATGTCGAACTCCGCCGATGGCTCGGTGAACGGGAAGTAGCTCGGACGCAGACGAGATGTGAAGCCGGCACCGAAGAACGCCTTGGTGAACGCCTCGATCGTGCCGGCGAGATCGGCCATCGAGATGTCACGGTCGATCACCAGACCCTCGATCTGATGGAAAACCGGCATGTGTGTGGCGTCGGGTGTGTCGCGACGGAACACCCGGCCTGGAGCGACGATGTAGATGGGCGGCTCGCTCTCCAGCATCGTGCGGATCTGCACGGGCGACGTGTGGGTACGCAGGAGCGTGGTCCCGGACTTTCCGTCGGGCGTCACGTGATCGACGAACAGCGTGTCGAACTCACCTCGGGCCGGATGCCCCTCGCCCATGTTGAGTGCCTCGAAATTGTGCCAATCGGTCTCGACCTCTGGCCCCTCGGCGACCTGGAAGCCGAGTCCGATGAAGACGTCTTCGAGCCGTTCCCACGCCTGCGTGACGAGATGGGCGTGGCCTCGAGTCGGTTTTCCGACGTACTCCGTCAGATCGAGCCGTTCGGCCTCGACGCGCACTGAAAGCGCTTCGACGGAAAGGGCCGTGCGACGCTCGTCGAGCGCCGACGAGACAATGCTCATGGCATCGTTGATCGCCTGGCCCGCGGCCTTCTTGTCGTCGATCGACTCGAGTTGTCCGAGTCGGGTCTTGAGTTGGGCGAGATCGCCCTTCTTGCCGAGGAGGCGGGTGCTGAGCGTGGCGATCTCGTCGAGGGTGGCGGCGCCCTCGATGTCGGCGAGGGCGGCCTCGCGAGCGGCGGTGATGTCAGTGAGCACGTGGACCTTTCAAGAGCGTTGGCGTCGGACGGTGATCGCCCCGGACGAACTCAGGAGACGGCACAGGAGCAGATTGTCGTGTGGTCGATCCCCCGGTTCACCCGGGGCACGAAAATCGCTGCGACTGCGGCTGCACAGCCGGAGATGGTACTCCGCTCGGGCCATCAGCCCCTACCGGTTACGGTTCGTCTGCGTACACGATGTCTCTGACACGTCGTGTACGCCCAAGGAGGTACCTGAGATGTCCATCATTCCGCCGCCAGCTCCAACACCCCCGCCACCGCCGGGGCCCTTCGCCCCACCGCCGGGCGCCGTGCCTGCCGAGCAGCCGTATCCGGCCCGACTGCAGATCGACTACCCGGAAACACTGAATCGCGTCACGACCGCGTTTCGTATCGTTCTGATCATCCCGATCGCGATCGTGCTGAGCATCCTGACGAACAGCAGTACCAGCACGTTCCAGACGGAGAACGGGGCGTGGGTGACGACCTCGGGAGCCAGCATCCTCGGCGCACTGTTCTTCACGACGTTGCTGCTCATCCTGTTCCGTCAGCGATATCCGAAGTGGTGGTTCGACTTCGCGTTGGAGCTCAACCGGTTCAGCGCTCGGGTGGGCGCCTACTTCGCCCTCCTGACCGACCAGTACCCGTCGACGGTCGACGAGCAGACCGTTCACCTCGAGTTCGACTACCCGGACAACGTCGAGCGTGACCTCAATCGGTGGCTACCGCTTGTGAAGTGGTTCCTCGTCATTCCCCACTTCATCATCCTGTTCTTCCTGGGGATCGGTGCGTTCTTCGCGATCATCATCGCCTGGTTCGCGATCCTGTTCACCGGGCGGTATCCGAAGGGTCTGTTCGACTACGTCGTGGGCGTGGGCCGCTGGGGGCTGCGTGTGTACGCGTACGCGTTCCTGCTCATCACCGACCGCTACCCGCCCTTCGCTCTCGACTGACGGCTCGATGGCCATCCGCCTCGATCACACGATCATTCCCGCCCGTGACGGAGTGGCGGCCGCCAGATGGTTCGCCGACCTGTTCGGGCTCGCTGCGCCCATTCCCTTCAGCGTGTTCTGGCAGGTGACAACGGGCAATGGCGTCGACCTCGCCAATCCCGACGATCACCTGCTCGCCATCATCACGATCCCCTACGGCGGCGTCGCAAAGCCCGGCTGATCAGTCAACTGGTTCGGCAACACGCAACCGATTTCCGTCGGGGTCGGTGAGTGCGACTTCGCGCCCCCATGGAGCCTCTGACACGGCGACGCCGAACTCGGCCGCAATCGGATCGATCTCGTCGACCCAGATGTAGACAAGCGTGCCGGGCGTCGCATCGCCGACGTGCTCGGAGAGGTGCAACTGGGCACCTTCTCGCCGAATCCCCACATAGGCGGGAAAGTGCGGCTCGAACCGGTGCTCGAACTGTTGCTCGAAGCCGAGACGGCGGTACCAGACAACGGCTGCCGCCGCATCGGCGACACGCAGGATCGGAACAACGTCGGTCGTCATCGGACAGCCCCACGGATGAACGCCGTCGGACCGCCTTCGCACGGGATCAGCATCAGTTCTCCGTCGACCATCGTCGGATTCTGCCCCAGTTTTCTCTTCCGTGCCAGGGCCACGGACCTACGATCTGGCGATGGCGACGCTCGTGTTGCTCAACGGCCCGCCGGCGTCGGGCAAGTCCACCCTTGCAGTTCGGCTGGTCGAAACACGACCACTCGCGCTCAACCTGGACATCGATGTCATCCGGGGTCTGCTGGGCGCCTGGATCGATCTGCCGGTTGACGCCGGTCTTGCAGCCCGGGCGCTCGCGATCTCGATGGCGCGAACCCACCTTGGCGCTGGACTCGACGTGGTGGTCCCTCAGTTCTTGGCACGCGTGGGCTTCATCGAGGAACTCGACCAGCTCGCTGTCGACTGTGGCGTGAGGTTCGCCGAAGTTGCGTTGATGTTGGATCGCCGCACTGCGGTCGAGGCCTTCAATGAGCGCAGCAAGACGCCCCAGACGCAATCACACGTGGACGCGCGGGCGCTCGTCGAGCGGGCAGGGTCCGAGGATGCGATCGGCGCCATGTACGACGCCTTCACCCAAATGCTCGAGCGACGCCCGAACGCCCATCGCGAGGCTGTCGAGGTTGGCGACATCGACGGCACGCTCGCGCGCATCGAGCGC
>JANPCI010000503.1:0-1652 GCA_031430875.1 Actinomycetes bacterium | reverse complement strand
CGCGGAGTACCCCGCCCCACGGGAATCGTTCAAGGTCCGAGTCGTGTTGATCCTGTCGTTGTTCGGGGCGATCGCAGTACTGATGACGACCGTCGCAGACGTGATCGACATCCGAACCACACGCCCAACTGCCGGGATCGTAACAGGACCGCGCAGCCTCGCCGACCTCGGAAGCGACCTTGGGCCGGCAGCGCTCGCGGGCGCCGCTGTCATGGTGCTCGGCGGCGTGCTTGCGTGCTTCGGGCTCCGTTGGGGAGCGGGTCTGGCGGGCGGGGCCGGTCTGGCACTCGCAGGCTGGGCCGGACTCTCGATCGGGCTCGCCGAGCTCCCGATCGGACTCGCCGAATCGGTCACCCGTACCTCCTCGGAAGAGTTCACGTTGCGGGTCACCCGCGACATCGGCTGGTGGCTGATCGTCGCCGTCGGTGCCCTCGGAGTCCTGGTGTTTGCCGCATCGCTTCGATTGGCGAACCCTGGCGGACACCGAGCGCTCAACCCGCTCATCGCTGCCGTGACCGCAGTTGCGTCGGTGATCCTCGGGTTCGGGCCACTCATCCCCGTCGGTGATGCGACCTACGCCGACAACTTCCGCTCACCCGATCCGAACTTCGACCTCCCGACGGCATTCTTCGCCGGTCGCATCGGCCAGGTCGGGTTGATCGCGGCGGCCGGCGTGGTCGGCATGTTGATCGTTCGGAGCTACGGGCTGGGGCTCGCGGCGGGTGCGACCAGCGTCGCCGTGGTGCTCTGGGTGGTGTCGTTGGCTGAGCTGGGCAGCCGGCCGATCGGTATCGCCGTCCAGAACCCTGGCTCCGCGACCACTGTTCCGCATGCGGTCACCTCCGTCGGGATGGTGTCGATGCTGGCCTTGCTGGCGATCGCCGCCGCACTCGCGACGTACCGACTCACCCGTCGGCCGCCCGCGTGACGACCCTTCGATCGTCCGGGCCGGCGTCCGGGCCATCGACCCTGCCGGCGAGTTGTTCGAGGAACCGCAAGCCGGCCTGCGACGCCTCGTACCGCCAGAGGGCCACCGGGTCGACGACGGTTCTGTCACTGTCGAAAGCGCTCGCCGACAGCGAGGAACGTTGGGTCTCGAGCCGGACGCGTTGCGCTCGGAGCATGTCGTCGATCGCAATGTCGCACCGATCTGCGATCACAATCTTCAGAAGGAGCGCGCTGCGAAGGTCGCGGAGATGCTCGACGGGCATACGCACCCACGTTCGCAGCTGCGCCCGCCCGGTTCGAGTTGCCGCCAGGATGGTCCGGCTCGGACCGGCTTCACCCGGCTCGGAACCGACCGGTCTGACGAGGCCCCGCTCGACGAGCTGATCGAGCGACCGGTAGGTCAGTGGCCGCGACACCGACCAGATCCGGCCGACCTCAGCATCGGGTCGGAGTTGGGCCGCGATCGCGAATCCATGCGACGGCCTGGCATACAGCAGGCCGAGACACGCCCACTCGCCCAGCAGGAGGTCGTGCGGGCTTCGCTTGGTGCTGCTCATGCCGGGTACGTCGCAATGTCGGTGGCCTTGAGCGCCGCGTGAACCGCGTCGCCCGGCCGCAGTCCGAGCGCGTCGAGCGATGCAGTGGTGATCTCGGCGACGACCGGCAGCGGCCCGTCGACGCCAACACGCGCCCGATCGCCGAGC
>JANPCI010000502.1:0-7035 GCA_031430875.1 Actinomycetes bacterium | reverse complement strand
GCGCGCCGCCGACCCGATCGGCGAACCCGGCGCCGCTCCAGACGTGACCCTCGATGCGACAGCGATCGCCCGGATGCGATCCATCGCCCCCGACGACGAGTCGTTCGGGCGATTGGTCACCTCGTTCCTCGACAACGGAGCCACCCTGCTCACACAGCTCGCCGACGCCGCGGGTTCCAACGACATCGACGTGCTGCGCCGCACCGCCCACACCCTCAAGTCGAATGCAACGAGCTTCGGCGCCACCGAGTTGTCGGAGTTGTGCGCCGAACTCGAATCGCAGGCCCGTCAGAACGCCGTGGTCGACGCCGACGGGCAGGTGCAGGCGATCACCGTCGCGTTCGAGGGCGCCCGCCAAGCGCTCGACACGCGAGGATGAGCGCCGTGACGGAACCCGCCGACCAGCCCGCGCCCGCCACGGTCTTGATCGTCGACGACGACCCGCTCAACCGGGCGATGCTGTCGATGTCGCTCGGCTCGCTCGGCCACCGGGTGATCGAGGCCGGCAACGGGCTCGAGGGGATCGCCGCGCTCGGCGCCAATGACATCGATGTTGTGATCACCGATATCGAGATGCCCGAGATGGACGGCTACGGCCTCCTCGAACACCGCTCCGGCGACGACCGCCTGAAGGCGATCCCGTTCATCGTGATCTCCGGCGTCGACGAGATGGCGTCGATCATCACGTGCATCAAGCTCGGCGCCGAGGATTACCTGCCCAAGCCCTTCGATCCGGTGCTGCTCCACGCCCGCCTCGGCGCCTGCCTCGACAAGAAGCGGATGACCGACGAACTCCAGCAGTGGAACCTCCACCTCGCCGAACGCGTCGACGAGAAGGTCGCCGAGGTCGAGCGCCTCAACATGCTGCGCCGGTTCGTCACGCCGCAGTTGGCCGAGGCGTTGGCGTCGGGCGGCGAGGGGATTCTCGCCAGTCATCGCCGCGAGATCACCGTGCTGTTCTGCGACCTGCGGGGGTTCACCGCGTTCTCGGAGACGGCCGAGCCCGAGGAGGTGATGGACGTCCTGCGTGAGTTCCACCACGCGGTCGGGCCGATGATCTTCGAGCACGACGGCACGATCGCCCAGTTCACCGGCGACGGGATGCTCGTGTTCTTCAACGATCCCGTGCAGATCGACGACCCCGCCTGGCAGGCCGTCCGGCTGGCGGTGGCGATGCGCGATCGGACCGCCGAGCTGTCCACCCTCTGGAAGCGGCGCGGCCACGAACTCGAGCTGGGCATCGGGATCGCCGTCGGGTTCGCCACCTGCGGCGAGATCGGCTTCGACGGTCGCACCGAGTACACGGCGATCGGCACCGTGGTGAACCTGTCGGCGCGCATCTGCGGCATCGCCGCCGGCGGCCAGATCCTCGCCACGAACAAGGTGTTCGCCGCCGTCGAGGATCGCGTCGACGCGACTCCCATGGGCGACGTCGAGTTCAGGGGCCTGAGCCGTCCCGTCCCGATCGTCGAGATCACCGCACTGCGGTGAGCCCTCCCGTGAGCACCGGCTGGACCTGCCCGGAGTGTGGGCGGATGTTCGCCCGGACCGGCCAGGGCCACGATTGCGCTCCCGGCCTCACCGTCGAGGAGTACTTCGAAACCGGACCCGACCACGAGCGACCGGTCTTCGAGGTCGTGATGGCGCACGTGCAGTCGCTCGGGCCAGTCCACGCCGACGTGGTCTCCGTCGGGATATTCCTCAAGAACCCCCGCAAGTTCGCCGAGCTGCGACCCATGCAGCACTGGGTTGCCGTGTCGTTCGCACTGAATCGGCAAGCGACCCACCGAACGATCACCCGCAAGGTCATCTCGTACGGCAGCAAGTTCTGGCACACCGCCAACGTCGCGACACCCGACGACCTCGACGACGCCCTCCGCGACCTCCTCACCGAGGCGTACCGCAACGGGGCCTAACGAAGCCACGGTGGGAACGGAGCGTACGTACGTCCAACTCTAATACGTACGTGCTAGTCTCTTCCCGTGATCCTGACCGCCTCCAAACTGCGACAAGACATCTATCGAGTGCTCGATCAGGTCCTGGCCACCGGTGAACCGGTCGAGATCGAACGCAACGGACGACGCCTGCGCATCATCGCCGACGAGCCGCCATCACGTCTGGGTGCGCTCGTACGACGGCCCGATGCTGTTGTTGGCGACAGTGAGGACTTCGTGCATCTCGACTGGTCGGACGAGTGGAGGCCGTGATCCGCCTCGACACACATGTTGTCGTGTGGCTCTACACCGGCGAGATCGAACGACTCAGCGACGGCGCGGTCGAAGCGCTCGAAGCGGAGGAGCTGATCGTGTCGCCGATGGTCCAGCTCGAGCTGACCTTCCTGCACGAGATCGGGAGGCTGTCGGTGACCGGCGCCGACATCATCGGCGACCTCGCCAACCGCGTCGGACTCCGGCTGTCGGATGCGCCGATGGCAACCGTGGTCCAGGCGGCGGCACCACTGACCTGGACCCGCGATCCGTTCGACCGAATGATCGTTGCCGACGCGCAAGCCGCCGGAGTTGTGCTGATCACCAAGGATCGCGAGATCCACCGCAACACGACAATCGCCACCTGGTGACATCGGGTCTGTTGGGGTCGGGTCCGGAAAGACCGGGGCGGTCTGTTGGGGTCGGGTCCGGAAAGACCGGTCAGGCGCCGAGGTCGCCGCTGCGGAAGTGCAGACGGCAGAGCAACTCGTAGCGCACCGAGTCACCGAAGAGTGGCGCATCACGCTCATTGGTGTCGCCGACGACCACCGTGTCGCCCTCGTACACGACGTCGCCGTTGACGACGCGGGCGTTGTGCGTCGCACGGGCACCGCACCAGCAGCGAGCCTCCACCTGGAGCGGAACGTGCTCGTCGGCGATCTCCAGCATTCGCTGGGTTCCTTCGAACAGATGGCCTCGAAAGTCGGTGAGCAGACCGAACGCGAACACATCGATGTCGAGTTCGTCGACCACGCGAGCCAACTGATCGCACTGCTCGACGGTGTAGAACTGCACCTCGTCGCAGACCATGTAGTGGATCGGCCAGTGCCGTACTGCCAGCGCGTGCAGGTCGAGATCGGGCGTCACTTCGATCGCAGGAGCGGCCACGCCGAGACGACTCGTGACCTGGCGGCCCTCGCGGTCGAGGGTGGTCAGCAGCAGCCCGAAGAGCTGGCGGTTCGAGAGGTTGTGATGGATCTGCAGCGCCACGGTGCTCTTGCCCGAGCCCATGGTGCCGAAGCTGAATCGGAGGGTCGCCATTCGGACGACGACCCTACCCGCGAGCCCGTCAGCCTTCGCCGTCGACCACCGTCGGCGGGGTCGTGGCGAACGGGTCGTACGACGGATCGACCTGCGCGGGCCCGTCGATCCGTTCGAGTACGGGCGGACCATCGGGTCCGTCCGAACTGCTGCACGCCGACAGTCCCGCAGCCAGCGCACAACCCAACACTCCGGCCAACACTCGACGCGACATCACAAGATCCTCGCGCAAGCGGTGTTACATCTGGGGTCTGACCCCGGATGTAACAGGAAGAAGGTCACTTTGCGGGCGGCCGTCCCGATTCGCGACCGACTCCACCGCTACGGTTGACTGCGGATGCGCCCGGCAACGGCGCCGGGGCACCGAATCCCTTGGGGGGACACAACATGACGGACACGATCGACCGCTCGGGCACCGAGGACGATCATGTACTCGACCATCTCATCGTCCGCTTCGCCGGCGACTCCGGCGACGGGATGCAGCTCACGGGTGATCGCTTCACCTCCGTGAGCGCTGCATTCGGCAACGACCTGTCGACACTTCCCGACTTCCCGGCAGAGATCCGAGCGCCGGCCGGCACGGTCAACGGTGTGTCGGCGTTCCAGGTGAACATCGCCAACCACAAGATCACCACGCCGGGCGACGAACCCAGCGTGCTCGTGGCCATGAACCCGGCCGCGTTGATGGCCGATCTCCACCGGTTGGAACCGGGCGGCACCGTGATCGTCAACGAGGATGCGTTCGACGAACGAAACCTCGAAAAGGCCGGCTACAAATCCAACCCGCTCGACGACGACACGTTGGCGAACTACCGGGTTCTGCGAGTTCCGATGACCAGCCTCACCAAGGAGGTCTGTGCGCCGCTCGGCGTGAAGCCGCGCGACGCCGAGCGATCCAAGAACTTCTTCGCGCTCGGTCTCGTGTCGTTCATGTTCACCCGACCGATCGACCCGACCATCGAGTGGATCACGGAGAAGTTCGGCACCAACGAGCAGGTCGCAGCCGCCAACAAGGCGTCGTTCCTCGCCGGCTTCAACTTCGGCGAAACCACCGAAGCGGTCGGCCATCGCTACGAGGTTCGTCCAGCCGAGCTCCCCGCCGGTGAGTACACGAGCATCACCGGCAACACCGCGCTCGCCTGGGGAATCGTCGCGGCCGGCCAGCTCGCGAAGCTGCCGATCACGCTCGGGTCGTACCCGATCACCCCGGCCAGCGACATTCTCCACGAGCTGTCCAAGCACAAGCACTTCGGGATCCGCACGGTGCAGGCCGAGGACGAGATCGCCGCGATCGGCATGGCGCTCGGCGCGGCGTTTGCCGGCCACCTCGGCGTCACCACCACAAGCGGTCCCGGCGTCGCCCTCAAGAGTGAGACCACCTCGCTGGCGGTGTCGATCGAACTGCCGCTCTTGATCGTCGACATCCAACGCGGCGGTCCGTCAACCGGGCTGCCGACCAAGACCGAGGCCTCCGACCTCAACATCGCGCTCTACGGACGCCACGGCGAAGCACCGCTCCCGATTGTGGCCGCCTACACCCCGGCGCAGTGCTTCCACGCTGCCATCGAGGCGATCCGCATCGCCCTCAAGTACCGCACGCCGGTGATCCTGCTGTCCGACGGCTACCTGGCCAACGGCTCCGAGTCGTGGAAACTGCCGTCGATCGAGTCGTTGCCCGACATCTCCGTGCCGTTCACGACGGAACCGAACCACGTCGATGAGGACGGTAACGAGGTGTTCTGGCCGTACCTGCGCGACGAGACGACACTGGCTCGGCCCTGGGCGATCCCGGGCACACCCGGCCTGATGCACCGAGTCGGTGGCCTCGAGAAGGCCGACGGCACCGGCAACATCGACTACACGCCCGAGAACCACGAGAAGATGGTCCACCTGCGCGCCGAGAAGATCGCTCGCATCGCGATGGACATCCCACCCACAGAGATCAACGGCGACATCGATGCCGACGTGCTCGTCCTCGGCTGGGGCTCCACGTGGGCGGCGATCGACGCCGCGGTTCAGCAGACCCGCCGCGCCGGCAAGAAGGTGGCATCGGCGCACATCATGCACCTCAACCCGTTGCCCTCCGACCTCGGCGACATCCTGCACCGATACCAACGGGTGATCGTCCCCGAACTCAACATGGGCCAGCTCACGCAACTCATCCGCGGCAAGTACCTCGTCGACGCCAAGGCGCTCACCAAGATGCAGGGCCTCCCCTTCAAGGCCCGAGAGATCATGGCCGCCATCGACGAGGCCCTTGCATCGATCACCAGCACGAACGGAGCGAACTCATGAGCACCACACAGGTTGCCGTCACGACGAAGAAGGACTGGACGAGCGACCAGGAGGTGCGCTGGTGCCCAGGTTGCGGCGACTACGGCATCTTGCTCGCCGTCCAGACCCTCATGCCTGAGCTCGGTATCGCCCCGGAGAACACCGTATTCATCTCGGGCATCGGCTGCTCGAGCCGGTTTCCGCACTACATGAACACGTACGGCATGCACTCGATCCACGGCCGCGCCCCGGCGATCGCCACCGGTCTTGCCGTCGCCCGACCCGATCTCGACGTGTGGGTCGTCACCGGCGACGGTGACGGCCTGTCGATCGGCGGCAACCACCTCATCCATGCGCTGCGCCGCAACGTCAACCTCAACATCCTGCTGTTCAACAACCGGATCTACGGATTGACCAAGGGACAGTTCTCGCCCACATCGCCGGTCGGCAAGGTCACCAAGTCGACCCCGATGGGTTCGATCGACCCGCCGTTCAACCCGCTCGCCGTTGCACTCGGCGCCGAGGCCAGCTTCGTCGCCCGCACCCACGACCTCGACCGCAAGCACATGATGGACACCTTTCGGTCGGCGCACGAACACCACGGATCGTCGTTCGTCGAGATCTACCAGAACTGCAACGTCTTCAACGACGGCCAGTTCGACGAGGTCACCAAGAAGCAGGCTCGCGACGAGATGATGATCGACCTCGTGCACGGCGAGCCGATCACGTTCGGCACCGACGGTCACCGCGCCGTCGCCATGGGTGTCGACGGGCAGCTGCGCCTGGTCGAGCGCGCGGACGTGTCGGCCGATGAGATCCTGATCCACGACGCCCACCGCGACGACCCGTCGCTCGCCTTCGCAATCGCACGGTTGAGCCACGACGACCACTCCCCCACACCCTTCGGCGTGTTCCGTGACGTCCAGCGCCCCGAGTATGCGGGCGCCGTCGCCGATCAGGTGATGGCCGCCAGCGAACGCAAGGGCCCTGGCGATCTCGCAACCCTGCTGCGCTCCAACGGCACCTGGTCAGTCACATAACAAAAGGGGTCTGGGTCGGTTCAACCGGTCATGGCAACAGCGGCAGTGTAGAGGTCGTTGGCGGTGGCCCAGTCGAGTGATCGTCGCGGGATGGTGTTGATTCTTCGTTCGATGGCTCGTAGGTCTCTGGTGGTGTAGACGGACAGGTCGGTGCCTTTGCCGACGTAGCGGCGAACGAGTGCGTTGCCGTTTTCGTTGGTGGGTCGCTGCCATGGCGCTTTGGGTTCCGCGAAGTAGATGTCGATCCCGCAACGCTCGGCGAGCTCCAGGTGCCGGGCCATCTCTGATCCTTGGTCCCATGTCAACGTCACACGCAGATGAGATGGGATGCGTCGCAGCGTCACAATCAGCGCGTCGAGAACACCGTCGGCGCTTTTGCCGTGCGGCAACTTGGTGAGCCACACATAGCGTGAGGTGCGGTCGAACATGGTGGCGATCGCGGACCGGTTGAAGGCGCCCACGATCAGGTCGCC
>JANPCI010000501.1:0-5921 GCA_031430875.1 Actinomycetes bacterium | reverse complement strand
GCCTACATCGACGTTCGTACCGGCCGACCCGCACTCGTCGGCTTGATGGTGTTCATGCAACTCGGTCCACTGTTGGTCCTGTCGATCCCCGGTGGCGTGTTGGCCGACCGGGTGTCGAAACAGAAACTGCAGTTGACGATGCAGAGCGCGTCGGTGGTGCTCACGATCGCGCTCGCCTACTTCGTGTACGCCGAAACCGAACTGTGGACGCTGTTCGCCGCGCAACTCGGCATCGGCATCGCCAATGCGCTCAACGCTCCGGCGTTCCAGTCGTCGATGCCGTTACTCGTCCACCGCCAGGACCTGCCGGGCGCCATCAGCCTCAACTCGGCCATGATCAACGGCACCCGCGTGGTCGGCCCGATTCTCGCCGCACTTCTCGCCATTGCTGGGCTGAGCGTCTCGCAGATCTTCCTCGTCAACGCTGCGACCTACCTCTTCTTCATTGCGGCACTGCTCATCGTGCGGATGCCCGACGTCCGCAGCGGCAACACCGCAAAGGGTTGGCGAAGCCTGCTCACAGGCATCCACACCGCCAAGAGCCGCAAGGTGCTGAGCCGGCTGCTCAGCGGCATGTTCCTGTTCTCACTGGTCAGCCTGGTCTACATCGGCCTGTTCCCGTCGGTCGTTCGCCTGAACCTCGACATCTCACCGGCAAGCACCACCTACCGCTGGCTGTATGCCATCTGGGGGCTCGGCGCGTTCTTCGGGGCGCTCTCGGTCGGCACGTTCCTGTCGCGGATCGACCGCAAGGTCTTGATCGTGCGGGGCTTCGTTGGCTTCGGTTTCGCGCTCGGTGTCTTCTCGCAGCTGCGCGGCCCATCACTTGCATTCCCGGTGGGCTTCGTGCTCGGGTTCTTCTACTTCATGACCGCCACCGCGATCACCACGACACTCCAGCTGAACATGAAGAACACCGAGCGGGCAACGGTGATGCCGCTGTGGTTCATGGTCTTCGGCGGCACCGTGCCGATCGGCAACCTGCTGTTCGGCGTGGTCATCGAATGGATCGGTGCGCGTGCGGTACTCGGCTTCGGCGCCGCGTTCGCGTTCTTCCTCGCCTGGTTTGTCGACCTGCGACGGCTGCCGGAGTCGGCGTTCCTCCCCGAGGAGGACGGCGGCGAACCGGCCACCACCTGAGCGGCAGGGGCTACGGTCGGGCGGATGAAGCGCTGGCTCCCGCTCGTCGCCCTGGCGGGCGCCCAGTTCATCATGGTCCTCGACCAGTCGGTGATGAACGTTGCGATCAGCCAACTCGTCGAAGACTTCGACACGACGGTCACGACGATCCAGGCCGTCATCACCTTCTACAGCCTGGTCATGGCAATGTTGATGCTCACCGGCGGCAAGATCGGCGACATCCTCGGTCGCCGACGTACGTTCGTCATCGGCCTGGTCATCTACGCCTGCGGCTCGGCGATCACTGCAGCAGCGCCCACCGTCGCCGTGCTCGCCCTCGGCTGGTCGGTACTCGAAGGCATCGGCGCCGCCCTGGTGTTGCCTGCCATGGCAGCACTGATCGCCGGTAACTACGAAGGCCCCAGCCGCAAGATCGCCTACGCGATCATCGGTGGCGTTGCCGGCGCCGGCATCGCCATCGGCCCGATCGTCGGAGGTTGGGCCACCACCGAACTCAGCTGGCGCGTGGTGTTCGTCGGCGAGGTCGTGATCGTGATCGGGATCTTGATCATGACTCCGTTCGTGCTCGACGCGCCGCGCAGCGGGACCAAGCCGCGACTCGATGTCGTCGGATCGGTGCTCGTGGCCGCCGGGCTCGGCGCCGTCGTCCTCGCCACGCTGCAGGCCGGCACCTGGGGCTGGGTCAAGCCCAAGAACTCGCCGATCGAACCGTTCGGCTTCTCACTCACGTTGTTCCTCATGGCGTTCGGGGCGTTGCTGCTGTGGGCGTTCGTCAGTTGGCAGCGCCACCGGGAGCGGACGGGGAAGGATCCGCTGGTTCACCTCGACCTGCTCTCGATCCCGGTCCTGCGCGCCGGGCTCATCGGATTGTTCTCCCAGAACCTCATCCTGATGGGGATCTTCTTCACGATCCCGCTCTACCTCCAGCTCGTCCTCGGACTCGACGCGCTCGAGACCGGCGTCAAGATGCTCCCTGTGTCGATCATGATGTTCGTCGCTTCCGCGACCGGGTCGCGACTGTCGAACCGTTACTCCGTTCGCGGCATCGTGCGGACCGGCCTCGCCCTCACCGGGCTTGCCAGCCTGCTGCTGCTTGCCACCGTGCAACCCGATCTCGACGAGTCGTCATTCGCTGTTGCGATGGGTGTACTCGGTGTCGGGATGGGTCTGATTGCCTCGCAGCTCGGCAATGTGGTGCAGTCGTCGGTCGATGCATCCGGCCGCGGCGAGGCGGGTGGGCTGCAGTTCACCGGCCAGCAGCTCGGTTCGTCGATCGGTGTCGCGCTCATTGGTGGCGTGGTACTCGCCGGGCTCGCCAGCGGCTTCGTCACGAACGTCCAGGCAGACGAACGTCTCGACGACAGCATCGAGCAACAGGTCGTGGTGGCGGTCGAAGATGGCATCGACTTCGTGTCGGCCGATTCGGTCGAGCAGGCTGCGCAGTCGGCAGGCCTCGCGACCGACGAGGTCGATGCCGTCGTCGACAGCTACAGCGATGCCCAACTCCAGGCGCTGAAGACCGGGCTGCTCGCGGCTGCGCTGCTCGCACTCGGCTCGCTCGCCTTCACCGCGAAATTACCGAGCGAGGTCGGCTCACGCGAGGACGAACGCATCGTCACCCCATCAGGGTGAGCACGACACGTTCGAGACCGGCGGCGCGGCTGGCCTTGACCAGCACGGCGACGTCGGGGCCGAGGTCGCCGATTGCGGAGCGCGCGTCGTCGGTCGGCTCGATCCCGTAGAGGGCGGTTCCCACCGCGATCAGGTCGATGCCGAGTTCGTCTGCGTACTCGGCGATCTCACGGTGGGAAGGTTCGGGTTCGGCGATCTCGGCCATCACTCCGAGCACCGCGACATGCCTCGTCGCCCGCATCGCTGCGAGCGCATCGAGAGCCGCACGCATCGAGGTGGGGTTGGCGTTGTAGGCATCGTTGACGATGGTGGCACCGCTCGGTGCGGTGGTCACCTCCATCCGCATGCCCGACACCGTGGCCGTCGAGAGGGCGTCGATGGCCGCTGCGAGGTCGACTCCGACGATGCCGGCAACGGCAAGCGCCGCAGCGGCGTTGGTCACCATGTGCCGCCCGGGCACCGCCAAGTGCACGCGTCCGCTTCCCCACGGCGTGTCGACGCTGAAGTCAGCCAAGGCTGCATCGTCGAGCACGACGTTGCTGACGCGCACATCACCGACCGCTCCGAAGGTGATCACGTCGGCCCCGGTCCGTGCCGCCATCGCGACGACCCGTGGGTCGTCGGCGTTCAGCACCGCCGTGCCAGAAGCAGGCAGCGCTTCGACCAGCTCGCCCTTCGCTCGAGCGACGCCCTCGAGGCCACCCACCAGCTCGGTGTGCGCTTCGCCGACCACGGTGACGACACCGATGTCGGGCCGGGCGACCTCGCAGAGCCGGCTGATGTGTCCGAACCCGCGCATCCCCATTTCGAGGATCAACACCTCGGTGTCGTCTGGCGCGTTCAAGATCGTGACCGGCATCCCCTGGTCGTTGTTGAAGCTGCGTTCGTTCGCCCGCGTCCGCCGCCCGACGCCGCATGCCGCCGCCATCAGGTCCTTCGTCGAGGTCTTGCCGACACTGCCGGTGACACCCACCACCCGCGCGTCCAGGCGGCGGCGCGCCCATCCAGCGAGTGCGAGCAATGCCAGAGCGGTATCGGCCACCTCGATCGCCGTGCCGTTGCGCCGATACGGGTCGGGCTCGCTCGTCAGGTGCACCGGGGCACCCGCCTCTCGCGCGACACCGATGAACTCGTGGCCGTCGCGCTCGGCAACGATCGGTACGAAGAGTTGGCCCGACTTCGTGGATCGTGAATCGAACGATGCCCCGTCGAACTCGACGTCGGGGCCGATCAGGCGCCCGCCGATTCCCGCGGCAGCCTCGGATGCTCGAATCCTCACGGACGCCGACGGTACCGTGGGCCGATGGTCGACGACCCGCATGCTCGGATTCATCTGGTGGTGCTGTTCGGCGGCGAGTCGGCCGAACACGATGTGTCGTGCACCACCGCAGCACACGTGCTGCGTGCCGCCGATCGGCACCGGTATCGGATCACCCCGGTGGGCATCTCGACCGAGGGCCAGTGGGCGCTCGCCGAGCACGCCGCGGCCGCGCTCCTCATCGGTCCCGACTCGATCCCCGGACGCCTCGACCCGACCGGCACGAACGTGTCGCCCACCCCGATGCTGGCTGACGCTGCTGGTTCCGACGAGATCACCGTCGTGCTGCCCCTGCTCCACGGGCCGCTCGGCGAGGACGGCACCGTGCAGGGCATGCTCGACCTGGCCAACGTGCCCTACGTCGGCAGCGGCGTACTCGGATCGGCCGTGTCGATGGACAAGGCGATGGCCAAGCAGGTACTCACGGCTGCGGGCATCGCGCAGGCTCGCTACCGGGCGTTCGCCGAACACGAGATGACCCCAGGACTTCCCACCCAACTCGTTGCCGAGCTCGGTCTGCCGTTGTTCGTCAAGCCGGCCAACATGGGGTCGTCGGTGGGCGTGTCGAAGGCATCGAGCATCGAGGCGCTGCGCGAGGCGATCGACCACGCGCTCACCTACGACGAGATGATAGTCGTGGAGGAGGCCATCGTCGGACGGGAGATCGAGGTCGCCGTGCTCGGCACCACCGACCCGAAGGCGTCCGTGCCCGGCGAGATCGTGCCGGGCGAAGAGTTCTACAGCTACGAAGACAAGTACGTCACCGATGGCGCCCAACTGCTCATCCCGGCGCCACTCTCCGAGGCAGCCGCCGACGAGGTCAGACGACTCGCGATCGACACCTTCCGTGCGTTGCGCTGCGACGGGCTGGCCCGAGTCGACTTCTTCTACGAGATGGACGGTGCGGTCGAAGGGGACGGCAACGGCCGGGGTTTCCTGTGCAACGAAGTGAACACCATGCCCGGATTCACGCCCATCTCGATGTACCCCAAGCTGTGGATCGAGTCGGGGCTGAGCTACAGCGAGCTGATCGACCGCCTCGTCGACCTCGCGCTCGAACGCCACGCCCGCCGCCGCCGCAACACCAAACGCTGACCCCACCCCTCCAGCCCCCCCAGCGATGAGATTCCGGCGCACCCCTCGCGCCACAACCTCATCGCTCGGATGGGATCAGGGCGCGAGGGCGGCGCGGAGGAAGGCTCGGAGTTCGTCGCGGAGGCGGCGCAGGCCGACGGCGTCGGGCTGCCAGCCGACGGCGCGGAGCGCCTCAGGCTCGGTGGCGATACCGGTGAGGGTCGCATATCCGAGCGCTGCGACGAGGCCAGGGTCACCGCGGCGCAGGCGGCCAGCGTCCATCTCGACCGCGAGATAGCCGACCGCACGGTCGATGAGTGACTGCAGGCCCTCGCGCAGTCTCGTTGCCTGTGCTGACTCGAGCCGGCTGACCTCTCTGATCAGGCCGAGCAGCGCCGGTCGGCGCACAGCGGGCCGGAACACCGCGCGGACGACCGCGTCGATCCGATCGAGCGGATCGTCGGGGGCGGCTCGCAGCGCTGCGTCGATCACGACCACGAGTTCGGTTGCTGCAACGGCGAGCACCTCGTCGACGAGGGCATCCTTCGACTCGAACCAGTAGAGCACCGTCTGCTTGCGCACGCCCACCGTTCTGGCGATCTCGTCGAGCGACACTGCGTCGACACCACGCGACCCGAACAGGTCGAGCGATGTCGTCAGGATCCGGTCACGTGTGCTCATCTCTCTACCAATTGGTAGAGGATCGTGGTAGAACTGTCAACCGTGATTGCCGAAGAGCTCGCGGGGAAACGGATCG
>JANPCI010000500.1:0-4812 GCA_031430875.1 Actinomycetes bacterium | reverse complement strand
GGCGTGACCGATTCGTAGGTGACCCCGTCGATGGTCTTGGTGACTCCGCCGAAGGCTCGAGTGATCGCAACTACTGCGAAGACACTGAGGATGGCAAGTTCGGTGCTGAGCAGGGCGACCTGCGTGCGGGCGGAGAGTTCGATCCCTTTCCAGCAGATCCAGCACATGGCGACGATGAACAGCGATCCCAGGATGGTCACGTACACGGCGTTCGCCGCTGCGTCCTCCATGCCGAACAACAACAGCAGGTACTGGCCCGACACGCCGGCAAGGTTCGGCATGATCAGCAGATCGGCCACGATCAGGCCCCAGCTCCCCAGCCAACCCGCCGACGGCCCGAAGGCCCGAGTGGCCCACGCGAACGTGGTTCCGCAGTCGGCGTCGGCCTTGTTCATGTAGAAGAACGCAGCGGCGATGCATCCCATCGGCACGAACGCGAACAGCATGATGAACGGCGCCTTCAGATTGACGGCTTCGTTGATGCCACCGATTCCTGCCGCCAACGAGTAGCCCGGCGCCGTCGATGCAACGGCGATCACCGTGGTGGCGACCAAGCCGAGCGCGCCGGCCTTCAACCCCTTGCTTCCCGAAGCACCACTGCGCTCGATCGTGTCCGTCATCTGGAACCCTTCCCCCTGCTACAAGACGGTGTTCGTGGAAACCCCAGGTGCCCTCCCCAGAGCGATCGAGATCCTCGCACACTTCGGCCCGCCGGGCGCACAGCCTGTTCATCGGTGCGAAATCGACCCGCAACACAGCGTGCGTACGTTCGCCTCCATGGCACCTCCTCCGACCACCGTTTCGTACAACCGCCCGCCGATGAAGGCGACCCCGACCAAGGTGACACCGATCAAGCCGACGCCACCACGCCAGACACCGATCAAACCGGGCGGTCACTGACCCCAACCGCGCACCCAGCCGCGCACCACCGCCGCGCACCCCAGCCGATCGGCGGTCCGATCCGTCACCACCTGTCACGACCGGACTAGGTTCGGCCCTCGACATGGGGATGTCCACCACTGGCCGGGGAGCCACGAAACTCAAACAGCTAGCGGTGCAGTTTGCTCCGGCTCTCGGACTCGTTGCCGTGCAACTCGTCTTCTTCGGCATGCCGGCAGGGGCGTGGATCCGCGGCGTCGTTCTCGGGCTGCTCACCGCACTGCTCGCCGTCGGGTTGGCCCTCATCTATCGAGCCAATCGAGTCATCAACTTCGCCCAGGCCGATCTCGGCTTCGTTTCGACATCGTTGGCTGTCGGACTCATCGTGTTCTCCGGCTTGCCGTACCTCTTCGGGTTCGGCGTTGGCCTCGTTGCCGCGGTCGCACTGGGGGCGATCGTCGAGTTGGCGTTCGTCAGACGCTTCGCCAAGGCCTCACGGCTCGTGCTCACCGTTGCCACGATCGGTATCGCCCAACTGCTCGCCGCGCTGGCGTTGCTCGTGCCACGCATGTGGGGCGACGAGAGCGCCGCCTCACAACGAATTCCCCCACCGTTCGACTGGAAAGTCACCGTCGGCACCTTCATCCTGTCGGCCAATGACCTCATCGCGCTGATCGTTGCGCCACTTGCCATGATCGGCGTTGCCATCTTCCTCGGCTCCACGCGGATCGGCACCGCGATCCGAGGATCCGCCGAGCGCAGCGAACGGGCATTGATGCTCGGCATTCCGGTCGCCTGGCTGTCGACGCTCGTCTGGGCGATCGCCGCAGGGCTCTCGTTCCTCGGGCTGTTCCTACGAGCCGGGGTCCTCGGGGTGCCGCTCGGAGCGGCGCTCAGCCTGGTGGCGCTCGTCCAGGCGCTCGCTGCGCTCGTGATCGGTCGCCTCCGCAACCTGCCAACCGTGGCCACTGCGGCGGTGGCGCTCGGAATCTTGGAGTACGGCGTTGCGTGGAATGCGACCAGCCCGCTGCTCGTCACCCCGATCGTCGGCGCGGCAGTGCTGGTCTCGTTGCTGCTCCAGCGTCGCCAATACGGCCGCGCCGATCGCGACGAAGCAGCCGGATGGCGACTCGCCGACGAGATCCGGCCACTTCGACCCGCCGTCGCCCGGTTGCCGCTCGTTCGACTCATGCGATGGGGCACGACGACGCTGATCCTGATCGGGCTCGTCCTCATCCCGATCATGTTGCGCACCGACCAGATCATCAAGGCAACTGCAGTCGCCCTCTTCGCCGTCATTGGACTCTCGCTCGTGGTGCTCTCGGGCTGGGCGGGACAGATCTCGCTCGGTCAGATGGCGTTCGTGGCGATCGGGGCAGCGGTCAGCGCGAAGTGCACGATCACATGGAGCGTCGACATCACCCTCGCACTGGTGGCGGGTGGCGTCGCGGGTGCCGCGGCCGCGTTCGTGGTGGGCCTTCCCGCTTTGCGGCTCAGAGGGCTTTATCTTGCCGTGACCACGCTGGTCTTCGCGCTCGCAGTGAACTCGTGGTTCCTCAATCGCCAATTCTTCGGCTGGATTCCCCAAGAACGCGTCGAGCGGCTCCCCGTCTTCGGCCGCATCGACATCTCCACACCGACCCGCTACTACGTCTTCACCCTGATCGTGCTCGCAATTGTGTTCATCGGGCTCCGAGGAGTGCGCAACAGCCGAACGGGTCGGGCGATCGTCGCCATGAGGGAGAACGAGCTCGCGGCCCAGGCGTTCTCGGTGTCGCCCGTGCCCGTCAAGCTCACCGCGTTCACCCTGTCCGGCGCGGTCGCCGGTGTCGCCGGCGGTCTGTTCGTCCACCTCAGCCAGAGCTTCGACCTCACCAGCTACGGCGCATCCGACAGCATCAACGTCTTCACCGCCGCGGTCGTCGGCGGCCTCGGTTCGCTCTTCGGCGGCGTACTCGGCGCGGTGTTCCTGCGCGGCAGCGAGTGGTTCATCACCTCACCCGAGTGGCGGTTGGTGTCATCGGCAATCGGCGTGCTGATCGTGTTGTTGATCATCCCTGGCGGCTTGGCGAGCCTGGTCATCAAGATTCGCGACCGGTTCGCCACCCTGATCGTCGCCCGTGACGATCATCGGCGCGCCGACCTGGCCGTGACCAATGAGATCCTCGATGCCGCGGCAGTCAGCGACACGCCGGATCTCGACGACCTCGACGACCTCGACGACATCGATGATCGGACAACCGTATGAGCGAGTCGAGCACCCTGTCGAGCAACATGCGCAGTTTCGGCCAAGGCGTGCGCCACCCGGGCGACTGGGTGCGCGGGCTGTGCGGTGGAGAGGCCGCGTTCCCGTTGTTGATCCTGTTCGCTCTGAACGCTGTCGATGAGCTGGATCGCGCCGCCTTCGGCGTGCTGTTGCCGAACATCCGCGAGTCGTTCGGGATCGACATCCAGACGACGCTCAGCATCGTTGCGCTGTCGTCGGTGGCAGCGCTCGCGCTCCAGGTACCGATCGCCCAGCACGCCGACCGATCGAACCGCATTCCCCTCGTGGTGATCGGCGCTCTGGCATGGGGGTTCTTCTCGGGAATGACCGGCGTTGCGCTGGGGCTCATCATGCTCACTGTTGCCCGTTCCGGGTCGTCGCTGGGCAAGGCCGTGATCGACCCGACCCACAACTCCCTGATCGCCGACTACTACCCGATCGAGACACGCGCCCGGGTGTACAGCTTCCATCGAGGCGCCAACGCGCTCGGCGCGTTCATCGGTCCATTGTCGGCTGGCCTGCTCGCCTACTACTTCTCATGGCGCGTGCCGTTCCTGATCTTCGTGATCCCGACGGTCGTCTTCGCTCTCATCGCCACCCGGTTGAAGGACCCCACACGCGGCACGTGGGAACGTCAGGCGGCGGGCGCCTCACAGGAAGTCATCGACACCGAGGAGGAGCCGCCCTCGTTCGCCGAGAGTTGGCGCACTGCCCACAAGGTCAAGTCGCTGCATCGAATCTGGTGGAGTCTGCCGTTTCTCGCCACCTCGCTGATCGGGTTTGGAGCACTCGCCTCACTGCTCTACGACCAGAAGTTCGGCCTCGACGAACGCGGTCGAGGTGTCGCCGCTGCGATCGCGGAACCGTTCGCACTCGTCGGACTCGTGGTCGGCGCCCGCATCGCAACACGCAGGTTCGGCGGCAACGTCAAGGGCCTGATTCGTTTCGTCGCATCGATCGCCATGGTCACGTCCGTGGCGACCGCCGGCTTTGCCTTCGCCCCCAACATTTGGATCTCCGTCGCACTCAACTGCGTCATCACTGCGGCACTCGCCATCATCGGGCCGGGTGTACTCGCTGCGCTGTCGCTCGCCATTCCACCGCGAGCCCGGGCGACAGGCTTCGCCATCGGGTCGCTCTGGGTCATCCCCGGCCTCGCGATTCTCCCGATGATCGGCTGGATCGCCGACAACTGGAGCATCGAAGTCGGGATGCTCATCTTGATCCCCAACTTCATCATCGGTGCATTACTGCTGCGCAGTGTCGGTGACGTGATCGACGACGACATCGCCCAGGTGTGGCAGTCGGCGGCCGCCCGCTCCGAAGTGCTCTTCGATCGCCGACAGGGCAACACGAACCTGCTGCTGCTCCGAGGAGTCGAGGCTGGCTACGACAACCGCACCGTTCTGCACGGCATCGATCTCCACCTCGAAGCAGGAGAGGTCGTGGCGCTCCTCGGAACGAACGGGGCCGGCAAGTCGACGCTGCTCAAGTCGATCAGCGGCATCGTCGAGGCCGACCGGGGAGCCATCGTGCTCGACGGACGCGACATCACCCACGCGCCCCCGAACGAGATCGCCGCGCTCGGCATCGTCCAGATGCCCGGCGGCCAGGGCGTGTTCGGGTCGCTGACGGTGCGCGAGAACCTCGAACTGGCTGGTTGGACG
>JANPCI010000499.1:0-10536 GCA_031430875.1 Actinomycetes bacterium | reverse complement strand
CCCGGCCCCCCCCGCCCGGTTTGGGGTTGGGGGGGGGTGTCCGGGGCCCACCCCACGGCCACCGAAACCCGGTCGGCGGCGGGGAGGCTGACGGCACCAGGATCTGGGACGTGACGGATGGCTCGTCGCCCGCGAGCCTGTTTTCGTCATGTGTTCGTAACATTGGGTCCTCGACCACCAGGCCAAGCCAGGCAGTGCCTGCGCCCATGCGGTGTGAGGACCCGATGTCGGTCTCACCCGCCAAGGAGTGTCATGACCCCCCAATCCCCAGCTCGCGGCGTGTACGCGCACCGGAACCTCATCCGCCGATCCGCCGCGTTCGTCGTCGCGGCGGTCCTCGTTGGAGGCGTTCCGCTCGTCGCCCACGCCATCACCGCCGAGCCGATCACCGCGGAGCCGATCACCGCCAAGCCGGCCATCGAGCCCGTACCCGTCGCACCCGAGGCGCCGGTGGCCACCGAGTCGGCGCCGGCGGAGACCGCCCCACGCCCGGACTCGTCGATCCCGGATCTCGGAAAGGACCTCCGCGCCGCCATCGCACCGGTCGTCGAGGAAGGATTGCCGTCCGAGCCTGCACCGGCACCCGAGGTCGTTCCGCCGGGCCCATCCGCCGACCAGTGGGCAGCGTTGCGCGACTGCGAATCGGGCGGCGACTACTCGATCACCAATCCATCAGGGAAGTACCGCGGCGCCTACCAGTTCGATCGGTCGACGTGGAACTCGGTCGCCGAGCGTCATTTGCCGGTGCTCGTCGGCGTCGACCCGGCCGCCGCCTCACCTGCCGACCAGGACGCGATGGCGCTAGCCCTGTTCACAGAACGCGGCGCTCGCCCATGGCCGCACTGCGGTCGTCACCTGAACTGAACGAGCCGGCGGCGCCAGCCGGTCTTTCCGGACCCGACCCCGAAAGACCGAGGCGGTCTTTCCGGACCCGACCCCGAAAGACCGACTGACACACCCTGCGGTCATGATGGGGGAATGGCGGAACGACTCCTCACTCCTTCGAAGATCACGGCGTGGCTCGACTGCGCGCACTTCCTCACGTTGAAGCACGAGGTCGAGGCCGGCACCCGCACCGTCGACCACAGCCCGTTCGGCGAGATGGCACAGATGCTGCTTGACAAGGGCCTCGAACACGAACAGGCGGTGCTCGCCCGCTACCGCGCCGAGGGGCTGTCGGTGTTCGAGGTTCCCGAGCGGGTGAACAACGAGTCGTTCCAGCATTGGGTCGACCGGGTCGGCGATGTGCTCGCCGAGGGTCACGATGTGGTGTTCCAGATGCCGTTCGTGCACGAGGGCATCCGGGGGATCGCCGACTTCCTTCGGCGTGTCGACGACGCCGAGGCCGGCACGTTCACCTACGAGCCGGTCGACGCGAAGCTCGCCCGTAACGCGGCCAAGCCCGGCCACGTGCTGCAGTTGTGCTTCTACGCCGAGGCGATCGAGGCCGCCACCGGCCGGCTGCCGGAGCGGTTGCACATCGAGTTGGGATCGGGCCGCGTCGAGACGGTCAGGGTGGCCGATGTGCTGGCCTACTGGCGGCGGCTGCGTGGCCAGCTGGCGAAGCTCCTGGCCGCGGGAGTCGAGGTTGACACTCGGCCCAAGCCGTGCGACCACTGCCAGTTCTGCGAATTCGAGCTGGTGTGCGAAGCCGATTGGCGGGCGGCAGATTCGCTCGTGCATGTGGCCGGTGTTCGCAACGCGGATCGCCTGACGCTCCAGCAGGATCGTGTGACCACGATCGCCGCGCTCGCGGAGCTCGACCGCGAGGTGGCCGGCCTCGATCCGGCGCGCCTCGACACGTTGGTTCGTCAGGCCCGCCTCCAGGTGCAGGCGCGCAATGCTCCCGACGAGAAGCCACCGTTCGAGTTGCTCGCCGCCCCGTCCGACACCGACCACGACCCGCTCGTCGACGACCTCGACGCACCCGATCCGATCGGGTTCGCCGCGCTCCCGGCGCCCGACGACGGCGACATCTTTCTCGACTTCGAGGGCCATCCGTTCTGGCATGCCGACGCCGAGCTGTTCTTCCTGTTCGGCCTCATCGAGCGCTCGCCCGAGGGCGTGTGGGAGTTCTCCTCGTTCTGGGCGCACGACAAGGCCGAGGAGGCCATCGCCACGAAGGCGCTCATCGATCACCTCGCCGCCCGCCGGGCGCACTTCCCCGACATGCACGTGTACCACTACAACCACACCGAACGGTCGTCGCTCGAGCGGCTGGTGAAGGAGCACGGCGTCGCCGAGCTCGCGCTCGAACAGCTGATCACCACCGGCCAGTTCGTCGACCTCCTCCCGATCGTGCGCGGTGCGATGCAGGTCGGTGTCGAGGGCTACGGCCTCAAGCACATCGAGCGTCTCACCGACTACGAGCGTGGCCACGAGATCGACCGCGGCTCCGGCGCGGTCGTCGAGTATCAGCGGTGGATGGCGTCACGCGATCAGGTCGGCCTCGATCGGATCTCGGCCTACAACGAGGACGACGTGCGCGCCACCCGCGAGCTGCGCGACTGGCTGGTGACGCAACGTCCACCCGAAGTGCCATGGCGGGCGGCGGTACTCGGGCGCGACGAGCCCGATGTCGAACTCGACGCCCGCATCGAGGCGCTTCATGCGTTCGGACCCGACACGGTCGAGCACCTGACGGGTGACCTGCTCGGCTATTGGCGTCGCGAGCGCCAGGTGGTCAACGCCGACGCCTACCGCCTGTCAATCGCGGATGAAGCCGACCAGTTCGAGTCGTTGTCGGCGATCGCCCGGCTGACGTTCCGCGGCTTCGAGCCGCAACTCCTGAAGGGCGGCAAACCGGCGAAGTGGCCGTGGGCCCGCTTCCGGTTCCCGCCGCAGCCGATCGACCCCGACATCAAGAAGGGGTCGGAACTGATCGTCGCGGTGAACGAGCAGGAGTGGGTCTTCTTCAAGGTGGCAGCGATCGACACCGCTGCCGGTGAGCTGGCGGTGACATGGGATGGCAAGGCCGAGGAGCAGGCGGTACATCCGTCGTCGCTCGTCCACTACAAGTGGTTCCACGAGACAGCCAAGCTGAACGCGCTCGAGGAGTTGGCCGACGAGATGTTGGCAGGTCGCGCCGATCGGGTCGGTCATGCGATCTTGCGCCGGGATCTGCCCGTGTTCGAGCCGGGCCGTGGCCCTGGTGGTGGCGTGTTCGTCGGCGACGTCGACGCGATCTGCGGGTGGGCGACCGGGCTCGACCGGAGCTCGGTGCCGATCCAAGGGCCACCGGGTACCGGCAAGACGTTCACCGGTGCGCACATGATCCGCACGCTCGTGCGCGCGGGCATGCGGGTGGGCGTGACGGCGATGAGCCACGCGACGATCGACAACGTGATGCAGGCTGTGGTCGATCGGTTCGAGGCCGAGGGCGACTCGGAGAAGCTGCGGGCGGTGCGTAAGGCGAAGGACGGCACGGTCGCCGGTGTCAAGTACGTCGACGACAACCGCAACGTTGCCGAGGGCGACTTCAACGTGATCGCCGGGACGACGTGGTTGTTCGCGAGCCAGGTGATGCGTGACAACCCGGTCGACGTGTTGGTGGTCGACGAGGCGGGCCAACTCGGCCTGGCCGACACGGTGGCGGCAACGGTCTCGGCGACCAACGTGATCCTGCTCGGTGATCCGCAGCAGTTGCCGCAGGTGTCGAAGGCGAGCCATCCGGGTGGCGCCGGTGCGAGCGCGTTGGAGCATCTGCTGGGCGACGAGCTGACGGTGCCGGCCGATCGTGGCGTGCTGTTGGAGACGACGTGGCGGATGCATCCCGATGTGTGCGAGTTCATCTCGGAGGTGATGTACGGCGGCAAGCTGCACAGCCACGAGTCGTGCGTCGGTCAGTCGGCCGCCGGCCAGACGGGCCTGCGTTGGTTGCGAGCCGAGCACAAGGGACGCTCGACCGAGTCACCGGAGGAGTCGGCGATCGTGGTGGCAAAGGTGGAGGAGTTGCTCGCCCAACCGTGGACCGATCAGCACGGCGTGACCCGCCCGTTGACGGTTGCCGATTTCATGGTGGTCGCGCCGTACAACGATCAGCGCCGATGTATCGAGGCGACGATGCGGGCGAACCGGGCGACGAGAGGTGTCGAGGTCGGCACGGTCGACAAGTTCCAGGGCCAGGAGGCCGCAGTGGTGCTGTTCTCGATGACGACGTCGTCGGCGGAGTTCATGCCCCGCACCGCCGATTTCCTCTTCTCCAAGAACCGTCTCAACGTGGCGA
Source organism: Actinomycetes bacterium (assembly GCA_031430875.1). Classification (GTDB taxonomy): domain Bacteria; phylum Actinomycetota; class Acidimicrobiia; order Acidimicrobiales; family Ilumatobacteraceae; genus Sva-07. The sequence continues at coordinate 6,311 of JANPCI010000499.1, read as the reverse complement.
TCAGCCGGGCGCGGTGCCTCGCGTACCTCGTGTGCACCGATGAGCTGCTCGACACCCGCGCCCGCGACGTCGAGGAAATGGCGTTGATCTCTGCGTTGTGCTCGTTCGTCGAGCGGGCCGGCTGATTCGCGGCATTCGTGTGAGCGACAACGACCAACCACGACGTTGTTGCTCACACAAATCGGCGGCTGGTGACTACTCTCGATGTGAAGTGATCCAAACCTTCGGACTCGCGAGCTGAGCGGCGGTTCCTGTCGTACCATCGCACCGTGTCCGACACCTCGCAACGAAGCAATGGTGTCGGTCTGCGTTCGGTGCTGCGCTGGCTCCTCGGTGGCGCCCTGATCGTCGCCGGGATCGGTCACCTCACCCGCCAGCGCGCCGAGTTCCAGGCACAGGTGCCGGGGTGGTTCCCGATCGATGAGGACCTCGTCGTCATTGCGTCAGGCATCGTCGAGATCGCACTCGGCGCTGCCCTGATCGCGTTGCCTCGTCACCGGGTCATCGTCGGAACGATCGTGGCTGCGTTCTTCGTCGTCGTTTTCCCAGGCAACATCGCCCAGTGGACCGAGGGCGTCGACGCATTCGGCCTTGACACCGACGCGCAGCGGTTCGTTCGGCTGTTCTTTCAACCCGTGCTGGTGATCTGGGCGCTCGGCGCCACCGGAGCCTGGCAGGCGTTTCGGGCCGGCACCTGGCCCCAACCGGCCGCCCGCTGACCACGTTTGACCACCTCATCTGCTGACCATGCGAAGCTGACGGCGTGCTGATTGTACGAGGGACCAAGAAGCTGCGAGATCGCGTCCGAGGGGCAACGCCCGCCGGCGATGGTGACGAGTCGACCACTGCGCTCGGCGACTGGTTCGCAACCGCCTTGTTCTGGCGGCCGCAAGTTGCGATGTTCGTCAACGAACGCACGCTGCTCCCGGTCTTCGTGCCCCTCGCGCCGACCGCCACACTGTTCGACCGGGCACCGGTGGCGATCGCGTCGGTGCTCCAACGCCACGGTGTGGCTGATGCCGTCATCGCTGCCGAGCTCGCAGCGATGCGCGAGGTTCGGCTGGCGCCGACGAACGATCGCAGTGTCCTCGGCGTCATGAACGGGTTCGCCGCGTTTGCGGATCAGTGCTTCCACAGCGGGGTGAACGATCTGGAGGAGCTGTCGATGCGGTCGTCGCAGCTCCCGGTCGGCCCGCTCATGAAGGGGAACGGCGCACCCGACCGTGAACTGGCTGCCGTGCTCGGACTCGGAGACGGCGCGCGAACAGCGTCGAATGTGATCCCGTTCCCCGGCTCGTATCGGCCCGATGTGAGCCCGGCGTCGGATCCCCGTCCGCCCGCGTTCGGGAGCGTCTACCAACTCAAGGTGACGATCCAGAACATCACACCTCCGGTGTGGCGACGGGTACTCGTTGACGGCTCCAGCACGCTCGATGAGGTCCACGGGGTGATCCAGGCGGCGTTCGGATGGTGGAACTATCACCTGCACGAGTTCGAGGTCGACGGCAAGCGCTTCGGTGTGCCTGATCCTGACGGGGACGACTGGGGGCTACCGACCATCGATGAACAGCACGTGCCGCTCGCATCCGTCGCGACCGCCGAAGGCGCAACGTTCGACTACACCTACGACTTCGGCGACGGCTGGGATCACAAGATCGTCGTCGAGAAGATCCTGCCCGCAGCAGGTGTCGCCGTGCCGGCGTGTGTCGGTGGTCGACGGGCCTGCCCACCCGAGGACTGCGGCGGCCCCTGGGGCTACCAGGAACTGCTGGCCATCCTCGCCGATCCGGCCCATCCCGAACACCGAGAACGGGCCGAGTGGATCGGCCACCCGATCGACCCGGAGGCCTTCGATCCGGCCGACTTCGAACGCAATCTCGAGCAGGTTCGGGCTGCGAGATTCGACGTGTGAGCGTTGGAGGCACGATGAACCCGACACCCGATCAGGTTGAAGCCGGCCATGCCTTCTATACGAAACGGGCGCTGGCTGTGTACGACGCTGCGATTCTCGGGTACTTCTCGCGTGTGGCGTGGAAGTGCCCGTCACGTCGGATGCTGCAGCACTACAACGAACACGTCTCGACGAACCATCTCGACGTCGGTGTCGGCACCGGCTACTTCCTCGACCATTGTCTCTTCGGATCACCGTCGCCACGTGTCGCGTTGATGGACCCCAACATCAACTGTCTCGACGTCGCCAGCCGACGCATAGCTCGCTACCACCCTGAGGTGTACCAAGCCAACGTGCTCGAACCGATCGAATTCGAAGTCCCGACGTTCGATTCTGTCGGGTTCAACTACGTGCTGCATTGCCTTCCCGGCGACATCAGCACCAAGGGCGCCGCGTTCGAACACGTGAAGGCGTTGATGAACCCCGGCGGCGTTGTCTTCGGAGCGACGCTGCTTCACGACGGTGTCCAACGGAACTGGCTGGCTCGACGGGTCATGGACCGCAACAACGCACACGGCATTTTCTGCAACAGCAACGACAGCCTCGATGGCCTTCGAACAATGCTGTCCCAGCACTTCATCGATTCGTCGGTTGAGGTCGTTGGCTGCGTCGGGATTTTCACAGGCTGCGTCTGAGACACCCGACCACTCGCGACGGGTGTCCCGGGCACGCGTGCGGTTCCAGTGTCAGACTCTGAGCGTGTTCGGGATCAGCGCCCTCGCTGCATGGATCGCTGACGAGGCGCAAGATCGTCCGCGATTCGTCTTCGGGTTGGCCGGTCCGCCGGGAAGTGGGAAGTCGACCGTCGCCGCGCGTCTGGCCGACACACTGGGCGCCGTCGTGTTCCCGATGGACGGCTTCCATCTCGACAACACCGAGCTCGAACGGTTGGGGTTGTCGGGGGTCAAGGGCGCGCCCGAGACGTTCGACGCCACCGGCTTTGTCCGACTGGTCGAGCAGTTGACGCACGCCGAAAGTCGTGTGCTGGCTCCATCGTTCGATCGACTCGCCGATCGAACGATCGACGCAGCGATCACGGTCGAGCCGGGCGACCACATCGTGATCGTGGAGGGCAACTACCTGCTCCTCGAACGCCCTCCCTGGGCGGCACTCCAGGAACTCTTCCACCGAACCGGCTACCTCGAAGTCAACGACGCCACGAGGGTCGAGCGGCTCGTCGCACGCCATGTTCGCCACGGCCGATCGCTCGAAGCCGCTCGCGAGTTCGTGCGGATGTCGGACGAAGCGAACGCGGTCATCGTTGCTGCAACTCGTTCGCGCGCCGACGTACTCATCGATCCGTCGCGTCCCTGACGGCAACGGGTGAGACCGTCACGTCGAGACGACGACTTCTTGCTGCGAGTTGCCCCACCCACTGTCAAGAAGGAGATGGGCGGTGCCGATGAAGAACTGTGCTCGTCCACTCCGACCTCCAGATGGTTGACGCGATGCCCACCGCCTCGAACACTCGCGGCATCGAAGTCGAGGCTCTGCTTCAGGCGGTCACGGCGCTGCATCGCGACGGAATCCTGACCGACGCCGAGTGCGAAACGACGCGTCAGCGACTCGCCAACGCGGCCACTCGCTGATCGCTGCGACTGTTCCATCACGTCGGTCTGCGTGCCTCCGCGGCGATACTCATTCGCACCATGGGTCAGACGCCTCCCCGACATCCGGTTCCCCGACCACCAGCGGGCGACAAGCCGCATCGCTCCACCAACGTGGTCGCTGACGAACCCCCGGTCACGCCGGAGCAACAGCGGTCGATCGCGCATTCACGAGGGCGCATCTGCAAGTTGCGCACGTGCGAGATCTGCGCGCCACTTCGAGAGAGCCGGCGCCTCAAGAAGGCGGCACGAAAGGCTGACGCCCAGGCGCAACTGCACGCGAAGGGCGAGCCCTGCGGGAGGGTCAGCTGTCTGATCGCGGTCTGTGTCGAATCCCGACACGCGAAGGCAGCGAACCCCACTGCAACTGTTGCGAAGCGAGCTGATGCGGATGACTTCAGCGAGTCGCTTCGTCGACAGACGGAACGCCATCGAGTCGGGTTGCCGTGCGGATTCGAGGGCTGTCCGAATCGAGAGTGCGTTGACGGTTTCGCGCAAGAACGCGCCCGGCGGCATCGAGCCCGAAGGCCGTGCAAGTCAGCCCGGTGCGACAATCCGATCTGCGTGTCCAGCCGCCGGTGACCGCAGCTCACCGGTGACCGCGGCACTACCAACTGGCGTCAATACCCCGACCTCACCAAGAGAGCCCGATCATCCTGCGGCGCGTCGACGCCGACTGGGACTGCGAACGCCTCGCAGCCGAACGCGACAACCTGTTCCCAGCCACCCTCGAGGTCGACTGGTAGCAACTCCGCCAGGCTGTCGGACGCAGCCGTCGGATTACGAACTCGGGGCAATCAGGCGGACAGTCGGAAAGTAGGTCCGGTAGCGCCCAACGTCGCGCGTCAGCAGGTCGAGGTCGGCAACGGCTGCGTGAGCGCCGACGAAGAAGTCGGGCAGAGTCGTCGACTTGGTGCCCCGATTCCGGCGATAGGCCAGGAAAACTTTGCCGGCCAGGAACGCTGCAGCCCACGGGAGCGGCTCACGGCGAAAGTCTCGAGCCGGCAGAGCATCGTCGAGCGCTTCGACGGTCGTGAACCGGACCGAGACCTCGGAGAAGATGATTGGGTTGATGTAGAGCGGGCCGACCTCTGCGGCCTCGGCCAACGAATCGGCCGACCAGTTCAACCAACGAGGATCCTCCGTCAGGACGTCGAGCAACACGTTGCTGTCGACGAGTGTTCCTCGAACCACGTCAGTTCCCTCGGGTGAGGGCCATGATCTCATCGGTCGTCATGGCCACGTCGCCGCGGCCGCGGAGTCGGTCGGCCAGCTGGTTTCCGCGCGTCGGGCCATGCTTGGCCTTGCGCACGACGATTGAGGAGCCGCGCCGCTCGAACTCGACCTCGGTTCCACCGCCGATCCCGAGCGCGTCGCGTAGCTCCTTCGGAATCGTGATCTGCCCCTTCTCCGTGACTCTCATAGTAGGAATCATACCATTCCTACTTCTACCTTCAGCCGTTCCAGTCCACGAGTCGGTCGAGCAGCCAAGTCGGCCCGACGACCGCGCCACCGGCTGCCCGCACCCGCTCGGCCAACCCCCGGTCGGCGGTGACGACGACCGCCTCGTGGTGGGTTGCGGCGATGGCGGCAATCGTGTCGTCGCCCTCGCCGGGCGCGTGCACCACCGCCACACCATCCATGTCTGACTCGTCGGCTCCCGGTCGCGCCTGACCTTCGAGTACGACGGTCACGGGTGGGTCCAGCTCGCCAGCAGCCACCGTCGCCCGCACCTGTTCGGTAAAGCGTCGTGCAGCGCCCGGCCGATCGCGCCACCAACCAGTTGGCCGAGACCCGATCACGTTGGCGGCATCGATTACCAGCATCCGCACAGCAGCGGCATCAACGATGCGCGTCGATGGTGGTGACGTCGTACGGCTCGAACGAGCGGTCGGCGGTCGCCACCGTGAGGACCTCCGCTTGTGCTTGCGCGATCAACATTCGATCGAACGGGTCACGGTGGTGTGGCGGCAGGGAGGCGGCCCTGTCGGCGTGGGTCGCCGAGATCGCCAACTCGACGAAGCCGGATGCGGTAAGTGCGGCGGCGAGGCCATCGGGAAAGTCGAGCTTGCCGAGTGCCCGCTTGATCCCGAGCTCCCACACCGTGGCCGCCGAGAAGAAGACCTCGCTGGCGTGCTCGATCGCGTGATGGCACTCGTCGGCCAGCCGTTCGTTGTTCTCCAGCCACCACAGCGCAACGTGACTGTCGATGAGCAACCTCACTGTTCGGGCTGGTTCGCCGAGTCGGAGAACACTGCCTCGATGTCGTCGTCGGGCCCGATGTCGTCAGCGGTCGTCCGCGTCATGCCGGCCCACGCGCCTGGCTGGCGCGCCGGCCGTGCGGGAGGCCACGGGATGATCTTCGCCACGGGCTGTCCGTTACGGGCGATCAGCACGTCGTGGCCCTGCTCCGCCTCGCGAATCAGTTCCGACAGGCGGGATTTCGCCTCGTGCGTGTTGACGAGATACGCGGTCATGGTCCGAGCTTAGCTAAGACCAGACACTTCGGTGCCCCTGTGGCGGTCGGCGGCAGTCGCGAAAGTCACTTGCCCGCCGACCGGTCGTGGCGCAACGCTGCCGGGATGCCCGAGAACCGCTTCGTCGACGATGTCGCCCGCACCTACGACCGCACGAACGCTCGCATGGTCGCGCCCGAGGTGCTCGACCCTGCCGTCGACTGCCTCGAGTCGCTCGCCGAGGGTGGCCGGGTGCTCGAGTTCGCCATCGGCACCGGCCGGGTCGCGCTCCCGCTC
>JANPCI010000498.1:0-1543 GCA_031430875.1 Actinomycetes bacterium | reverse complement strand
GGACACGAGGCTCGAGAGCGTGCATCATGGGCGGTGACCTCCCTGGTCGGGTGCGTTTGGTTAAGCACTCGCGAGAAAACCACGGGCAAACCCCCGACCGGTGGATGGTCGCCTATCAGCGCGACCCCCTGACACATCGTGTACGTGGCGGCGGTGCGACTACGGTCGGCGACCGTGCAGGAACCCGTTCACGGAATCGATCTCGATCGCGCCACCGAGTGGCTCGTCGACAACATCGACGGGGCCGCTGCCCCATTCGAGTTCACTCCGATTGTCGGCGGTCGTTCGAATCTGACGTTCACGGTCACGGATGCGAATGGCACAAAGTACGTGTTGCGCCGGCCGCCCACCGGGGCTGTGTTGGCTACCGCTCACGACATGGCACGCGAGTACAAGATCATCTCCGCTGTCGGCAAGACTGCTGTCCCGGTGCCGCCCGCCCTCGGCGTGTGCACCGACGATGAGGTGAACGGCGCGCCGTTCTACGTGATGGGGTTCGTCGACGGTGTGGTGCTCGACAGCGCCGACAAGGGTGCTGCGATGACCTCGGACCTTCGTCGCAGCGCCGGGCTGCATCTCATTGATGTACTTGCCGATCTTCACGCGGTCGACATCGACGCCGTCGGTCTGGGCGACCTCGCCAAGCGTGAGGGATATGTCGAGCGTCAGGTGAAGCGCTGGAGTGCCCAGTGGCAGAACTCGAAGACACGCGATCTCCCTGCGGTGGACGAGGTCGCCCGGCGTCTCGCCGAACGGATGCCGGTGCAGCAGGGCGTGTCGATTGCGCACGGCGACTACCGATTCGGCAACGTGCTCACCGACACTGCACATGGTCGGATCTCGGCGGTACTCGACTGGGAGCTGTGCACGTTGGGGGATCCATTGGCCGACGTCGGCTACGTCGGCGTGTACTGGGCTGATCCGGGCACACACCAACTCCGGCCGAACGATCCGACGGGCGTCGAGGGGTTCCCGACGTACGCCGAGCTGCTCGAGCGCTACGCCACAAAGACCGGTCGCGACCTGTCGGAGATCGACTACTACATCGCGTTCGGATCGTGGCGCCTTGCCGTGATCTCCGAAGGGGTGTACGCCCGTTACCTCCACGGTGCGATGGGCGATCAGGGCATCAGCGACGACCAATTGAATGCATTCAAGGTTGGCACCGAAGTGCTCGCCGAGTCGGCGCTCGAAGCGATGAAGCGATTGTGAACCACGACTGGAGTCGATGATGAGTGCAAAGGCCGAATACGCCGCAGTCCTGGAGGGATGGGAGCTCGGTGAGTTCACTGCCGCCGGGATGACGCATCCCACGTACCGGCGGGGGACCGGGCCGGGAGTCGTCGTGATCCACGAGGTCCCGAACATCACGCCGCTCGTCGCGAAGTTCGCCAACGAGGTGGTCGATCGTGGGTTCACCGTCGTGATGCCGTCGCTGTTCGGCACCCCCGGCAAGCCGCCATCGAACGCCGTGGCGCTCGGTGCGATCGTCAAGGTGTGCGTCGCCAAGGAGTTCACCGCGCTGGCGCTCAACCAGACGTCG
>JANPCI010000497.1:0-1829 GCA_031430875.1 Actinomycetes bacterium | reverse complement strand
CCGGGAGGATCGGGTTCGTCGAGCAGACGGTCGAGGAGATCGTCCCACTGCTCCTCGAAGGCCAGTCCGCTCTCGAGTTCGTCGAGGACGGAGAACCCTGGCGGAAGGCCGGCCTCGATCGGGAAGTCGAACAGGATGCGGCGGGCGAACGAGTGCAGGGTGCCGATCGGCGCGTGATCGAGCCGATCGAAGGCCGCACGCGCCTCGGGGGAGGGATCATGTTCGAGGCTGGCGCGGGTACGGCTGCGCAACTCGGCGGCCGCCTTCTCGGTGAAGGTGATCGCGGCGATGGCGGTGATCGGTACGCCGGCGCGGACGAGGTTGACGATCCGTGCCACGAGCGAACTGGTCTTGCCGGCACCGGCACCGGCTTCGACGAACAGGGTGGTGTCGAGATCGGTGCGGATGCGGACGCGCGAGGCCTCATCGGGCGGTGACGCCGGGGGAGTGGACGCGCCGGAGCCGGTCACGTGTCGTCGCCGATCGGGCCGAACCAGGGCGCCAGGCGAGGATCGTGCTGTTTGCGGTCCCACTCGGCCCATCGCTCGGCGGTGCCGAGGTGGTCGGGTTCGCAGTACTCGCAGGAGATGAAGAAGTGGTATCCGGGACGTTCGGGCCGGTTCGGGAAGTACCCCGTTTCGATGCCGGACACGACGGCAGCCAGCGCGAGGCGAACCCGCTCGTCGACGTCAGGGGTGATCACATAGCCGGGTCGCTCGTACTTGCCCTTGCCCATGAGCCCGTACTCGGCGTACACGATCGTGTCGTCGGTGCCGAACCGGGCCCGCGCAGCCGCGGCGTAGCTCGGCAACTGGAAGAGCGTGCCGCCGGCGGTCGGATCGTCGTTCGACAGATCCTTGAACTTCGTCGTGCCGCCCGTCTTGTGATCGGTGACCACGAGCGCGCCGTCACGGGTGCGGTCGATGCGGTCGACCGACCCCAGCAACTGGATGCCCCGGCCGTCTGGTAGCCGGATGGCGACAGCATCGTCGCGACCGAAGCTCATCTCCGATGCCAGCACGGTCGAGCCGCGCTGGCGGACAAGTTCGCTGTCGTGATCCAGCCAGGTGAGCAGGTCGGCGCGCATCCGATCACGTTCGTCGGCCCAGAACGCCGGCCGTCCGGTGCGCCCGCGGCGCTGCGTTCGCTCGCACACCTCGTCGAATGCGGCGCTCAGGGCAATGCGGTGTTCGTCGGTCCACCCGGTGGTGGTGGGCTGCGCCAACGCGCCCTCGATGACGGCGCGGTGGAAGAGATCGAGCGCGCTGTGGTGGGTCGACCCTCGATCGAGAGCGGTGATGCTGATCTCGTCGTCGGGCTCCTCGATGGGGTCGACCTCGAGTAGGTAGTGGGCGAAGTACGCATGCGGGCAGGCGACCCACGATTCGAGTCGGCTGGGCGACACCGGGCCATCGAGCCGCGGCACGACGACTTTGCTCAGGTCGCCGTCATAGGCGGTGAGGCGGTCGGACCCGCGCTCGCTGATGCACGTAAGCCCGCGTTGGAGCACGCCGTCGGGTGCGGCACGGTCACTGTCGCCGAGATCGAGGCCGGAGCGAACGTGCTGGTAGCGACCACGTAGTCGGTGCTCGGCGGGGTTCGCCGGGAACTCGGTGGATTCGAGGCCGGCGTGATGGGATGCGACGGCGGTGACGCCGATGGCGTCGATCCAGGGCCCGATCCATCGTGAGGGCAGGAGTTTCGAGGTGGCGCGGAGGTCGCCTCGGGGAAACGTGAGCGTGACCGAACTGGTGGCCAGCGTGGCGAGGAGCAGGCGATGCAGCCGGGTCGCACGGGCATCGGCGGTCGCCAGCCCGGCCAGCGAACGG
>JANPCI010000496.1:0-5887 GCA_031430875.1 Actinomycetes bacterium | reverse complement strand
GAATGAGATGCGCAGCGATTCCGGCATCTGCGAGGCAAAGACGACTGTGAAAGGTTGAATCGACAACGTGGCAGCTAAGAAGATCAGGATCCACGAGCTCGCGAAAGAGCTCGGGATGACAAACGCAGAGGTCCTCGACCTGTGTGGTGTGCTCGGCGTTGCCGCGAAGGGCCCGTCATCGTCGCTCGCCGAGGCATACGCCGACATGGTGACCCGTCGCGCCGAGCGTGACGGGCTCAAGCGTGACGAACAGCCAGAAGAGCCCAAGGCCGTCAAGAAGGCCGCACCGAAGAAGGCCGCAGCGAAGCAAGCTGCGCCGAAGAAGGCAGCGTCGGCGAAGGCTGAGGCTGAGACGCCGGCAGAGCCGGAGACGCCAGCCCCCAGTGTCGACGCCTCCGAGCCCTCCGAGGCGATTGTCTCACCGGTCGAGGCCCCGGTTGTCGAGGTGGTCGCCGCTGACGAACCGGTCGCTGAATCTGTCGTCGAGGCACCGGCAACCGACATCGTCGTCGAGGCGCCGGTCGCCGACACAGCCACCCCACAGCTCGTCGAAGAGCAGGCCGTCGAACCGGAAGTCGCGGTCGCTCCGACGCCCGTCGTCACCGAGCCCGTCATCGCCGAAACGGTCAAGCCCGCAGCGCCGACCGCAACAGCTCCCGTCGTCGAGGTCGCGCCGGTCGCTTCACCCAGCCAACCAATTGCGTCCGACGCCTCGCTGCGCGTGATCTCCAGTGGTCGTCCGACGGCCGGTGGCCGCCCACCCGAGCACGCGGCAGCGCCCCCTGAGGCGCGTCGGCTCGAGGATGTTCCCAACACGGCGGCACCCGAGCGCCCACTCTCGCCCACCGGGCGACCGATTCCGCCGCCTCCTGGCGGCCCCCTCTCGCCGAGTGGCAGGCCGATTCCGCCGCCTCCCGGCTCTTCTCGGCCGACGAGCCGCACCGGTGGTCCCGCGGGTCGCCCTGGCGCCCCGCGGCCAGGCGGCTACACGCCTCGTCCTGCCGGTGGCCCCGGTGGTGGCGGCCCCGGTCGTCCCGGCGGCGCTCCCGGCGGGGGCGGCCCTGGCGGCGGTCCCGGTGGTGGCGGCAATCGTCCGAGCGGTCAGCGGCGCCCGCCGCGTCGTACCGGCCGTCGGCGTCGTCGTCGCGACCAGGACGATCTGCAGCCGCAGTTCACCGCCTACACGTCGTCCGATGCTCCCGTTCCCGAGGGCGTCGTCATCGTCGAACGTGGTGTGTCGGCCCAGGAGTTCGCTCCGAAACTGAATCGTACGCCGGCCGATGTTGTGCGCTTCCTGCTCAACAACGGTGAAATGGTCACCGCAACGATGACGCTCGCCGATGAGCAGATGGAGCTGTTTGCGCTCGAGGTGGGCGCCGAGATCCTGCTCGTCGAGCCTGGTCAGCAGGAAGAGGTCGAGCTGCAGAAGTTGTTCGACGACTCCGACGACGACGAGCTCCAGGAGCCGCGACCGCCCGTCATCACCGTGATGGGTCATGTCGACCATGGCAAGACCACGCTGCTCGACCACATCCGTGGCGCCAACGTCGTCGACGGCGAGGCCGGTGGCATCACCCAACACATCGGCGCGTACCAGGTGCAGAACGAACACGGCTCGGTCACGTTCCTCGACACGCCCGGTCACGCTGCGTTCACGCAGATGCGTGCCCGCGGTGCCGATGCGACCGACATCGTGGTGCTGATGGTCGCTGCTGACGACGGCATCATGCCCCAAACCATCGAGGCCATCAACCACGCCCGGGCCGCCGATGTGCCGATCGTGGTGGCGGTCAACAAGATCGACAAGGACAACGCCGATCCCCAGCGCGTGTTGACGCAGCTCGCGGAGTACGAACTCGTTCCCGAGTCGTGGGGCGGCGACACGATCGTGGTCGAGATGTCGGCGCTGAAGGGTGTCGGCGTCGATGACCTCATCGAACAGCTCCAGGTCGTTGCCGAGCTCGAAGAGCTCACTGCGAACCCGACCGGGCGCGCGAAGGGCATCGTCATCGAAGCGCAGCTCGACAAGGGCCGCGGCCCGGTGGCCACGGTGCTCGTCGACAAGGGCGAGCTGAAGGTCGGCGACCCGATCGTTGCCGGTGCAGCCTGGGGCAAGGTCCGCGCCATGATCAACGACAAGGGTGAACAGGTCAAGACGGCCGGTCCGTCCACACCGGTCCAGGTGCTGGGATTGTCACTCGTGCCAGAGGCGGGCGACGAGTTCCGCGCCGCCCCCGACGAAAAGATCGCCCGCACCGTGGCCGAGGCACGCGAGCTGCGGCTCAAGGCGAAGCACCTGCGCGAGGATGCTCGGGTCAAGACGGGTACCAAGCTCGAAGACATCTTCGCCCAGATTCAGTCGGGCCAGAAGGCGTCGGTCAACCTCATTCTCAAGGCCGATGTGCAGGGTTCGCTCGAAGCTGTCACCGAGTCGCTGCGCCGACTCGAACGTGACGAGGTCAACGTCAGCTTCGTGCACCGTGCCGTGGGCGGTATCACCGAGAACGACATCACGCTGGCCAATGCGACCAACGCGACCATCGTCGGATTCAACGTGCGTCCCGACGGCAAGGCCCGCAAGTTGGCCGAGCAGGAAGAAGTCGAGATCCGTACCTACGAGATCATCTACAAGCTGCTCGAAGACATCGAACAGGCTGTCATTGGCATGCTCGAGCCCGAGTTCGAAGAGCAGGTCACCGGCGAAGCCGAGGTCCGCGAGATCTTCCGGGTTCCCAAGCTTGGTGCGATCGCCGGTTGTTATGTGCGGTCGGGTGTCATCACCCGCGGGTCCAAGGTGCGCTTCCTACGCGATGGCACGATCATCTGGAAGGGCGACATCACGTCGCTCAAGCGGTTCAAGGACGATGCCCGCGAGGTCCGTGAGGGCTTCGAGTGCGGTATCGGTCTGTCCGATTTCCAAGACCTCAAGCCGGGCGATCTCATCGAGACCTATCAGGACGTCGAGATCCCGCGGACGTGAGTCGTCGGTAGGTTGGAGCGATGGCTTCCGACCTCGACTTCTTCTTCGACCCCGTCTGTCCGTGGGCGTGGATCACCTCGCGGTGGGTGGCCAACGTCAGCGAGCAGCGCCATTACCAGGTCGACTGGCGGTTCATTTCGCTCTGGATCCTCAACGAGAGCAACACCCAGGCGTGGTACACGCCTCAGTACCGCGCCGGGCACTACCTGGGCCAGCAGGGGTTGCGCATCGCGAATGCGATTCGGCTCGACGACCCGACTGCCGTGGGGAAGTGGTACACCGCGGTCGGCTCGGCGTTGCACGTTCATGCTCAGCGAGAGGAGGCTCGTAGTGACGCGCTGGGCTGGTACAGCGGTCTGCTTTCGGCCAATGGGTTCGACCGGTCGTACATCGATGCCGCCGACGATGAGTCGCACGACGAGTACATCCGCGCCGAGACCGAACTGGCGCTCAGCCGCACGGGTCGCGACGTCGGCACACCGATCTTGACGTTCCATCCAGGAGTCGACACCGAGGCAAGCTTCTTCGGCCCGGTCATCTCCAAGGCGCCCGTCGGCACCGAAGCCTTGGAGCTGTGGGATGCCGTCGAGAAGCTGGCCACCATGTCGGGGATGGCCGAACTCAAACGGTCGAACCGCGTCGCCCCCGACTTCACCTGACCCGTTACATCCGGGGTCAGACCCCAGCTGTAACAACCAAAACCGAGGAGAGATGTCATGGCAGGAAAACGCAGTAGCGGCCGAAGCAGCACACCGAAGTACTCGCGTAGCGCGCGTGTGAGCACCACGTTGCAGGAGATCATTGCCGATGAACTCGTTCGCATCGATGACGAGCGGCTCACGTTCGTGACTGTCACTGGCATCGATGTCGACCCCGAGCTGAACCGCGCGATCGTGTTCTTCGACTCGCTTGCCGACGAGGAAGGCGACGAGGAGATCTTGGAAGCGTTCGCTGACCATCGGGTGCGTTTGCAGTCGGCGATCGCCCGTCAGATCCGGGCGAAGAAGACGCCGATTCTCGACTTCCGCCCGGACATGGTGATCCGCTCGGCGGCACGAATCGACGAGATTCTGAAGTCGGATCGGGCGCGACTCGATCGCGAGGCCAGTGGTGTTTCCCCGGACGTGCCCGGCGCTGGTTCGATCGGGGTCTGATGGCGCGTCGCAAGCCGGCCGCGACCCACGGGTTGGCCGTCGTCGACAAGCCTGCCGGCGTGACGAGCCACGACGTCGTCGGCATGTTGCGGCGCCGATTCGGTGAGCGCCAGGTCGGTCATGCCGGCACGCTCGACCCGGATGCGACCGGGGTGCTCGTGGTGGCGGTCGGCAAAGCGACCCGGCTGTTGCGGTTCGTCGAGAAGACCCGCAAGGGGTACGCCGGCGAGGTGGTGCTCGGATCGTCCACGTCAACGCTCGACTCGTCAGGCGATGTGGTCGCAACATTCGACATGTCCGGCGTCACGCTCGAAGATGCCAGAGCGGCAGTTGCCGAACATCTCGTTGGCGACATCGAACAGGTACCGCCGATGGTGTCGGCCATCCGCGTCGACGGCAAGCGGCTCCACGAACTCGCCCGCGAAGGTATCGAGATCGAGCGGGCACCGCGTCCAGTGACGATTCACCGATTCGAGGTCGTCGACTGGGCCGAACCTGGCGTGTTGGCGATCGACGTCGAGTGCTCGCCAGGCACCTACATCCGCACGCTCGCCGACGACCTCGGGCGACTGCTCGGCGGGGGGGCGCACCTGCGCAACCTTCGCCGTACGCATGTCGGTGAGTTCACGCTCGCTGAGGCGGCACCCCCGCACGAGTGCGAGCTCCTCCCAGTCGCCAGTGCCGTACGCGCGCTTGACGCTGTCGTTGTGAGCGACGACGTCGCGGCACTCGTTGCCAACGGTCGCGTCCTCGACGCATGGGATGGCGGCGGGCCGTGGGCGATCTTCGACGGGAGCGAGCGGTTGCTTGCGGTGTACGAGCTGTACGGCGACGGTCAGGCCAAGCCGGCCGTTGTGTTGCCGGCTTGATCTCTTTGCTGTTTCCCGCCGGCACCGGTCGGTCACGACCGATAGCGTTGCGGCGTGCTCGTCGTGACCGACCTGGAACACTGCTCGTGGGGTGATGCTCGATCGGTGATCACGATCGGCGCCTACGACGGCGTTCATCTCGGACACCGAGCCGTCATCGACCAGGTTCGACGTCGCGCCGATGGCCTCGGGGCCAAGTCGGTCGTCGTCACGTTCGACCGACATCCAGCCAGCGTGGTGCGCCCGGAGTCGGCCCCTCGACTGCTGACGAGCCCGGAGCAGAAGCTCGAACTCCTGGAAGCGACGGGCATCGACGCGGTGGTGGTCGTGCCGTTCGACGAGGCCCAGGCGGCCGAGAGCCCGGAATCGTTCGTCGACCGGGTGCTCGTGCGATGCCTCAAGACCCGGGTGATCGTGGTCGGCGAGGACTTCCACTTCGGGCGCCATCGCGATGGCAATGTCGACCTCCTGCGCAAACTCGGCGCCGAGAGCGACTTCGATGTCGAACCGATCCGATTGGTTGCTCGTCGTGACGGTGTCGACGAGCCTCTCAGCAGCACTGCGATCCGACGGGCGCTCGCCGGCGGCGACATCTCCCTCGCCAATACGATGCTCGGGCACCCCTACGAGGTTCGCGGCACCGTGTTCGAAGGCGACCAGCGCGGCCGCCTGCTCGGTTTCCCAACGGCCAACGTCGGCGTGCCGAATGGCATGTGCATGCCCGCCGATGGCGTGTACGCCGGCTGGTACGAGCGCCCGAACGGCGACGTTCATGCCTGCGCGATCAATCTCGGCCGTCGCCCGACGTTCTACGAGCATGCCGATGCATCGCTCCTCGAAGCGCATCTGCTCGACGTCGACGTCGACCTCTACGGCGAGCAGGC
>JANPCI010000495.1:0-5602 GCA_031430875.1 Actinomycetes bacterium | reverse complement strand
CTGCACGACACTGCGCCGCTGTCGGTGTGGGGCACCGACTCGAACGTGCTGTCGACGAGTGCCTACACGCGCGGCGCCGACTTCGACGACGCGTTCGCCGCGAGTGCATTCACGGTGCACGAGACGTTTCAGACGCAGCGCATCGAGCACGCGTTCCTCGAACCCGAGTCGACCGTCGCCATCCCGACCGGCGATGACGGAGCCCGCACGCTCCACGTGTATTCCGGCGGCCAGGGCGTGTGGGACGACCGCAACGACATCGCCGCGGTGCTCGACGTCGACACGTCGCGGGTGACCGTTGAACTCGTCTCCAATGGTGGGGCGTTCGGCGGCAAGGAGGACATGAGCAACCAGGCGCAGACTGCGCTGGCCGCGTGGAAGCTCGGGCGGCCGGTGAAGTGCACGCTGTCGCGTGAGGAGAGTTTCCGGATGCATGCCAAGCGGCATCCGATCGAGCTCGAATACTGGGCCGGCTGCGACGCCGATGGTCGAGTCACGGCATTGAAGGTGCGGGGCATCGGCGACTCCGGCGCCTATGCGAGCGTCGGCATGAAGGTGCTCGAGCGGGCGGCCGGGCATGCGTGCGGGCCGTACCGCTGGCCGTCGCTCGACATCGAGACGATCGCCGTGCGCACCAACAACCTCGTGTGTGGCGCATTCCGCGGGTTCGGCGCGAACCAGGCGCAGTTCGCGATGGAGGGTGTCCTCGACCGGCTCGCCGAGCAGGTCGGCATCTCCGGCTGGGAGATCCGCAAGCGCAACGTGATCAAGCCCGGCGACGAGTGGGGTCCCGGCCAGATCATGGACGACGGTGCCGGTGGAGCCGAGGCGTGCCTCGACCAGATCAAGGCGTCGTACGACGCGGCGATCGCATCGGGCAAGGCGGTTGGCCTCGGGCTCGGGTTGAAGAATTCGGGCCTCGGCAACGGGTTCCGTGAAGTATCCAAGGCGGTCGTTCACTTCGTGGCGCCCGTTGGTGACGAGCCGGGCCGGATCGAGGTGCGCCACGGCTGGACCGAGATGGGCCAGGGCGTGCACACCGTGGCGTTGCAGGTTGCTGCGCAGGAACTCGGTGTCGATCCGGAGCGCATCGACGTGATCGTCGACACCACGCGCGAACTCGGCTTCGGCCAGACCACCGGGTCGCGTGGCACGTTGATGGTGGCCGGCTCCGTGAGCGACGCAAGCGCCGCGGCACTGGCGGGTGGTTGCGAGATCGGGGTCGACTTCGAAGGCGAGTACGTCGTCGATTGGACCCAGAAGCTCGGCGATCCGAAGGTGAGGAACCCGACGATCCACGCTGTGTTCAGCTTCGCCGCACAGATGGTCATCGCCGACCCGGAGACGGGTGCCATCGAGAAGGTGGTCGCCGTCCACGATGTGGGCAAGGCGGTGAATCCGACGCTCGTGGAGGGCCAGATCGAGGGCAGCGTGCACATGGGGCTCGGGTATGCACTGACCGAGGACTTCCCGACCGATCCCGAGACCGGCTTCCCGACGAACATGACGCTGCGGTCACTCGGGATCCTGCGTGCCAAGGACGTGCCGGAGATCGACGTGCAGCTCGTCGAGGTGCCTCAGCCCCGATCGCCGTTCGGCATCAAGGGAGTCGGCGAGATCGGCCTCGTGCCCACCGCTCCGGCGGTCGCCGCCGCCCTCCACGCCGTCGACGGCGAGTGGCGCACCACCCTCCCCATGCGCCGCTCATCCCAGAGCTGATCCCAGCCCAGCCCGGTCTTCCAATTCCTGTTTGCGTGACACTTCGGTTGGCCCGTCCCAACAGAACTGTCACGCAAACGGGTCAGCTGGGCTGGCGGGTGGGTCGCCGAGGAGGAATCGTGGGCCGGTGCCGCGGGCGGCGGCCATGTCGCTCGGGTTGTAGAGGGCGCACGTGTCGAGGCTGAGGCAACCGCAGCCGATGCACCCGTCGAGTTTGTCCTTCATCGCTTCGAGGAGGGCGATGCGTTCATCGAGGATCGGCTGCCACGAGGCGGCCAGCTTCGCCCAGTCCTTGCGACTCGGTGTCCGTCGGTCGGGGAGCGACTCCAGTGAGGTCTTGATCTCGTCGAGGCTGAGACCAACGCGTTGTGCGACCTTGATGAACCCGACTCGCCGCAGCACGTCGGCGTGATACCGGCGATGGCCGGCGTCGGTGCGGTCGCTGACGATCAGCCCGTTCGCCTCGTAGAAGCGCAGCGCCGACGTCGCCACGCCGGCTCGCGCCGCGACCTCGCCGACCGTGAAGGTTCTCCTCCTGACTTCAACCATTGATGAAGTCTGTCGGTGCGTCGACACCAACGCAAAACCGCCACCCCCATCCCCGTACTTCGGTTTGCGTGACGCTTGCATTGGGACGGGCCAACGGAAACGCAACGCAAACAGCTATTCGCCGTCGGATTCGCTTGTGGCGGTGGGGGTTGGGGGTGTGGCGAGGATGGCGTAGAGGTTGCGCTTGGTCTCCTCGAGGACCTTGGTTGCGGCGTCGCGTTGCTCGGACGTGCCGAATCTCGCAACTTGGCGAACTTGACCGCCGAGTTCCGACATCAGCCGTCGCAGATCGCCACGGCCGCCCGTGCCCGACTGGTTCCAGGGGGCGGCCTCGTCGTCGCTCTGCGAGGCGTGGATCTCCGCAAGCAACTCGCGGCCGCGATCGGTCAAGGTGAACTGACGCTTGCCATCGACCTCGGCCGAGGTGATGGCGCCGCTGTGCTCCAGGCGGTCGAGTGTCGGATAGATCGAGCCCGGGCTCGGTCGCCAGCGACCATCGCTACGGGCTTCGAGTTCGGTGATGATCTCATAGCCGTGCATCGGGCGCTCGTCGAGCAACGTGAAGATCGCCAACGGCACGGCGCCGCGCCGGGCCCGGTGACGTCCGCCACCTCGACCGCCTCGGTCGTGGTCGGCGTGGTGGATGTGGTCATGGAACTGCATGTGTGCTCCTCGACGTCGGCGCCCTCGGCGCTTGTCGGTGTAGTTGGAAGTGGGTGAGGTTTGTGCGGTGTCGGATGGCTCTGCCATGTGTCTACTCCTGAGTATCTCTATTGGTAACGATGTATCGCTACTGTAGCGATACATCGTTACCAACGCAACCCCTCGTTGAAATTCTGTTTGCGTGACGATTCGGTTGGGACGGTCCAACGGAACCGTCACGCAAACAGCGGGGGGGTAGGCGCTGGGGGTGATGCGATCGCTCGATGATGCGTGACCTGGGAGCGATCGGCGATGCTGGTAGTGATGAGTGACACAACGATCGAACGAGAAATCGACACCGCCGGCGACGTCGTCGATGAGGTCCGAGCCTGGCTCGAGGAGAACTGGGATCCGGAACTCACCGTCGCCGCATGGTGGGAACGCCTTGGGCTCGCTGGTTGGTCCGCTCCCACCCTGCCGACGAATGCCTACGGTCGCGGCCTCTCGCGCGGTGACGCAGTCCTGGTGCAGAACGCCATCGCCGATTTCGGTGCACTCGGCGCGCCCGGCGGGCTCGGCCTGCTGCTCGCCGCGCCGACCATCGCCACGCACGGCAACCCCGAACAGATCGAGAAGTACGTCCGCGACATCGTCACGGGGCAGAAGGCATGGTGCCAGCTGTTCAGCGAGCCCGGCGCCGGCTCCGATCTCGCCGGTCTGCAGGCCAAGGCGATGCTCGACGGCGAGGAGTACATCGTCAACGGTCAGAAGGTCTGGACGTCCGGCGGACACATCGCCGATCTCGGGATGCTCATCGCTCGGACCAACTCCGATGTGCCCAAGCACCAGGGCATCACCTACTTCGCCATCGACATGCACCAGCCGGGGGTCGACGTTCGGCCGCTGCGCGAACTCACTGGACGTGCGCTCTTCAACGAGGTCTTCATGTCGGAGGCACGGGTGCCCGCCGACGCCGTGATCGGCGGACTCAACAACGGGTGGGCGGTCGCCAACACCACGCTCGCCCACGAGCGCGCCGGCCTCGGCGCCGGTGGTGGCAGCAGCTCGGCCAGCGCTGCGATTCCGGGAACGGTCGGCGGTCAGCTGGGTACCCGAGCCGGTAACTATGTGCGCGATCCGGGAAAGCCGGCCGCCGGTGGTGGGGGCGCTGCGTTCCGCGACACGTCGCGAATGATGATCAACCTGGCCCAGGGCGCCGGCAAGGCGAACGACCCGACGATCCGTCAGGACCTCGTGCGCCTGTACACGTTCAGCCAGCTCGGCCGAATGAACAACCTGCGTGTCAAGGCGGCCAAAGCCAAGGGCGTGGAGATCGCCGGCATGGGCAACATCGCCAAGCTGTCGATGAGCGACATGGTGCGACTGCAGCGCGACCTCGGCCTACGCATCGTGGGCCCCCAAGGCATGCTGCACGCCTACGACGCCGACAGCCGCAAGGTGCTCGATGCCGCGACGGGCAATCCGTTCCTCGGTTTCGTCACCGAGATGGCTCTCTTCGCTCAGGCCCCGCCGATCTACGGTGGCACCGACCAGGTTCAGAAGAACATCATCGGCGAGCGCGTCCTCGGCCTGCCCAAGGAGCCGAACCAGGACAAGGTCATCCCCTTCTCCGAGCTCCCCAGGAACGCCTGAGACGGGCAGCGCGCTAACGGTTGATCATGCCGTACGCGCTGGTGGGATGGAGTTCGAGCAGGAGGCGGCGGTCGTCGACCATGGCCTGGCGGTACTCGTCCCAGTTCGCGTGCTCGCCGACGATCATGCGGTAGTAGTCGACGAGCGCGTCGACCGTGTCGTCGTCGGGTGACAGCGCGACGGGGGTCATCGTGACGTCAGCCTCGATCACGACGTAGGCCCAGAAGTCATCGCGGTTGACGTGCAGCGACGCGCGAGGGTCGCGCCGCAGGTTCGCGGTCTTGGCGCGGCCGTCGGTGACGGAGATCCGGATCACACCGTCGGCACCGACCGCGTACGAGATGTTCGACGATTGCGGTCGCCCGTCCGATTTCAGCGCGATCAGGATGCCGTTGCGCTTGTCGCGGATGAAGTCGAGTGCGTCGTCGATCTGCATGGAGTTCAGTTGAGCGCAGCCGCTCGGGCCGCGGCGAACTTTGCTGACGAGCACGAACGTCGCCATCGCCATGGTGTCGAGCAGGTTCAGCGCCCCCAACACGTTTGCGTGACAGTTCCGTTGGGGCGGGCCAACCGAACTGTCACGCAAACAGATTTCGGTGGACTGTTCAGGCTTCGAGGCGGCCGTCGATGATGTGAACGCTGCGATCGCAGTAGTGGGTGATGCGCTCGTCGTGGGTGACGACGATCGCCGCCCTGCCACGAGACTTCATCTCGTTGCGGATCAACTCCATCACCTGCTCGCCGAGCTTGGTGTCGAGTGCCGAGGTCGGTTCGTCGAACAACACAAGCGACGGGTCGTTCATCAGCGCCCGCCCGATGGCGACACGCTGGCGCTGGCCGCCCGACAGCTGCGACGGCAGGTTCTTCGCACGGTCGGCCAGGCCGAGTTCCTCGAGCAGCTGATCGGCTCGGGCCCTCGCCGGAGCGCCTGTGCGCTTGCCGAGTTCGTCGACCACCAGCAGGTTCTCGCGGGCGTTCAGGAACGGCACCAGGTTGACCGACTGGAACACGAAGCCGACCTTGTTCTGGCGGAACTTGG
>JANPCI010000494.1:0-6557 GCA_031430875.1 Actinomycetes bacterium | reverse complement strand
GCCCTCTACAGCGAGGTGAGCGCGCAGGTTCGGGAGATCTTCGATCGCTACACGCCGCTCGTTGAGCCGCTCTCGCTCGACGAAGCGTTCCTCGACGTCACCGGGTCGATCGGATTGTTCGGACCCGCCTCGGCGATCGCTGCTCAGATTCGCGGTGACATCAATCGAGAACTGGCGCTGGCGTGCTCGGTCGGAGTTGCCGCGAACAAATTCCTCGCCAAGCTGGCCTCCGTCGAGGCCAAGCCGGTTGCAACGCCGAGTGGCGTGCACGAGGGCCCCGGCGTTGTCGTGGTCGCGGCCGGCGATGAGCAGAAGTTTCTCCAACCGCTCCCGGTTCAGCGGTTGTGGGGTGTCGGGCCCGTCACGCTCGACAAGCTGCATCGCATTGGGGTTCGCCGGGTGGCCGATCTCGTCGCCGTCGACGAGGCGGTGCTCGCCACTGCGCTCGGGCCGTCGCAGGCCCGGCATCTGTTCGCGCTCGCCCGCGGGATCGACGATCGCCCTGTCGAGCCTGAACGCGAGGCGAAGTCGATCGGTCACGAGGAAACATTCGCGACGAACACGACCCTGCCGACCGAGATGCGAACTCATCTCGTGCGACTGGCCGACGCGGTGGCATCCCGTCTGCGCAAAGCGGGAACCGGAGCGCGCACGCTCACACTCAAGGTGCGGTTCGACGACGGATTTCACACCATCACCCGGTCGACGACGAGTGCCGACCCCACCGACCAGGCCGAGACGATCGTGGCGCTCCTCCAACCGATCCTCGACTCGATCGACCCATCCGCCGGCGTCAGACTTGTCGGTGTGAGCGGGTCCAACCTTGCGCCCGTTCATCACCAGATGACGCTCGAGGAAGGTGTCGCCGACGCGGTCGGGCACGGTGCGAGGGAGGCTGCGATGGATCAGATTCGTGAGCGATTCGGCAACGATGCCATCGGTCCCGCAAGTGCTGTGCGCGAGGGCAGGGTCCGCAATGTCGAGCGTGGCGGGCAACAGTGGGGGCCGCAGGGCTGATGCACGGCCGATGTCGGGCTGTCGCTGGTGACCGAGAACTCTGCCCGCCGCGTTGAGGAACGGCGAAGAACGTGCGATGATGTGGCGGTGCCTCTCTCCGAGGAAGAACAGCGAATTCTTCGCCAGATCGAGCAGCAGCTCGAACAGGACCCGTCGTTCTCTCAGCGCGGGTATCGGGTCTCTCGACGGCGTTCGTTGCTCCTGACCGTCGGCCTGATCGTCGGGCTCATCATCACCATTGGCGGCCTGGGCGTGAACTTCGTCGTGGCCTTTGCGGGTTTCGTGCTGGTCCTCGTCATGGCCGTCATGCTCGAATCCGAGCTCCGGCTCCTCGGTCGTGAGCGACTCGGGCAGCTGCCCATCTCGGCGTGGCTCAGTGGTCGGCGACCCGACGTCGACGACGACGCCAACCGCTGACGGTCAGCCCCAGTCGGTGAAGTAACGCCGCACCCGATCCGGAAACGAAGCCGACTCGTTCACCGCGCGATCGATCTGCGTCGCCCAGTGGCGACAGTTGCGCATCGTGCTCGATCCGTAGGTGCCCACCTCGTCGAAGCCGGCGGCGCCCTCCGGGCGGTAGGTCGCGGTGGTGACTGCGTCGGCAAGCAGTGCCACCGGCCGTGAGACCATCGGGAAGTGGACCTTGGTGACCGCAGCGGTCTCGAGTGGGGTTTGCGAGGAGGCAACGGGCACGCCGGCGTCGGCGAGCGCCTCGCACGAGCGTGTCCAAATTCGTCCGAGCTGGTGCTCGATCGAACCAGTGCGGCGCGCTCGGATCCGACGCACGACCGTCGGAACGACCGCGAGCGCCGCAAGAAGCGCGACCACGAACCAGATACGTCGATCACTGCGGTCGGTTGAGGTCGCTTCGACGGTGGGCTGATCGGCGCCGGTCGGGTCGGCGAACCCGCCGGGAAAGTTCGGGTCGAACTGCTGCTCGACGGCGCCGCGCGGCACGGTCGAGGCCGGAACGTCGAGCGGTGCAGCCTCGCCCGAGGTGTTGTCGACACCGGAGGTGTCCTGCTGTGGCTCGAGACCGGTGTAGTTCTCGGCCCCGGGGGCGCCGCGCCCGGGGGTGGGTTCGAATGCCACCCAACCGACGCCGTCGAACCAGACCTCGGGCCAGGCGTGAGCGTTCTTGCCGAGCACGCTGTACACCCCAGGTGAGGTTTGGGTGCCCGACGTGAACCCCACCGCAACTCGCGCCGGGATTTCGAGCGTGCGCATCATGGCGGCGTAGGTGCCGGCGAACTGTTCGCAATATCCGATTCGATCACGCAGGAAGTTCTCGATGGCGTTGTTCCCGTGCCCGGACTGGACCTCGAGGCTGTAGTCGAACTCGGTTCGGAACCATTCCTGCAGGAGCAGTGCCGAGTCATAGGCACTGGTACTCCCGACGGTGACCTGGGCAGCCGTTTCGGCGACCACGTCGGGAAGGTTGTCGGGTAACCCGAGGAAGATCGGGTCGCCGGCGTCGGTCGCCGTTGCCGCAGCCAGCACGCCGGGTTCGAACCGCGGCGACGCTGAGACCACGTCGATGACATCGCCGCGTTCGAGTTTGCTGTCGACGGTGACCAGCGTCGAGGTCTCCGCCACCCAGCGAAGATCCGTCGGACCCGATGCCTGGAATGGATCGGGCGCAGCCGGAACGAGCGAGCCGCCGAGGTCGATGATCGTGATCCGCTGGCGGAGTTCCTCAGCGCCACGACGTGGCCGTCCGAGCGCCTCATCGGTGGACTGCAGCGGCCGTTCGGGCAGGCCCCAGATCCTGCCGTCGAACTCGGCCAGGGCCGACACCCGCCAGTACGACTCCGCTGACGCTCGAACCTCGAACAGTTTACGGTCGGAGCGGTTCGTGAGCCGTGCACGGATGTCGACGAGAGGGCTGACCACCTCGGTGACACCGCCGTTCCCGCGACCGCGTGTTTCGTACAGCGGGGCGGCATCGGCGCCAGGCAGGCGCGGTCCGACGAATCCTGCCAGCGCAGCGACAATGATGGCGACACCGACCACCGCCGGCCAGAGCGGTCGCAACGATGTGGATGAGGCGGTTCGGGCTGCGGTCGGGGCAGAGTACGAGCGCAGCACGGCGATCGTCACGACGCCGACGGCGATGAGTGTCACCGTCAGCGCAACGCGCAGTCGATCGTCGCCGAGCGCGCCCACGAACACGAACAGCACCCCACCGGGAACGAGTGTCTCGGCGCGAGCAAGTGCGCGAAAGGCGAAGACATCGGCGAGCAGCACCGCGATGGCCAGGCCGATGGCTGCGAGCACGTCCCAACCGGCGCCGTAGACAACCGGTGCAACAGCGGACTGGAACTGCTCGCGTACGCCGGTCACCTGCAGCTGGAAAAGCTCCCAGGTCGTTGCGGTGGGCAGGCCGAATGACAACGTGTCGGGGAAGTACAGCACGGCAATCGCCCAGGCGAGCATGGCGCCCACTGCCGGAACCGCCACCCAGGAACTCAACGACAGTCGTCGCAGCACGAGGCCGACTCCGTGGCCGACGATGGCGATCACGACCAGGTCGCTCATGAACTCCCAACCGCTGAAGACCCGTGCGAACCCAGCGGCCACGGCAATCGAGAAAGCAGCGACCGCGAGCGAGGCACCGATGTCGCGCTCCAGCGGCGGTTGACCCGACCGACGGTCGGTCCGCCCCCGGGTGTCGGGCCGGGCGCGCGCCGGCTCGGCGCTCACGAGTCCACCAGGTCGAGTCGGCCGTGGCCGGCCAGCGACTGCCAGCCCGAGATGAAGGCGTCATCGGTGCGTGCGGCGACGACGAGCCCGCCGCGAGCCGCGGCATTGGACGCGCCCGTGGTCGACACCAACACGGTGGTCAGTGTCGGATCGAGAATCGAACGAGCCGACGTCCAGGCCGAGCCGCTCGCCGATCCGGTGATCACCACCACGAGGCCGAGTCCCTCGCCCGTGTCGCGGTCGATCATGGGCAACGGTTCGTCGGTGGGTTCGATGCGAGCGAGAACGCGCAGACAGTTCACCGCCACTTCGGGGCCGCGGAGATCGATGCCGCCGGCGGTGACGAACCTTGTCGACAACCCCGCCCGGACGGCGCTGTACACGAGGCTGGCTGCGGCCGAAACCCCGCGTTCGAATGCGGCTGCGTCACTGTGAGCCGATGGTGCTGCGTCGAAGACGACGGTGCACCGGTGGAGCCCTTCGACGGTGTGCTCCTTGACCATCAGCGAATCCGATCGCGCCGACGATTTCCAGTGGATCGTGCGCGGTTCGTCGCCTGCGGCGTACTCCCGCAGGCCGTGGAACTCGCCGGGCCCGAGCCGGAGCGCCTTGGCGAGCAACTCGTTTCCGAGGGCACCCTGGCCGAGGTGGGGCATGTCGAGCAGGTATGCGCGCGGTGCCACGATCACTTCATCGGTGTCGGCGATCGTGGTCACGGAACGGGCGAGACCGAGCGGGTCGCTGAGCTCGACGTCGAGTGGGCCGATGAAGATGACACCGCGTAGCGCAGTCGGCAGTTGATAGCCGGTCGTGCTCCGGGCGCCGCGGGGGAGTGGAGTAACCGGCAGTCGGGCGACGCGCGTGTCGCCCATCGTTCGCCGAACGGTTTCGGCGAGGACGCACGGTGCCGACCGGACGCTGCCGCGTTGCTCGAGGTGGATGTCGACACGACCGGTGTCGCCGGCGACGAGCACGGTCGGGTGAATCCAGCGATTGGCCCGCAACCGCGGTCGACGAAGCCGGACGTAGGCGAAGGCGGTGATCGCCGCTGCGAAGCAGGCTGCGCCGATGACGAACAATTCGATGA
Organism: Actinomycetes bacterium; assembly: GCA_031430875.1. Lineage (GTDB taxonomy): Bacteria > Actinomycetota > Acidimicrobiia > Acidimicrobiales > Ilumatobacteraceae > Sva-07. The sequence continues at coordinate 1,750 of JANPCI010000494.1, read as the reverse complement.
CGGCGAAGACGCGCCCGATGACGATCGCTGTCACTCCGGCGACGAGCACGACGATGCCCTGGCGGGTCAACACCTCGAGTGCAGCGCCTTCACTGCAGGACCTTCATCGGGGCACCTTCACCGCAGTACCTTCATCGGGGCACCGGGACCGGAACGGCTTCGAACACCTCGCTGATCGCGTCAGCGGGCGAGAGCTGCGAGCCGTGGTCTGACCGCACGACGATGCGATGGCTGAGGGTGGCCTGGGCAACTGCCTTGACGTCGTCGGGTGTGACGTAGCTACGACCCCGAGCCGCGGCATGGGCCCGCGATGCTGCCGAGAGCTGCAGCGTCGCACGCGGCGACAGGCCGAGTTCGATCGAGGGATGGCGGCGACTGGTTTCGGCGAGATCGATCAGGTACGACTTCAAGGCCTTGGCCACGTGGATCTGTCGGACTGCAGCGATCATCGCGAGCACCTCCTCGGTGGACACCACCGGTTCGAGCGCGAGCAACGCTTCGGCAGATCCCAGAGAATCGAGCATCTCCATTTCGGCGGCCCGATCGGGATAGCCGATGGCGATGCGCAACAGGAACCGATCGAGCTGGCTCTCCGGCAGCCGGTACGTGCCCTCCTGGTCGATCGGGTTCTGCGTGGCGATCACCATGAACGGCGGCGAAAGGAGTCGGCTGCGACCATCAGCGGTGATCTGGCGCTCCTCCATTGCTTCGAGCAGGGCCGACTGCGTCTTCGGAGACGCGCGATTGATCTCGTCGGCCAGCACGATGTTGGCGAACAGCGGACCGTGTTCGAACTGGAATGTCTCGGTCGAACGTTGATAGATGCTGACGCCGACCAGGTCTGCCGGCAACAGATCGGGCGTGAACTGGATCCGCTTCCACGAGCAGTGGATCGACGCGGCCAACGCCTTGGCGAGGCTCGTCTTGCCGACGCCGGGTACGTCCTCCACGAGCAGGTGCCCTTCGGCGAGCAGGCACATCACGGCGAGCTCGATCGTGTCGTTCTTGCCGCGCAGCACCTGGGCCACGTTGGCGGTGATCGCATCGAAGAGGTCGGCGAATCCTCGCATCGCTGCCGGCTCGGAACCATCGGGTTCGGTCAACGTCGGCGCGCTGCCGTCGGCAGTTTCAATGCTCACCGGGGCAAGGGTAGACCCACCGGCGACAGGGCGACAGTCGAGCTCGACACCTGAGGGGCGCAACGGGGCTCAGGCCAGCCGGCGCAGGTCAGTATTACGACGTAGGTGATCAGCACGATCGCGAAGCCGATCGCTCCCGCAAGACTGATCGCGTTCCCCACACCGATGATCGAGGCGAGCACTCCGAGCGGCAGTGCCCCGGGATCAGCGTCGGGCCCCCGGTAGCGCCGCGCTGACGGTCGTCGGGTTCGTGACCCTGACGGTCCTCATTCTGCTGATGCGTTCCGCAAGCGCACTGCCCGAGCGTGAACGACCTGCCCGGTCGCTGACCAGTAGGTTCGTTGTTCGTGAGTTTCGACCGGGAAACCGTGCTCTCGGTGGTCATCGACCCGGGTCGGCTCTCGGCCGGCATCGTCAGTGCGGACGGAGACGTGCTCGTGCGAGATCGAGTCGGGACGTCGGGTCGAGAAGTGTTGCGCTCCCTCGAGGCGTTCGTGCGGCGGATTCTTGCCGCTCGTCCCGACGACGTGGCGCTCCCGTCGCTGGTGGGCGTCAGCTGTGTGGGCCCGATCGACGTCGAAGCCGGTTCGGTGTCCCCTACATCAATTCAC
>JANPCI010000493.1:0-1741 GCA_031430875.1 Actinomycetes bacterium | reverse complement strand
AGGTCGGTCGCGGCTGTGGTCAGGCTGATCGTCTCGACGCTGATGCCCTGTGTGGCGGCGATCGCGTCGTCCAGCGTGGCTGTGCTGCCCTCGTCCTTGCCGTCCGACAGGACGACGAGCACCTTGTTCTCGACGGTCGGAGTGAAGCGAGCGCCGGCACCAACGACGACGTCGTAGAGCGCCGTGTCGCCGTTGGCCACGATCGAGTTGATCTGTGCGGCGAGCAGCGCTCGATCGGTGGTCGGGGGTGTCAATACCGTGACCTCGTCGGCGAACGTCTCGAGGCCGATGCGCACATCCGGTGGCATTGCCGAGACGAACTCGTTGGCCGCTGTCTTGGCGGCGTCGAGAGCTGGGCGCATGCTCGCCGAAGCGTCGAATGCCAGGATCACCTCCAGGCTGTCAGTCGGCTCCTGCGCCTGTGCTGGCGCGCTGACTGCCGCCGAGGTGAGCGCGGTCAGAGCGAGCGCAACGAGGATCCGCAGTGGTCTCGTCATCGCGACCACCCGGGTCCGACGAAGAGCGTGCTCGGCAGAATGATGTCGTGTTGCGCCAGTTTGTCCACGAATTCGGGACGTACTCCGGTCGGCACCAACGTCTTGGTCGCGTAGTCGAATCGATAGATGTCCTGCAGGGTGATGATCTCGCCTTCCATGCCCACCACCTCGGTGAGATGGCTGATGTGTCGGGAGCCGTCGCGTGAGCGCTCGATCTGGACGATGAGATTCAGCGCCGAGGCGATCTGCTCGCGAATTGCCCGGGCCGGCAGGTCGTAGCCGGCCATGAGCACCATCGTCTCCAGCCGAGCGAGTGCGTCGCGCGGTGCGTTGGCATGCACGGTGGTCAGTGAACCGTCGTGGCCGGTGTTCATCGCCTGCAGCATGTCGAGCGCCTCGGCACCGCGAACCTCGCCGATGATGATGCGATCGGGCCGCATCCGCAGTGCGTTGCGGACGAGGTCGCGAATGGTCACCTGACCGTTGCCCTCAGTGTTCGCCGGGCGGGCCTCGAGACGGACCACGTGTTCCTGGCGCAACTGCAGCTCGACGGCGTCCTCGATCGTGACGATGCGGTCCTCGTCGGGCACGAAGCTCGACAGCACGTTGAGCAGGGTGGTTTTGCCGGTGCCCGTGCCCCCCGAAACGAGGAGGTTCATCCCCCCGGCCACGGTCGCCGAGAGCAGGGAGGCGACAGAATCGGTCATCGTCCCCATCGCGATCAGGTCGTTCACCGTGAACGGATCCTTGGCGAACTTGCGGATGGTGAGGATCGAACCGTCGAGCGACAGCGGGGGCACGATGACGTTGACGCGGGAGCCGTCGGCGAGGCGGGCATCAACCATGGGAGACGACTCGTCGACTCGACGGCCGACCGACGACACGATCCGTTCGATCACCCGACGGAGATGCTCCTCGGAGATGAAGTGCACGTTGGTGCGTTCGAGGAGGCCGGCGCGCTCGACATAGATGTTTTCGCTGCCGTTGACCATCACCTCGCTGATCGTCGGGTCGTTCAGGAACTGCTCGAGCGGGCCGAGACCCATCACGTCGCGAGCGATGTCCTGGACGAGGAACTCGCGTTCCTCTGGCGACAACGCCGATTCCCTCGTGTCCATGAGCGCCGAGATCTCGGTCATCACCAGCGACTGCATCTCGGCCTCGCTCGTCGCCTCGAAGAGCCGCGTGCCGAGACGCTCGAACAGGGCGTCGTGCACCTTGGACTTGAAGTCGCCCAGCCCATC
>JANPCI010000492.1:0-2017 GCA_031430875.1 Actinomycetes bacterium | reverse complement strand
TCGATGAGTTCGCTGCCGCTGACGGTGCCACCGTCGTTCGTGCGGAACGACACCGATCGCAACTCGCCGAGGTACACGCACAGCGAGCGGACGTGGATGAGTTCGTCGGTGCGAATCCGCTCGATGATCTCGGCGGCGAGTTCAGCATCGTCGCGGCGATCGAGGAAGACATCGGGCGACCGCAGGATCGCCTGTGCCTCGGCGAAGCCGAGTTCGGCGCGGAACTCGATGATCAGCAGGTTGGCGATCAGCGAGATCAACCCTTCGATCTCCGGGGGGAGCTCTGGCATGAGGCGGGTACCGGCATCGGGGCGGCCGATGTTGTCGGGCGGCACGGCGTCGGGGTAGGCGTCCTCTCCGAACGCGAGGTCGCGGGCGAGGAACCACATCACGTCGTGCCCGCCGATGCCCAGGTCGGGCTGGCCGCCCTCGTCGAGCCCGTGCGCGACGAGGAGTCCGCCGCCAAGGTGTCCGATCGCCATCTCGGAGATGTCGTCGACGATCACGGGCTGCAGGTCGGGGAAGGCGACGTCGGCGAGCAGGCGTCCTCGCGCCTCGATCTTGCCCGTGATCGTGAGTTGGTCATAGAACCACCTGCCGAGGCCATTTCGAAGAAGCACCCGCTGCTGGCCAACGGTGACGACACGGGCGCCGGCGAGGAGGGAGGAGTCAGCGTCGAACACGTCGCCGCCCCGTGAGCGAAGGGCTTCGCTCCAGGCATCGAGCGCCTGTTCTCGCACGAGTGCCCGGGGAGGGCAATAGGTACCGGTGTCGTCGAACCCGCCGTGCACTCGTTGGCCGAGGATCACCTGCGGCGCGAGGTCGGGATGATCCTGCATCAGTTCCTGCTCGGAGTAGATCAGCTGCATGGACGAACCCTACGACCACCGGTCTGTTGGGGTCGGGTCCGGAAAGACCGGGCCGGTCTGTTGGGGTCGGGTCCGGAAAGACCGTCAGTCGGTGGCGAGGAGACCGTCGACGTTGGCGAGGAGATCTTGTGCGTCGTTGTGCGAGTGGGTGAAGCCGAGCGCTCGTTCCTGACGGACGGTCTCGATCGAGCGGAATGCCGTGATGTACGCCCGTCGCCGACTGGTCGTCGAGGTGTTTCCTCCCGACCCGTGCAGCACACCCTCGTTGTGGACGGTGATGTCGCCGCGCTGGATCTCCACCGGGAGGAGCATGTCATCGGGCCGGAGGTCAGTCACCAGCGTGTGCTGATCTTCACGACTGCCACTGAGCGGACGGTGGGGTCGAACCGGCTCGCGATGGCTCCCGGGAAGAAACTGCATGCAACCGTTCTCGAGCGTCGAGTCGTCGACGGCGAGCCAACACGTGGCCGTGCGGCGGTCGTCGGTGTTGATCCAGTAGGCCTGATCCTGATGCCAGGCGAACACTGCATCGTCGCGGCCGGGCTGCTTCGCGAGGAGCTGGTCGAAGTCGAGCATCATGCCTTCGCCGCACAACTGCTCGGCAATCGACAGGCCGACACGCTCGAAGACGTTGTCCTGCCAGCCGGGGTAGTAGCGCCGCGGCAGCATCACGTTGAAGATCGCGTAGTTGGTCGGGTCGCTGCCGTACTCCCCCGTCACCATGTCGTACAGGTCTTTGCCAGGCACCTCGATCTCGCCACGCATGAACGTGTCGTAGACGACCTCGATGGCATCAACCTCGTCCGCTGCCAGCACGCCACGCAGTTGGACGTAGCCATCGCGATCGAAGCGCGTCCGCTCGTCGTCGTTGACGAGGTATCTGTTGCCGACACGCTGTCCCACGCGGACCCACAATACGACGCTGCGGTGAGCAAGACAGAGTCTTGAGTCGAGGGCGACCGCTCCCGTGCCGAGATAGATGTATGTCAGTCACCTGGACCTGATCGTCATTCATCGTCGGATTGCGTACCCTCACGAGCCGTGAGTACCTCCGCCGAAACGCCCCCTACGAAGCTCGTTCTGATCCGCCACGGCGAATCGAATGTCACCGTGAACCGAGTGATCGGCGGATTCCGCACGTGCAGCGG
>JANPCI010000491.1:0-2329 GCA_031430875.1 Actinomycetes bacterium | reverse complement strand
CACCATCACGAGTTGCAGACGTCGCCGCTCGCCACCCGACAGCATCCTCACCGGCGCGTACTGGGCGGTGGAGTCGAACCAGAACCGCTCCAGCAGCGCACGGTCACGATGGTCGGGTTCGCGGTGCGGGCCGGCCACGAGCTCGCGAACGACGGCATTCTGATCGAGGTCGGACGAATGCTGATCGGCGAACCCGACAACGACCGTCTTGCCCCGCTTCACCGTGCCGGCCACCGGCTCGGCCCGCCCGGCAATGATGTCGAGCAACGTCGACTTGCCCGAGCCGTTGGGGCCGACTACCGCCAGACGAGCGCCGGGCTCGATCAAAAGGTCGACGTTCTCGAACACGGTGAGTTCATCGGGGGCGCCGACGTTGAATCGTTGCGACACACCTTCCAGTTCGACGACCTGATTGCCGAGCCGGGCGGTGCCTCCGCCGAGCTGCAAGTCGCTCCCCCGCACACCGACCGGCGCCGGGCCGCCCGACACGATCTCGTTGGCCGTACGCAACCGAGCCTTCGGCTTGGTCGAACGGGCCGGTGCGCCGCGACGCAGCCAGGCGAGCTCTTTGCGGGCCAGGATCTTGCGGGTCGACTCCTCCTGCACCTCACGGTCGATGCGCTCCGCCCGTGCATCGAGGTAGGCCGCATAGGCACTTGCGCCGGTTGCAGCCTGATGGACGAAACAACGACCACCATCGAGTTCGACGACCTTGCTCGGCCCGACGTCGGTGGTGAGCCGGTCGAGGGCGTGTCGGTCGTGGGTGACGAGCACGAGAGCGGACTTCATCTTCACGAGGCGCGTCTCGAGCCACTCGATGGCTTCGAGGTCGAGGTGGTTGGTCGGCTCGTCGAGCACCACCATGTCGTGGTCGCCGTGCTCGTCGTCGGCGAGCATCCTGGCGAGCGCGACCCGCTTCGCCTGGCCGCCCGACAGCTCGTCGGTGCGCCGGTCGAGCAGTGGGAGTACCCCGAGCTTGGTGGCCACCGCAGCGACCTCCCACGAGTCACCGAGAAACTCACGGACCGTGCCTGGCGGGAGGACGGGATCTTGCTCCAGCGACGCGATCCGCAGGCCCCGGCCGAACCGGACGTCACCCTCGTCGGGCTCCAGTACGCCGGTCATGATCTTCAACAGGGTGGTCTTGCCTGATCCATTGATGCCGACCACGGCGACGCGGTCCCCGGTCGAGACCGTGACCGCTACGTCCTCGAAGAGCACCTTGTCGGGTTGGGCCAGTGCCACTCCGGCGAGGTCGACGCAAATCACCGGCCGAACGCTACGGCCCCCTGTCACGATTGGGGTCTGACGCCAATCGTGTCAGGGGGGTCGTGAGCGGGGTGTTCAGTCGGCCGTGTCGGCCGGAGCGTCGGCGTCATCGGCACCACGCTCGGGGCGACCGTTGTTCACCATGTCGGTGATCTTGGCCTCGGCGTCGGCTGCCTTCTCGTCGGCCTCGGCCTGATCGATGCGGCCGTCGGCGACGGCGTTGTCGAGGCGCTCCTGGAGTTCGCCGACGAGTTCGTCGACCACTGCCTGCACCTCGACGCCCTGTGCGGAGGCGATGTCGGCGAGCGTTGCTCCATCACGGAGTTGGGTGCGCAGTTCCTGAGCATCGATGCCGAGCAGGTCGGTCAATGCCTCCGAAGCGACGCCGGCTCCGCGTCCACCGAACATGCCGCCTCCCGGGCCACCGTGCCCGCCGCGGCCGCCAGGGCCACCGCGTTCGGGACGGTTCTCGACGAGATGGGCGGTCACTGCGTCGGCCTGTTCTGCGGTGATCGTATTGTCGTCGACGAGCGCTTGCAGCGTCTCTCGGAGGCGGGTTCCCATCTCCGAGGCATCAGCCGGATCGACGGCATCCGTGGGCTCGGTCTCGTCGGTCTGCTGCACGAGGGCAGCAGGAGCCACGGATGTGGTGTCGGACGCTGCGCTGGACAGGCCAGGCACGCCGAAGACGAGTCCGGCCGCTGTCCCGGCGAGGAGACCACCGGCGAGCCCGATGGTCAACCCCCGACGCTTCCCGGACGAACCGGCGGTGTCGATGTTGTCGTTGTTCATGGTGTGCTTCCCTTCAACAGTTGGGTCGGGCGACGGGTTCGCCGCTGACAGAACCCATGGTGATCGCCCTCGGTGAAGATCATGCGGGAGCCACGTAAGGCGCCGGTGAGACGTAAGTGGTGAGGGATGAGGCGTCGGGCCGCCGATTAGGGTCTCGTCGCAATGGGCGTGCGCATCGTGGTGGCCGAGGATTCGCTGTTGGTCCGCGAGGGCATCGAGAAGCTGCTCGGGACGCAGCCCGACATCGACATCGTGGCCCTGTGCGTCG
>JANPCI010000490.1:0-5870 GCA_031430875.1 Actinomycetes bacterium | reverse complement strand
GTGTATCGAGCCAGACTCAGGGCGAGTCGATCCGGGTGACAGCGAAGAAGCGCGACGACCTCCAAGCGGTCATTGCCACACTCAAGGCCGAGGATCTCGGGATCCCGCTGCAGTTCCAGAACTTCCGCGACTGATCAGCCGGCTGACGTGAGGACCGCAGCAACAGCGGCTCGCGCTGCAGCAGCAGACTCTGCGGGCGACGTGTCGCCCGGCAGTGCGCCGAGGTCGACGCCGACGTTCGACGCTTCCACGGCTACCCACGCGGCGGCAGCATCGGCCTCGGTGCCATTGGCCGTTTGGACTGCCTCGAGTGTCGCCAGTTCTGCCGTCCGCCAGCCCACGAGTTCACGCGCGACCCCAAGCCGGTTCGGGATCTCGAATCCGACTCCGGGGTCACAGCTGACCAACTGCAGCGTGCCATCGGCGAGGACGGAGACGTTGGGCGCGAACTCGATCGGCGCTGAGGCCGACCAGGCATCGAGCGCGGCGCCCAGTGTGGCTGTTTGGAAGACGTCGCCACCCGAGAACGTTGCGTACACGCACTGCGCTCCTGCGCGGTCGGCGGTCGCCACGGAGTTCTCGACGACTGACTCGCTCGCCTGATAGGCGGTGCGAGAGTCGAGAAACCCGGCGAACACCAGGAACCAGAACGACCGGTCGAGTGAACGCGGTGATCCAACCAGGGTGTCGGTGCCGATCAATGTCGGTGGGCCTGCTGCGACGGGCACCTCCGAAACGAGCGGGCCGGGGCCGGCCGTGCCCATCTGCGAGAGCGGATTCTCGGCGCCGGAGCCCAGGTTCTCGAACTCGGCAAAGGTCGACGGAGCCAGCGCGCCGTAGCCGACGATCGGAGGCGCGAATGCCAACACTCCGGGAGCCAACGGATCCAGAGTCACAGCAAACGGTGTCTTCGCAAGCACCGCGGATGCCTGTCGCCGCACTTCGGCCAGTGTCTGGACCTGATCGTCGAGCGTTCGGCTGGTTTGTTCGGTCGACCAGCGGAACTCCTGATCGAGCGATGCCGCAGTCATCTCTTTGATGATCTCGGCGTCGAGCTGTGCGCCGGTGACACCGGTGTCGGTGTAGACCTGGCCATCAGCGGTGGAGTACACGGCGTTCTGCCAATCGGCGAGGAGTTCAGTGACACTCTCCTCGGTCGTCGGTCCGTTCAGCAGGCCGAGCGCACGCAGTACCGGTTCGTCAGCAGACCAGTCGCCGACCAGCTCGCCACCGAGCCTCGTGGTGTAGTCGGCGGTGGGCTCGGCAATGACGGCGAGGGGCTCGATGTACTCGACCTCGCGAGCCGTCTCGACGGCCTCGGCGTACGGCCGGGTCGCTTCGTCCCAGCCATCCGGGAAGAGATACGGCCGCCCGAACACGACTCCAGCAGCAACGAGGCCACCGAGAACCACCAACGTCAGCAACAACTTGAGTCCACTGCGAGACGTGCGCCGCCCACGTTGGGCCGAGGCCACGTGCGCGTACTCGACCGGCATGTCGTAAACGGCTGCCGCATGCGGGATATCGGACTGCCGTACCTGCGGAAGCCGAGGCCCGGCGCTGATCTGTGGCACGAAGCTGCCATCGGCAAGGCCATCGAGGGGGTTTCCCTCAGGGGGAGTTGCTTCGACGATCTGGGGCAACTCGGTCGATGGGACATCAACCACCCGCGCTGCATCCTCGACATCAGGTGCAACGACGATGACCGCAGCCACGGGATCAGAAATTGGTGTCGGCGCCGGATCCACCATCGCCGCGGGAGCCGGATCGGCGATCGCCGGAACGATCGGCTTCATCGGCGCAAACCGCACGACAGGTGGGTCGCTCGCCGGTGACGTGTCGAGGGTGACCTGGGATGTGTCGAAGGTGAGAGGTGCGAACGAAATGGGCTCGATCGGCTGCATCGGTAATGGATCGGCTGAGGGTGTCAACGCGCCGGAGAACGAAATCGGGGCCGGCTGGGTCAGCGGCGTGGTCGCCGACTGGGTTGCGAATGGAACGAAGTCGTCTGGTGCGACCAATGCGAACTCGTTCGGCGCGAGCGGCGCGGGGGCCAGTGGAGGATCACCAGCCGTGTCGACTGACGTTGCACCGTCGTCGACGACCGATTCCCAGGACATCGTGGGGAGTCGTTTGCTGCGCACTCCATCAGGCGGAACCATGGTGTGCCTATCGGCAGGTTCACGCGATGGCTTGAGCTTTCGTTGACCCGTCCGATCTTGACGATGAGCGACCAGACTCGCCAATCGTCAATCGTCAGTCGTCGGCTGTCGTGGCAGCTCGTGCCTGTAGCTCGTCGACGATCGACGCGTCCGCAAGCGTTGTGGTGTCGCCGATGTTGCGACCCTCCGCGACGTCGCGGAGCAGTCGGCGCATGATCTTTCCCGACCGGGTCTTGGGGAGGTCCGGGGTGATGTAGATCTGTTTCGGCTTGGCGATCGCCCCGATCTCGTCGGCAACGTGCGCGCGCAGCACTTCGGCGTCAACATCTTGGCCCCCACGCAGGATCACGTAGGCAATGATCGCCTGTCCGGTCGTGGCATCGTTCGCCCCGACCACCGCAGCCTCGGCAACAGCCGGGTGCGAAACGAGCGCGGACTCGACCTCGGTCGTGGAGATCCGATGGCCCGACACGTTCATGACGTCATCGACCCGCCCGAGCAACCAGAGGTATCCCTCATCGTCGAGCTTGGCGCCGTCACCGGCGAAGTAGCGCCCCTCGAAGCGCGACCAGTACGTCTCGCGGAATCGCTCGGGATCACCCCAGATGCCGCGCAGCATGCCGGGCCACGGGCGCGTCAGTGTGAGATAGCCACCGCCCACGGTCACCCGGTTGCCCTCGTCGTCGATCAATTCGGCCGACACACCCGGGAGCGGGAATGTTGCCGACCCCGGCTTGGTGGTCGTCGCTCCCGGAAGCGGGCTGATCATGATGCCGCCCGTCTCGGTCTGCCACCAGGTGTCCACGATCGGGCAGGTCCCGCCGCCGATGTGTTCCTGGTACCACATCCAGGCCTCGGGGTTGATTGGTTCGCCGACGCTGCCGAGCAAGCGCAGCGACGAGAGATCGTGCTTGGCCGGTTCGGTGGCGCCCCACTTCATGAACGTGCGGATGGCAGTCGGCGCGGTGTAGAAGATCGTGACGCCGTACTTCTCGATGATCTCCCAGAAGCGGTCGTTACCGGGATGGTTCGGAACACCCTCGTACATCACCTGGGTGGCGCCGTTGGAGAGTGGGCCGTAGACGATGTAGCTGTGCCCGGTGATCCAGCCGACATCGGCGGTGCACCAGAACACGTCGGTGTCGGCGTGCAGGTCGAAGACGTACTTGTGGGTGTAGGTGACCTGTGTGAGGTAGCCACCGGTCGTGTGCATGATGCCCTTGGGCTTGCCGGTGGTGCCCGATGTGTAGAGCAAGAAGAGGAGTTGCTCGGAATCCATCGGCTCGGCGGGGCAGTCGGTCGACGCCTCCTGCATGAGTTCGTGGTACCAGTGGTCACGCCCGTCGACCATGTCGACGTCGTTGCCGCCGCGCTTGACCACCACGACGTGTTCGATCGTCGGTGCGTCGGCGCACGCTTCATCGGCGGCCGGCTTGAGCGGGAACACGGTGCCGCGCCGATAGCCGCCGTCTGCGGTGATCAGCACCTTGGCCTCGGCGTCGTTGATGCGGTCTGAGAGCGACTGGGCGGAGAACCCGCCGAATACCACGCTGTGGGCTGCACCGATACGGGCGCACGCGAGCATCGCCACCGCAGCCTCGGGAACCATGGGGAGGTAGATGTTGATCCGATCGCCACGCTCGACGCCGAGGCTCTTGAGGACGTTGGCGAACCGGCTGACCTCGTCGAGCAGCTGCTGGTAGGTGATCGTGCGCGTGTCGCCGGGCTCGCCCTCCCAGTGGATGGCGACCTTGTCACCCTTGCCGGCGAGCACGTGACGGTCGAGGCAGTTGTACGCGACGTTGAGTTGGCCGCCGATGAACCATTTCGAGTCGGGAAGCTGCCAGTCGAGAATGGTGTGCCAGGGTGTGTCCCAGTCGACGAGATCGGCGGCCTGACGCGCCCAGAATGCCTCGTCGTCCTCGGCGGCCTCGTCGTAGAGGAAGGTGCCGGTGACGAGAGCGTCAGCCTTGAACGCCTCCGACGGCGGGAACTTACGGTTCTCGTCGCTCAGCGCGTCGATCGTGTCGTGGTGCTCGCCGGTGCCCTGTTCAGCCATGCAGCGATGGTAGATCACTGCACCGGTCTCGGATCGGGGCCGCCGATAAGCTCTCGCAGTGTTTTCGAACCTCGCCGACTGGGTCACCGACGTCATCGACCAGCTCGGCTACCTCGGTGTGGCATTCCTCGTTGCACTCGAGAACGTGTTCCCTCCGATCCCATCGGAGATCGTGCTGCCGTTTGCAGGCTTCGTCGCCAGTGACGGTGGAGCCACGCTGGTCGGGATGATCATCGCTGCGACGATCGGTTCGCTCGTCGGTGCGCTGGTGCTGTACGGCTTTGCGGCATGGATCGGGCCGGAACGTCTGGACCGGTTCCTCCTCAAGTACGGCAAGTGGTTCCGCCTCACCTCTGCGGATGTGCGCAAGAGCGAGGCTTGGTTCGACCGGCACAGCAACAGCGCCGTGCTGATCTGCCGGTGCATCCCGCTGGTGCGGTCGCTGATCTCGATCCCGGCCGGGTTCCGGCGGATGCCGCTCGGGCGTTTCGTGCTGTACACGACCTTGGGGTCGCTGGTCTGGAACGCCGCCCTGATCGGCGCCGGGTACGGGCTGCGGTCACAGTGGGACCAAGTCGAGCCGATCCTCAAGTGGGCGCAGTACGCCGTGATCCTCGTGATCGTCGTCGCCATCGGCTGGTACGTGTGGGCCCGGTTCGCCTCCCCCGCCGCCCGCGCCCGCAACGCCACCGACTGACCACCTTTCGAGGTTCCGGCGCATTTCATTCCGGAATGGGTCTCGGTATCCGGGACCCATTCCGCAATGAACCGCCGCCACGCCTCACGTGATGCGCCATTCCGCGACGAGGAAACTGCCCAGGCCGGCAGGGTCGAGCAATGCCTCGGCTTCGCTGATCCTGCTGCGCATCTTCATCGCTTCGAGACCGGGCCGCGACGCCTGCTCGGTCCAGACGCGCCTGCCCTCGTCCACGAGGTCATCGATGCCCCAGCGCTGGAGAAACTGGGCTTGCGCGCGCACTGCGTCAGGTTCGGGGAGCTGGTCGATCGGTACGTCGATCGTGATGTCCTGGGTACCCGGATCGACGAGGTAGTGGTCACCGCGTTCGTTGCCGCGATAGGTGCGCAACCAGTCGCGCCACGCACGACCGGCGAGCATGGCTGTGAGCGGCGTGCCGTAGTCGATGGCCAGAACGGACCCGGCACGCACGAGGCCGCGAGCTTCGTGGATGAACGCAGCGGCCTGGTCGATGAGGGGGGCCCGGGCCCCGAATGCGCCGGACCTCGGCAGGCCGGCCGGCACCGGATCGAAGGGGGCTGACAGGCGTTCCACGAACCGACCATCGGTGCCGACACCGACGAACGCTTCACGCCAGCCATTGTCGAACACGGCGAGACGGAACGGCAGATTGTCGAGGAGTTCATTGGCGATGATGACACCGTCGAACGGCGCGTCGGGCAGGTCGACGGTCGACTCGACGCCGTCGGGATGTCGGGCACGTTGCGCGGCGGAGACCTCGACCGCTACGTATCGCAACGCCTCCGAGCATGCCGGCGCGGCAGCGAGCACCGAGCGGGCGAGTGTGCCGGGCCCGGCGCCGACATCGACCACGGTGAACCGGTCGGGTCGACCGATGCGCACCCATTCGGCATCGAGGTAGCGCGCCATGACAGCGCCGAACAGCGGCCCG
>JANPCI010000489.1:0-47436 GCA_031430875.1 Actinomycetes bacterium | reverse complement strand
CCGAGCGCCTGGTACTGCTTGTAGGCGTTGCGGCTGGTGATGAGGATGATGAAGAACGAGCTGAGTGTCGCTGTTGAGATCACGGCGGATCCGTCGGGTCGGAGGGCGGATTGGAGGAACGACCCGAGCGCGGAAAGCAAGATCGCGACGGCGGACTTGACTTTCGCGGAGGCGCCGAGTTTGACGAGTGCGTCGTGGATGAACGGGAGGAGTGATCCGAGGAGGAAGCTGACGATCACTGCGTTGATGTTGAGTGAGGCGGCGGCAAGCATGTTGATTCCTTCGTTGGTGGGTTACTGGGGTTCTGCGTGCGTGATGATGAACGGGGTGTCCAGGAGGCCGGATCCGCCGACGTTGATGTCGGTGATTCGTGTCGAGTTCGACTCGACTTTTTTGGTGAGCAGGTCGATGCGTAGGTGGAGTTCGGCCATCTGCATGTCGCAGCGCTCCCGTTCCGCCGCCATCGCCGATTCGTGTCGCTGCGTTGCTTCGTTCAGTAGTTGGCGTAGGGAATCGATCGTTTCTTTGTCTCGGAGAGACGCTGTGGTCATGTGGTCGGCCTGAACTTTCATCTGGCCGACCTCGAGCTCGAAACGGGCGTTCTGTTTCGACATCACACTCTCCATGAGAGCGATCAGGTCTTTCGCGTTGTCGGTCGCCACGCCCCGCCGTTCTTCCTCGGTCTTGTCGGCCTGGGCCGTGGCAAGTTTCGCGTTGGCGCGGATCTGCGCGTTCGTTGACCGCCAGAACAGCAACCCTGCGCCGAACGCTGCGGCGATCAGCGTCGCCATGAATCCGAGGGCCGCCGGGTTGCCGGCACCGCCAATGTCTCCGAGAACCATTCTCACAAAACTAGGCGACGGTAGGTGGGTGGCGGCTGATCGTCGGATCAGACCCGGCGCCGAGCAATGGCCGCAACCCACGACGATCCGTTCCAGCGCTTCGCAATTGCTGGAGCCCACACCGACCCGGTCCACCGCTTGATCGTTGCCACAATCCACCTCGACGTATCGCTGCTACGAACAACCAGCGATGTCGACGCGCTGATCGAGCCGGCATTGGTCGCCGCCGCCGACGACGCCCTCGGTACGACAGCGGACGAGGAAGCGACCCGCGAGGACCTGTCGACACCGGCTTTCGCCAATATCGATGCGAAGATCTTGGCGGCAACATCGACGGAACTGGCGGCTGCGCCACGACCGGCGAGCGCTGCCCTAGCCGAACCGGCGACGGCCCTCGATCGATCAGTGACGCTCAAAGCCAACGCCATGATCGCGGACTGCGCTGTCGTGCTGACGGAGCGCACGACGGTCGTGGTCGACGACGGCGAAACGGTTGCGCTGGCACCGGCGCTTGCGGCCTTGGTGATGTCCGTGGCGGATCGAATCAGAGATCGGCTTGTCAGGCTCACCGGGAGGGATCGTGCAGCGGCGACGGCAGAGCGCAAAGAAACCGAGCTCGCAGCAACGACGGCCGTGATCTTCGACGCGGCCGTCGACGATCGGAGTGTGATGGCGCTGACAGCGTTCACGACGGAGGCAGCGACGACTTGGCCCGCTGAGCTGGCCACGATTCGGCTGACCGCCGTTACGACCGTGGGTGCCACAAGCGAAGAGATCGACGTCGGCGTGATTCGAGAAGAGCCGGCTACCCCGGATCCTTTCGCCGCCGAACTCGACGATGTTGAGGCGAGGCTTGAAGAGGCGGTGGAGGGGATTCCCTTTGCGGCTGCTGCGAAACCGGTAAGCAGAACGCGTGCCACCGGGGCGGCGGTCGTTGCCCGGGTGGCGACGGTCGAGGCGAGCAGTTGGATGCGCGCAATGCCGGTGGCCACCGATGCCTTCGCCACCGAAGTCGAGGAGCCAGCGACGGCTCGGGACGAAGCCGCGACGGATGGCGCTTTCGTGACCGAACTCGTTGCTGACGTCGAGGCACGAGTTTGACTCGCAACCGTCGCCGCTTTCGTGGCCGCAGACATCGAGCCGGCGGCCAGAAGCGACGAACTAACGGTCGAAGCGGCCTTCGTTGCGACATTGAGGCTGCGAACGAATACTCGTGACGAGCTGACCGCAACAGCGACCTTTGCTATGGCTGAGGTCGAAGCCACAACGAGGCGCGCGACCGGCGCCGATGACGACGCCTTCGAAGCAGCGGCAAGAGCACGGACGGTCACCGGAGACGCAGCCGCCACGGTGGTTGCCTTGCTCGCCGCGGCAAGCGTGCGGACAATCAGGCGACCGACCGGCGCCGCAGTCGTCGCCTTCAAGGCTGAGGCCAATGTGCGAACGATGACAGGTGACACGACCGCGGTAACGGTCGCCTTCGTTGCTGCGGCCAAGCTCCGGGGGGCAACGGGCGACGACGCTGCCGTGGTGGTCGCTTTGGCTGCCGCTGCGAGGCTTCGGGCCATGAGGCGCGCTACGGCCGCCGCCGTGGTCGCCTTCGAAGCCGCGGCAAGTGAACGGACGACGACCGGCGAAACCGGCGCCGCGGTGGTTGCCTTCGCCGTCGCTGCGAGGCTCCGAACCAGGACAGGGGAAATCGTGGCGGCAGTTGTTGCCTTCGCCGCAGCGGCCAACGTTCGGACCGTAACGAGCGACGAGGAGGCCGTCGTCGTCACCTTCGCTGCGGCGCTCGTCGAAGAGACAGCGAGCCGAGCTACGGCTGCCGTAGTCGTCGCCTTTGTCGCGGCGGCAAGCGTTCGAGCGAGCACGCGGGCTATCGGCGCAGCGGTGGTTGCCTTGGCCGCAGCAGCCAGGGTTCGGACGGTCACGGGCGATGCAGTTGCCGTGGTGGTCGCCTTCGTCGCGGCGGCAAGGGTGCGGACGATGATCGGCGAAGCGCCCAGCGCGGCCACGGCCCTCGATGCCGTCGCATTCCCGTTGAGAGTGGCACGCGACACGCCGGCCGCTGTAGTTGCCTTCGTTGCCGCCGCCAACGCCCGGACGATGATCGGCGACGAAGACGCGGCTGTGGTCGCCTTCGCCGCCGCTGCGATGGAGCGTAGAAGTACTGGCGATATGCCGATCGCCGTGGTTGCCTTCGAGGCTCCGACAAGGCTACGGGCGAGGACGCGGGCGACCGGTGCCGCTGTGGTTGCCTTCGACGCTGCGGCCAACGTTCGCACCAGGACTAGCGCGACCGGCTCAGCGGCAGTCGCCTTGCTCGCCGCGGCCAAGGTCCGGACCATCACGGGTGACGCAGTGGCGGTCGTCGTGGCCTTGCCCACAACGTTCACTGCTCTTACGATTGCCGGTGACGCGCCAGTTGTTGGCGCACTTTTCTGTGCCGACACAAGCCCCCGGAGCATGATCGGCGAAAGAGTTGCGGCGGGAACGCTTTTCGCTGTTCCGGCGAGCCCTCGAACAACCAGCGGCGACGAACCGACCGTCGTTGAAGCCTTCGTACTGACCGAGTTCGACGTGACCATCACCCTCGAGACAGGCGCAAGGGTTCGTGCTGTTGACGCGGCCGCAGAACCGCCGACGACGACACCGCTTTGGCCTGTCGCCGGTGCGGTCGGAGTGCTGGGCGCTGATCCTTGCGGATTCTGGAAGCGGGGGGAGCGTTGCTGCCGGAAACTCACGGCCCGCTACCTCGCGTTGCCAGGCTTGAACGGTGCAGGACGGCCAGAACGGGCGAGCAGCGGGAACGATGCGTCGGCACGGTCCCGGACCTCGAAAGCTATAGACGTGCCGTTGGCCGATGCTACGCCAGTTGCTTCGACATCCACCCACGGCACAGAAGTCGACGTGGTACCCGTTCGGTATTGAATGTTCCCGCCGTAGATAGATGATGTGGACTGGGTTATTAGCGAAGTCCAGCCCGATCCCACCGTTGCCGTGTAAGCTCCCGCCCCGGTCGTATCGATACAGGCAGATCCAAACACGACCGATGAAGACAGCGGCGGGGTCGATAATGTCACGTCAAGATTACCGTCATTAGGCGTTACTGCGGACGACGGCCCTCCAATAGAGGCGACAGGAAACCGTCGATGCTGGCCCGTGATTTCGACAATGGCCCAAGCGTGTTTGTCGCCCGACACCGAGGTGAAGGTCACCGTCATCGCCGCCGTGGTCCAGGCGACGGCCCAGAACGCCACGGCATTAGCGTATAAGGCAGCAGGACCGGCAGCATGAATTCGCCGCCAGGTCAACACTTGTCCGGTGTCTGCACACGTCACGTTTCCTGGAGCGCCGACTGCCGCATACGACCCGAACGCCAACAACAACGAGCCGACCTGCGTCGGAACGACCGCGCTCGCTCCCGTCGCCCACGTTGTAGCAACAACATCCTCCATGCCAGAAGTAAGGACGGTAGGTGTGGACAAAGCCATGTCAACCCCACGTCCTGGTGCGCTCGGTCACCGAGATAACACCGGCACTCACCGACGATACGCCTTTGCCGTTTTCTGGACGGTCGTCGTAGATGTCTTGCGACAGTTCCACCCACGGATTCAGGTCGGTTGTCAACGCTGCGGTGAGTGCGAAGTCGGTTGCCGCCGAAGTCCCGAACCTCATCGTGTATGTCTGCGCGCTCGCCGGTGCGGTTGCCCGGGAGCCAATCTCGACCACGAGCCGATCCCCGGTCAGTGCGGTAACAGCGGTGACAGCGGAAGAAGCGACGATGCGTGTCGCTGCGGTGACCGCATACTCAGTCCCGGTGCCGAACACCGAGAACATGGTGCCCCGGACAGTGCCGTCGAGCCCGAGGACCCGCATCACGAAAGCCAAGGTGACGTTCGCGTCCACGGTCGATTCGAGGACGCGCACAACGGCGGACACGGTGCCAGTGATCCTCTGCGCCCGGATCGGATCACTCACCCACTGATTGCAGAGGATGTCTTGTGTCGTCGTGATCGGCACCGTGCGCGTGCCGGTGTCGGCCAACGTCGAGAGCGACGCGAGCTGGTTCTTGCGTAGCAACCGGAGACGTGTCGCCTGGCCGTTCTGCTCCCAGGCGGCATCGAACGCCGGGGACGTGGCGGGCGTGCCGGAGCCCTCTGCCGGGAGATAGAAACGTGTGGCCATCAGCGCCACCCACCGAACGTTGTCGGCCGGAAGGAGTCGGACTCGCTCATCGCATACCGAACATCTGTTGCGGTGAGAGCCACGTCGTGGAGCTGCACGTCGGAGATGAGGCCGTTCCAAGTTTCTTGTGCCGTGTTGGCTCCACGGTCGATGGTAGCGTTCGCGTTGCCGCCGATGATGATCTTCGTCGTAGCGGACAACACCAGGTTCGCGCTTTGCGACGCAACGCTTCCCCGCAGGTTCCCGTCCATATAGAACTTCAGGCCGCCCGGATTCGAGTACGTCACGAAGATGTGTGTCCATACGTTCGACGGCATGGAGACGCCGGTGCTCAAAGTCGTGAAAATGCCGCCGTCCGTGGTCTTAACAAGAACAACCCACTGCGGGGTCGGCCCGTTGTAAAACACGGTGAACTCGTCATCCGTGTTGCCGAGCACACCATCCTGCTTCGACATCAGGGCGTAGTTGTTTGCACCCGACCCGGAGTACCTGCACCAGCCACCAAACGACACAGCAGTCAGTGCAGCGATGGTGGCGTCGTTCTCGACCGACGCGATTGAGTTATCGACTTGGGGAAGGCTGAGCGCTGGCCCTCCCCCGTACCGGGAACTGTTAGCCCACGTCGTCGTGTTGCGCAGCGTCGCTGTGCGGCCGTTACCGGACGAATCAGCAGCGGTGGTCCCCGTGCCTTCGGTCAACTTCCAGCGTCCGAGGAGTGCCATTCCGGCCCCTCCTCAGTTCAAGGATTCAAGTAAGTAGTTGTCGCCACGGATCGAGTTCGCGGCGTTTGCTGCGGACCATGCGATCGTGAGCGACAACCCAGTGTCGGCCGTCAAGTCGAGGGTGGACACCACCGGGGTCGACCCACCAGTTGCACCGGACACCAGAGGCGCGACGGTGCCGAGGTTGGTCACGGTCGCGACAGTCGGAGCGGTCGCGGTGAACAGAGTCGCCCGGCCGTTCGTCATCGCAGTACCGGCCGAACCGTTCGATCGGATCTGGATGATCGCTTCGAGTTCCCACAGCGCCGTCATCGACGCGCCACCACCCTGTGCAGTGGTGGAGGTGTTGATGGCACCCGTCGCCGCCATGACGGTACCGGCGACACCACCCCAACGAAGACGGAACTGGAGTGTCGGCGCTGCCGTCACGACGTTGCCCCATGCACCGTACGCGGTGAGGCGCAACAGACGGCCGTCCTGCTGGTAGTTCGCCGGGACCGTCAAGTTCGGGAACAGGATCGTTTCGGTCGTGCTGTTCGCGACAGCGGTACCGGACGCGGTTGCCCACGCGATCGTCTCCGAGAAATATTGGCGACTCATCTCGACTTACAGGAACGAAGCGTCGAGGTCCAGGGCCCCGGTTGCGATCGAGAGTGTGCCGGCCGACGCGAACACTTCCGGGATGCAGTCCTGGAAGTAGAGCTCTCCGGTGGCGGTGATGTCGATGGCGGCGCCGCCCGAGGTCAACGACAACTGGAACGTCGCGGTCGTTGAACCAACGACGAAGTACAGGATGTTTTCGGCGAGGCCGGTGGGCAGTGCTGCGCCGCCGAGGTTGGAGACGAACACACGGTTCGTGTTCGCGAGACCGTGAGAGTCCGAGGTGACGGTGTTGGCGGTGACGTCAGCGGCGATGACGGTGCCGACACCTTTGATCGTCGAGTTGATCGGTGCGTTTCCGACGTACGTGCCTGCGCTGATGGCCGTGTGGTAACTGATCGTGCAGTACGTACCGGCGGGCACTGGAATGGACAGCGAACCGGAGTTGTCTCGGATGCCGGCCGCGGCCGCAGCCCACGTGACGGCTTGTCGGGCGTAGGAGCCGCCGGATGCTTCCTGGGAGCCGGCGTCGTCGGGAAGAGTCCCGGTCGAGACGAGGGATTGCGCGCCGATGTGGGTGATCGTGTTGCCGATCCCGCCGGTCAGGGCGGCGTTGCGGCCGGTGTCGTTGAAAAGCATCTCAACCCTCCTTGATTGCCGTGATCTTCGGGGCTGTGAATCGTGCGAGCGACCTGGCCGTCCGCCCAGCCGCGGCGAGGACCTCCTCGACATCTTTGGACTCTTCGTCTTCGCGGATGTCGACGGAATCCCGGCCCAGCCGGTACGTCTCGATCATCCTTGCGATGTCGGCGCCAAGGTCGTCGAAGACGAACTCGTAGTGGTCGCCGTCGTCTGCGTCGATCCCGGCGTGCCACGCCTGGAGTCCGGAACGCCGGTTCGTGCAGAACCTCAAAGTCGCTTGGGCCATCGGGCGCTCCCTGTTATCGATCTCGATGAATGAGAAAGAGTATCAGTATCATTTTCGGGCCTAGCGGAACGACGGCGGCGCCATGCCCTAGGAAATCCAGATGTCGCCGACGACGGCTGCGCCTGGCGCGGTGGTTCCTTGGAACTGACCGATACCTTGCCCGTCGGTGTTGACGGCGACGACACGCTGCCAGAATCCGTCGACGACGGTGAGGACGACGCCGAGCGACGAAACGCTGACCGATCCTTCGTCTTCCGCTGTCGCTGCGCCGAGGACGGCAGCGGTCACGGGCAGGTTGAGGGGGACGTTCCGGATGACGCGCTGCGTTCCGTCGTCGAACAGTCCAATGGCTTCTGGCATCACTGCATCCCTTCGTAGATACTGAGAACGATTCTCACTGATACGTTCCGTTCGGGGCTTGGCGAATCGCGAGACGCGCCGAGTCGCGCGACTCGGAGCGGATGTCATCGCGTTGTTGTTGTTGGCGGAGCCGCCCTTTATCGAACGACGCAACCAGGATGCGGTTGTTCATGTCGAAGTAGACCTTGTTGTCGATGAAAAATGCACCGGTGCCGAACGAGTAGAAGTCGACGCCGGTCCGCTTTGCGACAACACGTCTAGGCGACGTTGGTGATTCCAAGAAGTACATGGTCGGGTCACCGGACGTTACGTCGTATCGCGTTGCGGCTTGGTAGAGGTGACCGGACCCGCCGAACGCCGTTCCTGTGGCGATTCCGAATCCAGGGATTCCGTCTGATGCGAGCGAGTCGATATAGAGTCGACCGCCGCCGCTGATAATCATGTCGTCGATTTCATAAACCTGGCCACGGTTGAAGGTGACGTAGAACTTCCCTGACGGTCCTTGGATCACCGATGACACCGACGCCGCTGCGAGGCGGTCAGAAGATGAGTAGCCCGCTGCGTAAAGCAAGTCGTCCCATAGGGAGAACCGTGTTTCGGCTTCTGTGCCGTCGGGATTGACCGATATGACATTGCCGAGATCGTCTATCGCAATGAACCGGCCGTCTGCCGCAGCGATGCAGTTCTGAGGATCGGCGTCGCCACCAGGCGCCGCGACCGTCGTTTGATAGACGAGACGGCGTACGTTCGTCGTCTTGTGCACGGCTCGAACGGAGTTGTAATACTCGTGGCCGTATCCATACCCGTTCAGAACTCCAACCCACGGAAGTGTCGGCGGCGAAGAGAACCCGGTGATCGTCGTCCCAGGGATCGAATACGCGGACGCGGGGATTACTTCGTCCCAAGTCGTGAACCAGTATTCGTCGCCAATTTCGACTGGACCACCGGTCATGGTGTTGCTCGCGGACCAGAGGGTCACTTCGTAGTGTTCGCCAAATCCGTTGGTCTTGTACGTGTAGAACGCGTCGTTGTGGTAGCCGAGCGTGAGGTCGTCGTGGATCGTGGCGACGTTGGCACCGGCGAGGGAGCACGTTCGGATCGCACCACGCAAACCAAGTAAGTCCGGTCTGTTTTCGGTAAACGGCGGGCCATATGTATACCCCGACCAGACGAAGGTGCCGAGGGACGGGTCGATATCGGTGGTCCACCCGAGAGCGTCAGAGAACACAAATCCGGTGGACGTCTTCGTCAAACACAGGCGCTGACGGGCACGAGCTGCCAAGCCGATACCGTCGGCCATCCCGAAGCCGTCGTACAGCGCGCCGATGTCGTACGCGGCGCCGGCGAACACATCGATTTTGCCCATCAGGCGACACCGATGCGGAACGCACGGTAAAGCGGGTCGGTCCAGCCGCCCCGGACGACACACGAATCCTCCGTGTAGCAAGCGAGCCACAGGAACGGCGATTTGGTCGACTCGAACTTCCATGCCCCGTCGTCGAGGAACAGGCCCGACGGTGACTGGCCTTCGCTTTCCAGTCCGGGATAGAAACCGGCCGAGTCGACGATGCCGGTAACGAGCATCCCGCCCCACGAAATCAGTGGGCGCTTCGTTTCGTCCGACGTCCAGTCCTGCCAAAACCCGGCTGTTGTTAACGGATTGCCTGCCGCCTGGAGTGTGGCCGCAGCAACCGGATAGCCGAACACGGCCAGAGAGAATCGGGTCGGGATCGACGCTTTGAACTCGGAACGGACGATCGTGCCGAGCTCCCCTGCACCGAACCGCACCACTTTCCACGTCCCGGCCACACTGGAGAACGGCGCGATCCTTCCGCCACTCGCTTCGCAGTCCCATGTGGCGAACTGCTCGAGCACCTGCTGCGAGGCGCGCTGGTTCCGGAGGCCACGGTTGGCGGCGTCGTTGGCGTCTTTGACTCGGGCGATGAGCGCGTCGACTTGGGTGAAGTCGTGGGCGTTCTCGTCGACAGTGAGCGTCACGGTTCCGGTCAGGTTGTCCACCGAAACGTTCGAGATGTGGAAGACCACACCGTCAGCGCGGCCACGGAAATACTTGAACCGGATATTGGAGCCGGCCCGGATCCAGCGGCGGTGTCCTTCTTCCGGGTCGTCGTCGAGCGTGATCGTGCCCCGGTATTTTGCGGGCCAGCCGCGAATCAGATCGAGTGAAGCGGCCGACGCGAACTCGTCAAGCTTGATTCGTTCCCCGGCGGCGACGAACTTCTCGACCTGGAGGATGGTTTGGTCGAAGAACGGGTTTGTTCCAAGGATCGTTCCGTCGGGCAAATATCGCCATGCTTGGGTCAAGAAGTTCTCGGCGACCGGCAAGACGCGTGCCTGGTCTGTCTGGTCGCGATCGTCCGCGGGAAGCGTGGCGGCCGTGTAGGCCGGCGTTTTCATGTTCCGCCACCGGCAGCCGTCGGGTGCGGTGCCCTCGGCGAAGATCGCCGTGGGTGCTGAAAGGAAGTCCCGTGCGAGTTGTGCCTGCACTCCGGGCGCACCAGCCGCAACGGTCCAGCCGATGACACCGGATATCGGGAGCGTCTTTTCTTTGATCGTCATCACCCGTCCCGGGTCTTTCATGATCGTCCAATCCCTCGAGCTCGACGTGCGGGCATACGCGAGAAGGTCGGCGGCGGCACCGGTCAACGCCGAGTCGAATGATCCCATGCGGTCCGTCTTGATCGGCGTGAACGTCACGACGTGAGTGATCGGGTCGACCGTCCCTTTCTGCACGTCCGCATAACCCGAGGGCGGGGTGATGCGCGTCGACCGACGCGAATCGGTGACGAGATCTTTGATGGCGTCGTTGACTTTGCGGTCGCGGCGCCGGATCGGCGGCGGTTCGACGAAAAGGTCGAGCTGGTAGAGAGCTCCGATGCAATGGATCGTCAGGCTTGACGGTCCGGGAACGATGTTTTCTTCCGAGATGAACAGCCCTTCGAACAATGTCCGGTCGACGGCGTCGCGCCAAATGATGTCGACGTCGCATCCCTCGATGAGCCAGTCGGGCAGAGGATCCCACGGCCAAATTGTAGGGAAGTTGATCACCGCGAACGCATCGTCGAAAGGTTCGGCGTGTTCCCACGAGACGATCTGTGTAGGCGTCATCGGGCCGCCGTCGCCGGCTTCGAGCCAAGTCACGTCGACGCCGTTGATCCGGATCTGTGCGTAGCCGCAGAACCCGTGCTGCTCTGATTGCGGGGTATCCCAGTTGATAACTCGTCCGGTGAACGGCTCAACGATCGGCGAGGGCCAGACTTTCGATGTGCGACGGACCTCGACGAATCCAGCCGGCGGAACGAGATCGGCATCCCAGGTAGGTGCTGGTTGGAATGGCACGGCTAGTACACCCCTGTGATCGGGATCGGATGGCGCGGGATGTCGAGCACGACGTCCTGCCAGAAGTTGTGCAAGAAGACCTTGTTGAATACGCCGCTCTCACCGGGAGTAATGTCCGCAGACCAGCACGTCCACTTGTGCACGGTCCCGTTGAGGCTCACCGTGAGTTCGTATGTGAACTGACTGAAACAGTCATAGAGCTCGTCGAGACGGGTGCTCAACTCGGCTTGCGTTGTGCCGAGGATCCTCACCCGCAACGGCATCCTCGTCAGTTCCTTCACCGATGCGGTCGGATATTTGCCGTGTGCGAATGGCGATTCAACCCACGTCGTGCGGAACTGCAAGGTGCCGGGGCCGTGCTCAACAACGCGGCAGTAATTCGGAGTCTCAAGTTGCAGCGCGGCAAGGGCAAGTTCTGTTCTGGTGACGAGAGCGGAGACGGTAATGAGGGGCATGGCTACGCGGGCTCCTTGTTCCAGCCGCCCGAGCCGGAGTAGGCCGGGGCAGCACTGACGATGAGGTTTTGCGATGCCGAAGTCACCGTGACAGCCCCCGACGTGGCCTGGATCGTGACGGCTTTCGTCCCGGCCGACGGCGGCACGTATTCAAGGGTGTACGGGTACGCGGTGACCGTTCCGATCGACACGGCGTTCACGAAGAACTGCACCGACGCCGGCCCTGACGCGCTGACGATCGCAGAGAGCCGCTTCTCCCGGCCGACGACACCAGTCCAGCCACCCACAGGCGTCTGATGCGCGACGGTCGGGCCATCGATAACGGTCACGACCGACTCGGCCGAATCGGACTGCCCGGAAGCGTTGTACGCCCGGGCTTTGAGCGTGTACGTGCCCGCCGTGGAAGGAACCCATGAGGCAGTAAACGGTGCGGTCGCATCCTCGGACAACACGACACCGTTGACGAGAAACGCCATCGTGGTCGGTGCCACGACGATCGTCGCCGAAAGCGCGACCGTGTCCCCAACATGAAACACTGTTGTCGGTGCAGGCCCCGTCCAAGTCACCGTCCCAGGCGGCAGCAGAGGGACAGGCAACGCCCCGGCCAGGAACTGCATGGAAGCACCGAACCAGTCCTGCCAGTCGACCGGGCCAGCCTCCACGACACGCCACGGCGTGATCGACCCGGCGAGCTCGACAAGGTCGGCAAGCTGCGCGGTGCATGTGGCAGTCCAAAGGGCTTGGACGCCCGACGCAGAAGTCGTGAAGCCCATCTCCGTCTCAGACGATGTGAACGGCACAGCCGGCGTCGGGACGAGAAGAAAGATCTTGTCTCCAACACCGCCGTTCGACGGCAACAGAGGCAACGAGGCAAGAGCTGCGAAATACGACCCCGTAGGGCACGCCGTGACCGTCAGATTGAACTGGATGACATCGTGTTTCGGCAATGCGACGCTTACCTGACCGTATTCGGCAGTGCCAGCGTTGGCGTCATCGACATAGGTCGAGAAGTCGAGGGCAACGTCGATCTGGCGGACCTCTACGACATCCTTGACCATCGGCACGACCTTTTGGAGCCCGGTCAGCCCGTAACCCCAAGCCGAAACGGATGCGGGCGTCAACACCTTCCCGGCGGCGTTGTAGACGTTCGCGTAGAAGTCGGTCACGAGGATCGACGCGACCACCGTGAAGTTGTCGGCATTCCCGGTCGCCGTCCCCGACCAGCCGTTCACGTCTTCGCCCATCGCCGCGTACGTCGTTGCGAGCGAGCGGACGGGAATGTTGAACGACGCATGAGTGGCCGGGACGATCCCAGGGTTCATCACGAGCACGATCCCGTTCGTCTTCATCTGGCTCGTCGGCCGGCGCACCGTGATCGTGAACTGGAAAGTGTCCAAGGCGACGGACGCCGGGAATGTGAACGCGCTGAAACACCCGACGAGCGACGTCATGTTCAGATCCCATGCGAGGGCGTGAACGGTCATGGCGGACCCCTACGGCCAGTCGTCGAAGCGATCCGGAATTGCTGTTTCGCCCACTTCGCGGCCTGCTCCGGCGTGGTGCCTTGCACCGGCCCGTTGAAGTTGGTCTCGTTCTTGATCGACACCGACTGGGGCATCCTCGCCCCCGGGCTCGTCGCGGTCAGCACCCTCGTCGTCGGGAGGCTCGCCGTGACAGGCAGGGGAGTGGACGGGTACTTCGGCGTTAACGGACCTGCGCCACCGATCGCTGTAGGGATCTGATACGCCGGTGCCGCAGTGACCGGGAACCCCAATTTCGCCAGGTTATTGAACGTGATTCCAGCGGCCTGTCCCAACAAGTCTCGAATCTGCATCGCAGAGTTGGCGCCCAGAGCCAACGCTGTCTGTCCGAAGTTGGCTTTCTTCTCGATGTCGCTGGCGGGCGTGGCAATGTCGGAAGGGAAAATG
Organism: Actinomycetes bacterium; assembly: GCA_031430875.1. GTDB lineage: Bacteria > Actinomycetota > Acidimicrobiia > Acidimicrobiales > Ilumatobacteraceae > Sva-07. The sequence continues at coordinate 34,053 of JANPCI010000489.1, read as the reverse complement.
GCGAATTCCTTTGTCACACGGCCTACTTCGGCCGACGTGATCCCAAGGAGCTTGGCGATCGTTGCGCTATTCAGCCTCGGGCCGACCTTCGGCTGTTGGGAAAGCAGCTCCGAGATGGAGACGGCTGTCTTGAAGTCGGCCTTTCGGCGATCGAGCGCGCCGAGCTCGTCGCCAGCAACCGGGGTGAACGCCAATGCGCGTATCCGGCCGAGCTCACGGATCTTCTCAGTCCCAGCTCGCAGCCTCTCCTCGGTGTCGTTGAGCTGGTTGATCGTTTTCTGCGACGAATCTGAGAGCAGGGCCGTGAGCGTGTCGGTGGCCGATTTGGGTCCGGCTTGGAGAATCTCGTCGAGCGTGTTCGGATTCAAATTGCGAGCGACAGCTTCGGCGATCAGCTTCGGGTACTTCTCGGCGAGCGCAACGTCAGCATCGAGTTGGGCACTCAGAGCCTTCGACGCAGCCCCGGGCTTCTTCTGTTCCAGGAGCTCGTTCAGCGACTTGTTGGCCTCGCGTTCCTGCACTTTGAGGCGGGCGTCGCGCCGAGCATCAGCCGGATTCACTCGCGGATTGTCACGGTTCCCTTCCGCATCCGAGATCCGCTGCTCCAGTTTCTTGCGTCGAGCCGCCCGACGCTCGTCAGACTGGTCGTCCTGTGACTTCGCTGCCGCCTTGTACGCTTCGGTCAGGGTCAGACCTTGAGCAATCGCCGACTCGAACGTCCGGTGCGGCGCTTTGCTCGAAAGCGCATCGACCGCAGCCAACTCGGCTTTGAGACGGCTGATCCGCTTGTCCGACTCTTTCTTCGATCGCGCATCATCGCGTGCCGCTGCGACGTCGGCCTTTTCTTGCTGGATGTCGACGATCTTCTGGCGTGCCGCAGCTATCTTGTCGTCCAACTCTTTCGGGTCGGGCAACTTGAAATCGGCGACGATCTTGAAATCCTGCGAGAACGCCTTTGCGGCGGCATCAGAGAACTTGATGACCTCGAGCGTCGAGTTCTCTACGCTCGCGGCAAGCTCATCGAAGTTCACACCGAGCTGGCCGAGCACGGCCGGTGCTTGCCCGGCCGCCGCCGTGACGCTTGTCAGGGCCAAAGCCAGTTCGTTCAGTTGCGAACGCGTAATCGGCTTGGAGAGGTCGATCTCTAGGCTCTTCCCTGCGGCCTTGATGTTGCGCTGGAAGGTGGCGAGCTCCTCACTGCCGGCGGCGAACGAGACACCCAGCTTTTTCCCTACTTCGGACGTCACGAGATCGAGTTGGGCTGCTTCTTGTCGAAGTTGGCGGATCTGAGTGGCGAGCTTGTTGCCATGGTCGAATCCGAACCCGAGGAACGATTTTTTCGACGAGAGCCCCGAGAGGGTGAGTGTCTTCTGGAGGGTGTCGGCGACTTCGTTCAGGCCGGCGGTCGTTGATGTGTCGCTGGCGGCTTTGACGTCGGCGATGTAGTCGTTCACCGAACGACGGGCGTCGATGAAGCCCTTGGCAACCAGGCCGAGCGCGAGTATCAAACCGCCAGTGACGACCGCTCCGGAAATCCCCGCGAACAGTCCGGTCGCCTTGGCCGCGCCTTCGGCCGCGACGCCTTGCGCGACAAGTGCGGTCGTGGCCGTGACGGTCGACTTCGTCAGTCCAACGGCGCCGAGCGCCGCGGCAAGGTAGCCCTTGGTGAGTTGTCCTGCCAGCAATGCGCCAAGAACCACGACGGCCTGCCGGTTGTCGGCGAGGACATCGACGAGGGTGGCGAGGACCGCGACGACAGCCTCGACGGTCGGCAGGAACGCTTGGCCGATCTTGATCGCATCGGCAGCGATCTCGTTGATCGACACTCTGATGCGGTTCGACGTGGCTTTCATCTGTTCCTGGAAGGTGCGTTGCGTCGCGCCGGCCCGGCCGGTCGACGTGCCGATCCGTTCCATTTCTTCGGCCAGCGTCTTGCCGTCGTTCGCGATCAACGACGCGGCACCCCGGAAGGCTCGCTGCTCCGTGAACAACTGGGCGAGTCCTGCGGCCGCACCGCCCGTCGAGGTGCGAATCAGTTCCATCACGCCGGCCAACTTGAGTTGTTGAAGCGCCGCTGCGCCCGACTCGAACCCGTTGGCACGGAACAGTGCTGCGAGCTGCTTCGACGGGGTGATGATTTTCGCTATCACGTTCGCGAAAATCACGCCGCTACGTGCCCCCTGGACGCCGTTGCGGGTCAGTGTGGCAAGTGCAGCACCCATCTCGCCGTAGGAGATCCCTGCGGTCGACGCAGCGTTCACCGAGTAGTTCAACGCGGTGGCGAGCTCGTCGAAACGGATGACACCGTCCTTCACGGTTTGGAACAGCGTGTCGGACACGTCGCCGGCCGACGCCGCCGAAAGCCCGAACGTGTTGAGCACTGACACGATCGCTTTCGCCGCAGTATCGGTGTCGGAAACACCGGCCGTCGCTGCTCTCGCTGCGACCTCGAGCACCCGGAGACCGTCGGCGCCCTGGAAACCTGACGACGCGATCTCGTAGAGACCTTCGGCGAGACTGTTTGCCGACTGCGGCACCGTGCGAGACAGTGCGGTGATCGCGTCGGACTGCTCTTTGAATCGTTCCGACGACGCCTGGGCCGATTCGCCTGCCTGGATCTGGATCGAGTTGACGTTCCGCATCGTCTCGTCGAACTTCGACGCAGCCGCCGCAGACACGGCCACGCCGACACCGATCGCCAACAGTCCGCCTTTCGCGGCACCGTTGGCCAGGAGCGTCGCCCTGGACGAAGCCGTGGTTTCGGCGGCGAGTGCACGTTCCGCCGCGGCTCGGCGAAGCGTCGCCTCCGTGATCTCGTCTTGGGTCGCTGCGACCTGACGTCCGATCTTGACCCGCTCGGTCTCGTCGGCCGCGAACTCGGTGACGTCACGCTTGTCGATCCCGAGGTTGATGAGCCGCGCGCCTTTCGAGTTCGGGTTGCGGCCTTCGAGGCGCGTGTCGTCGATGTCGAACTGGATTTGGCGTGCCGCGTTGCGGGCAATTTCCTTGCGGGCAATGTCTTCTTGGATTTCTTGGAGTTTGAGTTGCGCCGCCGCGATCCGTTTCGTTTCACGTTCGATCTGCGTGGCAGCCTTCGACATGCCGACACCCGATCGCGAACCGACCGCGTCGAGATCCTTGCCGAGCAACTGCACTTCCCGGTTCACGGCCCGAACCCCAGTGATGGCCTGACCGTTGTTGGCCGAAATGATCAGTTCGATCGCATTGAAAATCCCGCTCATCGCTTCACCTCACTCGTCGTCGTCGTTTTCGGTGGAGTACACGTCCTCGGGTTTCCGCAACCGGATGTAGACACCCTTCGAAGTTTTCGGTGCGGCTTCCTGTGCGATTTCGACCTGCTCACAGCCCGGGCATTGGTAGGGCTCGCCGACAAGGAAACCTCGGTCTCGTTCCCAGTCAGCGAGCCGTGTGCCGCACCCTGAGCATCGTTCACGGTCGAGGCGACACCATGCGAGCGCGTAGTCCTGGTCGTCGTCGTTCCATCCCCGAAAGACGGAAAGGGCGATGCCGGCCGGGACACAGTAATCGAGCTCCTCTCTCAGACTGAGGTCTGAGAGGATCCTTTTCCCAGCTCACCAACGCGGGACTTGTTGTGAAGCTGCATACAGGTCACGTAGAGCTCGGTGACGTCGAGCCCGGACCAGCCGTCCAAGATCTCGATGGTCTCCTCCAGCGTCATCACCGGGTCAATGCAGCACGCTGCGACGAGTTCCGGGATGAACGTCTCGTAGTCGAGCTCGGCCTCGGGCTCGGGCTCGGGTACGGCCTCGAGCGCTTCGTCGACCGGTTCGTCTTCGCCGTCGGGGGCGGCGGCGCGTGCCGGCGGTGCAGGAACGTGGGTGTGGCTTTCGACGAGCTCGCGGTACGCCTTACGGCCAATGCTTCGGAACTTCATCTTCACGGACGCTTCGTCGAGCAGAGCCTCACGAACATCGGCGGAGACGCCGTCGGCGAGGGCAAGGTCGGCCTTCTCGTGGTCGACAACGACACGAACCGTCTTCGTGGCCAACGCAGCCACGTCTCGAAGACGATCGACGACCGATACGGCGGCGGCTGGGGCAGTTTTGGTGGGCATGGAGCTCCTCGTTAGCGGGCAGCTCCAGTCGAGTTATAGCCCCAGGGCGACGGGAACCTCGACGGGAGCGCCTTGAACGAAGGTGCCCTGCTTGTGACTGCTGGTGTTACGCGATGGTCCCGTCGACCGGTGCCGACAGCATGCCGAAACCGACCGAGAACTTGGCGGGCTCGTTGGCGACCGTGATGATGTCGTTCGGGCCGGCCGACTCGACATACCAGACCCGGGAACGCTTCGCCGCGGCGGCACCTTTCGGCGACACGACCAAGTATCCACGCGTCCCGGCAGGTAGGCCGACGTAGACCGTGTTCGTTGCGTCGTCGTCGAGGAACGTCAGCGTCGTCTCGGCCAGCGTCGTTTCGCCGGAAATCTTCGCGGTGGCGAGGTCGGCGAGGACCGGCGCCTCAACGAACGACGCCGTGGCGGTCAGGCCGGCGACTTCGTTGAGCTGTGCGGGAAGGTTCATGCCGGCGTTGATCTCGGCCATTGTCGGCGCAGCCGGAGTCGCGACCGTGGCGCAGAACACGACGACGCGGGTGCGGCCTTTGCGGACGAACGGTGTAATGGGCATCGTGGACTCCTACTATCGGTTTCGAACGGGCTGGTCGGCGGGCGGGCTCTTTGGCGCAGCAGCGGAATCGGCGAGAACCCATCCGAGCGACTCCCAGCAACCTTCGAACGCCGACTTGAACACTTCGACGCGGGAGTTCGGGACATCGGGATGGACCATGGCTACGAGTTCCATGCCGAGGATGCTAGTGGTAATCATTCTCGGAACAGCCGAACGCTACAGGCTCACGGTCAACAAGAACCGGTCGGGGGCGACGAAGAACAGATCGGGGACCAAACCGGATTCGAGAACACCCATCCGCATGTCGAAGTACAACGCCCGGTGCGCGATCGTGAACCCGGACCCGACCATCGCCATCGTCCAGTCGTCACCGGTGCGGCCGATCATCGCGTCAGCGACCGCATCCGCGATTCCTTGCGCCTGGACACGCGACACACCGTACGAACTGACCTGCACGACCGTTTCTAGGATCCCGGCGCCCGAACTCATCGTCGCAATAGCGTTCCCACCGGGGAGCGAAGATACGACCACCCAGCCGCGCCCATCGATCGGCGGGAACGTGTGCGCGATGTGACCGTCAGAAACCTGTTCAGGCAGAAGTGTGTTGAGCGAATCGACGACGAGCGACACAACCTTCGCGAGCGGGACAGTGCCGGCCATCAGAGCAACTTCCGGAAGCCGGATCCGAAGTCGGCGATGATGCCGTCGCGGGCCTCGTCGATCGAAACGAAAATGTGCGGGAACGGCGGGGCGCCTACACGTCCGAACTCGAGGGGCAGCACCGCGGGATCCTCGGAATACACCGACCACGACGTCACGCCAGCCACAGTCGACCCGACCCGGCGGATCTTCCACGACCGCCAGTAATCTCCGGTGACGACTTCCGGCCCGGGCCGGCGCGTCGCGTGGTCCCGGATCGTGTCACGCAGCCGTTGCGCCGCACGCAGACCACCGTCAAGCGCGGCCCGCTCGATGGCACGTTCCGCGGCTTTCAGACTGATCGAAACGCTACGCGAATTCACTTTCGTGCGGATCCCGATCACAGGATCACCGTCTGTCCGATGTTGATGACGAACGTCTCCGCGGTCGCTGCGACCCCCATCGGGGTGAGCTGCGTGTAACCGCCCGCGATGGTCGGCGGCGTCGACGTGAGCACACCGCCGAGCCCAGCGAAGTAGAGGCTCCCTGGGGTGAGTCCCCAGGCGGGAAGTGTCAACAGCAATGTGTCGACCACCGAGACCGGTTCCCCGGGCGCCGCAGCCGAACCGGTGATCCCAAGGATCTCTTCGTACACACCTACGTCGGACGGGTCGTACAGGACGACCCGGTTCACACTGTTGAGCCGCACCACACGGCCCGACGCCAGAGGTTCACCGGCAACGAACCCAGGGAACCCGGTGGTCGCCGACGGCCCAGGCGCCGCGGAAGGCGGCGGTTCACCGGAGCCACGCCACAAGTGGAGCTCGGCGACCGTCTTGTTCGACATCGAAAACGTCGACGCGATCACTTCGGTGATGACGAACTCGGCGCCGACCACATTCGGGGCACGCCGCGACGTCATGATGTAGGCCCGGTCACCGATCGCGAGCAGCGGTGTGTCGATCGGAATCGAGAACCGGTACACACGGGCATCGATCGTCGAGTCCGCCACCTCGAGCGTGCGGGGCTGCGAGTCACGCAACGACGACACCTTGCATCGTCCGTTGTGGGCACGAGCCCCGTATGCGCCAGTACCGAGCGACGAGTTGTCGTAGATGATCGTGGTCGCCGACGCCGCAACGACACGCGTCGCCGGGTTGTAGACACCGTCGCGCAGGCCGAGCGGGTTCCGAACGATGATGCACGTATCGTCCATCAACGATTCGAGCCGGATGCGGCCAGGATTGAGGTTAGGCCCCGTCAGCGTCGACATCGAAGCCCTCCGCCGCCAACTCGGCAAGCACCAGCAACACCAGGTCGTTCGGGTCGTCGGCCATCGTCGACGCCGCCATTCTCTCCGAACACCGACGCACGAACGCCGGATGTCCAACCATTCCCCGCAGCCAGTCGGCAGTCCTCAGCCAGTAGTCGTTGGAGGAGACGACGTCGGCGTCACCCTCCCACTCGGTGTTGCCGATGAACTGCAACGTCACACGAGGAACCGCGCCGGCAGCCATCTGCACCGTGGCGGCTGAAACCATGCCGGTAACGTCGTGGTCGTCGACAACGATCGACGTCGACATCCCGGACTGCGAAATCTTGACGTGGCTCATCGCTTCTCGTAGGTCGGCACGTAGATCGTGACACCGCCAGCCAGCACCCCGGACGTATCGGTCACACCGGAACGGAGCCGTTCAAGCTGCATCCGCATGTCGATGAGGTTCTGCGACGTGTTCTGACCGTACTCACCGAACACCGTGAACTGCGCCGGGGACGACACCAGATCGGAGTACCGGGTTTCGAGTATCTCGAGGGCCACAAGGCCGGTTGATCCGAGCCGGTCGTACGCCAAGTTCAGCGCAGTATCGTCCGGCTCGGAGCCGATCTCACGGCGGATAGCAATGATTTGCCCAGCCGTCAGTGCCATGTGAACGTCCTATCTTGGGTCAGGCAAGCAGCTTTTCGGTGCGGCCGTCAGCTTCGATGCGATCGACCAGCCACGCCGGCACCTTCTCGCCGGGAGCGAACTCGAAGACCTGACCGTTTTCGCCGGCAGCAATGATGTTGACGCGCGCAGTCGCGCCACGCTTCGCCTTCGGTGCCTCCTCCGGCGTTGCGTCGGAGGCTGCGTTGCGGCTCATGCGACGTCGCCGACCATGACCCCGTTCGGGTCGACGAGGACCGGCAGCGAAACCGCCGACACCTTCGTCCACGTCGAAACAGGATCGAAGCTCTTGTCGACCACAGCGGTCATACCGATCGCCTGGTCGCGGTTGAGCTGGCGGGCACCGACGAGCTCGACCGCCTCAGCGGTAGTCCCGTACAGGGTGGAACCGAACTTGATGTTGGCCGGCGGCATCCAGATCACCTTGTCGGCGCCGATCACCCGGGTCGAAACACCGTCGACCATGACCTTCGTGTCATATACGTAGATCGGGGGAAGGTCGAACGACCGACGGATCGTGTTGACCTGGTCGTTCGTGAGGATCGACGGGGTGCCACCGCCCGACGCTGCCAGCGCCCGATACTCGGCGTTCAACAGGAGGTTGCCGACCCGGGCCGACGACATCAGCACGATGCCCGGCGCGTAGCCGTTCAGGTCGATGTACGTCTGGATCTTGGTGCGCTCATCGGTGAGCGGCGTCGACGCTGCCGTGTTGCTCCACGCGGTGCCGGCAGTCCACGACATCGAGGCGTCCCGACCGAAGTCGACCGTCTGGACAAACCCGTTCTCCGAGATCGTCAGTGTCGCGTTGACGAGCGCTTCACCACGGGCACGCTCGATACGTGCAGCAACGGCACGGGCCAGGTTGCCGGCATCGTCGTAGATCGTGTCGATCAGCGGCCCCATGTTGCCTGTCTCCATGGCACGCAGACGAAGGCTCTCTTCCTCACCGACCCGGATCTTGAGCGAGATCGGGGCGATCTCGCCCATGATCTGCGTCAAACCCTGACGGCTCGCGATCGGCGCAGGGGTGTCCCACGCACGGAACGAGGCCGAGTTCTGGTCGGCAAGGCGAGCCTTGTTGACCTTGAAACTCAGCCCGCCGTTGACGGTCGAGTCGTTCGGGAGGAACTGGGAGAGCCGGAACTGCTGGAGGTCGGCGTCGTTGGCCACCGCGCGGGTGTAGCCGTTGAGTTCCTGCATTGGTGCGAGGTCGTAGAGCAGTGGCATGGGGTGGCCTTTCGGGAAACGGAGACGTTCGTCTTGGCTTAGACGTAAGCCAGGTGGGTGAGCTCGACCTTTGCTGCTGCGTCGAGTCCGTGACTCGTGGGCAGCTTCGCCTCGACAACTTCGCCGAGCCAAAGCAGAGCGGCGCCGGTATCGCGCCCCGTTGCTGCCGCCGCCGAAACCTCAAGGTTCCGCGTCGTGAAGAGATGGCCGACGGCGGTCTGGCGACCGTCGACGGCTGCGTTGTCGTACGGCCCGTACAGGCCGGAGGCCGTCACCTTGCCGAGCACAACCCCGGACGGGACGATCCCGGTCGGCCACGTGGCGACGAACAGCGACGCCTTGATCGTGATCGATCGGCACGAATCGGTGCCGATCGCCTTTCCGAGCCAGCGGTGGTCCTCGGTGGCCGAGAAGGTTTCCGTCTTGATTGCGAGCGACATGGCCCCTCCTGGGGTATGCGAATGAGAACGACTATCAGAGTAGGGGAAGTGCGGGAGCGGTCAGCCGAACGTCACGTGAACGTGTAGTCCCGCTTCGCCGTGGTCGCTCGAGCGGCGCCACGAGCAAACGCGTCGTCGGCCCCACCCGGGGACGCAGGCGGAGCAGGCGGAACCGAACCCGGCGCAGGCGGAGCCGCAGGCACGGCCGCAGTGAACAGGCCCGGGACCGTGAGTTTCAGCTTCTCGATCTCAGCAACAATCGTCGCCTGATCGGAACCGCGCGGCACGTCGATCAGCTTCGCGACGGTCGACAGCATCGTCGCCGGAACGTTGGCTCCGGCCAACGCGATGACGACCTGAGCGGAATGCGTCAAGTCGGCCGCTTGGACAAGCGCCGCGTCGGCCATCTTGCGGTCCTCAGCGGCGAGCGATGCCGTGTCGAGGTTCTTGCGGCGCTCCTCATCAGCAACAGCCAGGATCTTCTTCGCGTCCGCAGCGGACATCCCGAGGTCCGACTCGAACTGTGCACGTTGCGCGGCGAGACGCTGCCCGACGATCGTGTTCATCTGCTCTTGCGTCAGCATTTGCGGCGGGGCCGGCGGGGCGGGCGGGTCAGCAGGCGGCGGGGCCGGCGGTGCGGGCGGGGCAGGGGGAGGCGGCGGTGCGGGCGGTGCAGGAGGGTCAACCATGACCATCTCGATGCCGCCGTCACGCAGCTCTTCGAGGCGGCGACGCAGCCCGGACGTGTCGAACGTGCTCTTCATGATGCTCCTAGTTGTTGGCAGCCGGGTCGGCTGGATTCGCAGCCGGGTCGGCTGGATTGGCAGGCACAGGTGCCTGATTCACGTTCGAACCAAAGTCAGTGACCGGGGTCCGACCGAGATACTTTGCTGCTTGCTGGTACGCCTCTTCGCTTCCGCCGAGCGCAGTGGCGAGCGCCAGGGCGCCGACGAAGTCTTCGCCGATCACACGGGTCGCTTCCTCGACTATCGACTGAATGTCGATGCCGGCCTGCTTCGCGATCGTGATCGCCGTGGGCAGCGAGATGACTTTGCGGTCCAAGAGCTGCACGAGGATGTCGATCGTCTCTTTCGTGTCGGTCGGAAGGAACGCTCCGAGATCGATCCGGCCTCCCGGCCACTGCACCGTCTTGTCTTTCGCGCCTGCGGCCTGAGCGATCCGGTACTGGAACTTGAGGAGAAGCGGATGCTTCGATTCCCGGGCGAGGCGCATCTCACGGATCGCCGACGTCAAAGGCGCGAACGCCAAAGCGAACGCCAAACCCGACGGCACCTGGCCCGGCTCGATCCGTCCGAGCATCGCCTCCGGGAGACGGGAGTTCACTGCCAGCCGCTCGAGGAGACGTTGCAGATACTCACCGATCGCCGTCAACCCCTTCGACGTGTCGAGCACGTCCATGCGGCCACCGTCGCCGAGTTCCCACACCGAGCCGGGCCGGTATGCCGGCTGCGCCGTCCCCATCCGTGTCCCCGAGAGCGTGACCAGCGGGAACCCGGTCGTCGCCGACGCCAACGACAAGTCGGTGTCGGCCGCAGCAATGTCGTCGAGTATCTGCAACACCGAGAGCAGAACCGAGGTGCCGAACAGCTCACCGGTCAACGTGTTCGGAACATGGACCACCGGGATGAAGTCGATCCCCAGGTCCTCTTCGAGCTTCATGGTGCGGAACAGCCCACGGCCACCCATGTTCTCGACCGTCGCCTTGCCTTCCAGCTCGCTCAGCGTCCAGATCTGATCGGTCATGAAACACGCCTCAGTCGACTTCCCCCACGGGTACTCGCGCTCAGGCACTTCCTTGACCTCGTAGGTGATCCGCCGGATCCGCGTGATCGCCTCCCCGCTCAACGTGACATCGTCGTACTCCCAGGCCAGATGCACACGCGACGGAAACTCCGAATCACCGCTCGGATCCTCCTCCGGGAAATAGAACCCGGGATGGTACGTCCGGAGCCGTGTCCGGTTCTTCTTCGGATCCCAGCCGAGCACGTACACACCGTCACCGGACTGCACCGCCTGCCGCTCAGCTACCAGGAGCTTGGCGATGACCTGCTCGTCCGTCACCCACTTGTCGAGCTCGGCCTGCAACTCCGGCGACGCCGCCTCACCCTCACCGGCCGTCGAAACCACAAGGCAACGCTGCGTGTCACCCAGCAAGGCCGAGAGCGTCTGATTCACGATCAGCGCAGCATCACCATGCTCGCGCCGGTTCGGCGCATCAGTACTCAGCCAGGTCCGAGCCGAGTTCAACGCGTACGCGTCGAGCAACGCATACGCCTGCACCCGCCGGGCATGGTTCCGGATCCACGTCGGCGCCAACGCCGGAGTCGTCGAACCGACCGCCGTGGTCCTCGTGAGATCCTTGAAGCGCGACTTGAAGTTCGCGGGCGACCAGATATCGAGCCTGAGAACCATTCTCACGAGCGTAGGCGGTTCAGTGACGCCCCAAGCAGAACGTCCGACCGGGCCGCTACGCTCGGCGACGAGTCGATCTCGCCCAGGCGCATCGCATCTCCTGCCAGCCACATCCAAACCAGGAGACCACCATGAACGTCAAAGCCAAGTTCTTCGTCCAATCAGTGACGAAGTCATCCCCCGAAGGCGGACAAGTCACCCTCGGCGCCGCAACACGCGGAGCCCGCAACACCGACTGGGCAGCCGCCACCCCCTCCGGCTCGATCACGATGTACGTCAACAACCCCGCCGCATTCGGCTTCTTCGAAGCGCTGCTCGTCCGCCCCGGCATGTACCCCGAGGTCGACATAACGTTCGAGGCTTCGATCGACAGCGAAGCCGACCACGCCTTCGATCCTTCACCCGCCGGCCACTACAACGCCGGCCGATGCGCCGCCTGCGGAGCAATGGCCGAAGCCCACAAACCCGCGTAGGTCCAACGGGTTCGACGGTTTCGTTGGATCTTCCGGTTGGGGTGCAACGTAGGTTGCCACCTAACAACGCGTGGTGATATTCACCACGCGTTGTCAGAACCCGATCTTCTTGTCAGCGGCGCCCGGATTTTCGATCCGCGCGATCGTTTCCGAGCATTCGCACCGCCGGATCTGAACCGACCGCCAGGTGTGAAGGGCGTACCCGCCGACCACAGTAGCGGCAACGACTGCGGCAACGACTGCGGCAAGGACCACGCCAGCCATCGCCATCATCGTCTCCCGTCGTCACGGCCGTCGTTGATGTCGTCGCTGCGATCCCGGAGCTCGCGGGTCTTGGGGAGCATCAGCCGATGCAACGCCCACACCATCGCATCCAACCGGTTCGGCGACGTCTCTCCCTTGCCGAACTCGAACGTCGTCTCGGTGAGCTCCTTCTCGAGCTCCGGGTGCAGCCCGCACATCACGACCTGACGGAGCCCGCTCGACCGTGACTTCTGGAACAGAACCGAGACCGGTTCGGCACGGGGGCGTTTCCCGTCGGCCGCACGCTCCATCACGACGTTGATCGTCGGGTCGATCGCCAAGATCGCCTCGACAAGCCACGGGCCACCGTGGTTGATCTCGACCACCATCTCCGAGCACCCGTGATCGTGATAGAGGTCGATGCAAGTCTCCAAGATCTTGCGGCGCGGCCCCTTGAGCTCACGTGACCCCTCGACGTACCCCCGAGAGTCCGAACCGCGCGAGCAGATCGCCACACCGAACGAGTCACCTTTCGTCGTACCAAGCGAAGGGTCGAGCGCGATGACCCGCTGCCACGACGTGATGTTGTCCTTGAACCACTGCGGCGACACCCGCGGCTCATCGATGTCCTCCCAACTCCACAGGGCGCCTTCGATCTCGTCGAGCGCATCCCAGTCACCGTCGAGCATCGACTTCCGCATCCGGGGATCCTGGATGTCCTGGAGGATGCCGAGATACTCACGGTCACGTTTGAGAAGGATCTGGTTGTCGTGGATCGTCGCCGGAATGTAGACACGCGCCTGTCTCGGCTGCTCCCCACCGTCCGCAGCGATCTCCTCCGGCGTCGGCACATAGTTCCGCTTCGGCCACCAGATCTTGTACGGCGCCGGCTGATTCGGCGACTCCGGATCGATGTCCTCCGGTTCCGGCCGGATGAACGTCTCTTTCACCCACTTCCGCCCAGGCCCGACCGGGTTCGTGGTGCACATCATCTTCGGGCGAATCCCCGGCGCCTTCGAACGCATCCGCTGCGTCATGAAAACGAACTGCGACTTCGCGAACTCGGTGAGCTCCTCAAACCCGACGAAGCCGAGCTCGGCGCCGAGGAACTCCAGAATGTCGTCCGGGTACTGGGAGCTCTTGCACTCCAGGATCGACGAGTTCGGGAACTCGAACAGCGAATACTTCTTGTGCCACGTCGCCAGGTGGGGGAGCAGGAGCTCCTTGAGTGTCGGGACGATCGTGCGGTTCAACGCCGGGAACGACCGGCGCAGAATCACACCCCGGTTGTTCGGGTACATCCGCATCTCACGGACCGCGACCTGGCACAGAAGAGCCGACTTGCCGCCACCCACCGCGCCGCCGTACAGCGTGAGCTTCGCCTGCTCGAAGAGCTCCGCCGCCAACTTCTGTTTCGGTTGCGGCTCCCACCCCGGCGTCCAACCCGTCGGCGACGGATCCACGATCTCACACAGGTAGTCCCACTCCGACTTGAGATCGACGAGTTCGAGAACAGTCGACAGCTCCGCCATCAACGAACCTCGATGATACCGGCCGGCATCAGATGTTCACCGAACGGTGAAGCCACCGCAGCCGGCGCATGAGCCCGCACCGCAGCCCGCAACAACTCAGGCAGCATCGCCCGCTGCTCCTGCGTCAACCCCAACTCCTCCGACGAAAACACCGCGCCGATCACCGCACCCATGATCCGCGCCCGGCCCTCGTTCAACACCAACTGGCGTTCCGCCAACCTCGACGCCTCCGCCGCCCGAGCCACCCGAGACAGATGCTCACACGCCGACGCGTGCATGTGCTTGAGATGACGAACCTTGCGGCCCGCCTCCCGGTAGTCGTTGTCCTCCCTCGTGATCAGCTTCAACCTGATCGCCCCCCGCAACTCGATCTCGTCCATCGGCGGGAGCTCCAACATCGAGTCCAACCCACCGAAGAACCGCAGACGATCCTCGATCCACTCGATCAACGCGTGCGTCCGCTGCACATCAGCCAACAACGCCTCGGCCGGCGCCACCATCGCCCGCCGCCCCCAGTAGTGCTCCATCTGCGAAGACCGCTCCAACATCGGCCCGACCACCGGATCCGCCATCGCCTGCGCCATCGGATCCCCAGCCGTCACCTTCGGCGAACGCGTCGCCTTGGCAACACTCCTTTTCGTCTGCACCTTCACATCAGGCGGAACAACGACCGTCACCGCCGGCACCTTCCGGGGACCATTCCGGCGCCCCGGCGGCGTCGGCGTCACAGCGCGCTGCGACTTCTTCGCAACCTTCGCCGCCGGTTTCGCAGCCACCTTCTTCGGAGCTACCTTCTTCACAGCCATCAAGAAGCCAACAGCTTTCTCATCACGTCAGCCGCGTCGCCGGCCATCGGGGAGACGAGCCCAGGCTCCAACGACGAGGCCGACGCCAACACCCTAATCATCCGGCGAGCCGTGTTCTTGTCGATGCCCAACGTCTCAGCCAGGTACTTGTACCCCATCGGGCCAAGCGACACCACCTCAGCAAAGTTCATCCACACACCCAGCGGAATCCTCGAACCATGCAGCCACGTCCCCGACGTCACCGTGAAATCGATCAGGCACACCCGACACCTCCAACCCGACCACGGATACCGCGCGCCCCTCGGCCCCGACCTGCGGGCAGGCAGCACGCGCTCAGATACCTCATCCCCGTGACACGCAGGGCAAATGACACCCCTCGGCCAGCGGAGGCGCACGAGATCCACGTGCTACCTACGGTTCCCGATAATCATTCTCATTACCGTACACGGGGCGTCACCGCACCTGGCGTAAACGATGACGCCCCAAACGCTCGAGCGGACCCCTCGCGCGAGGCGGACCGGGAAAATGGCAGGTCGATGGGGTCACTTCACCCGGCCCGGAAGGGCAAGGGGGAGGGTTCAGGTCCCTGGGGGGCGTCACCTCACCAGCTAGTCTGAGGGGCAGAGCGTCTGGGAGGCCGGGCCCCTGAGGGTAGGCGTTGAGGGGGGTGGGGGTGTTCGATTGTGCCGAACAACTGTTCGACCGAGCCCTACAACTGTTCTGTAGTGACACTACGGGTGTTCGACGGAACGTATGTGCACGTGTGATAGATCGTATGTACACCGATAAGTGTACGTACCAATGGTGAGAGTCGATCTCGTTCGGACAGATACATGGCTTTGAGCCTTGTAATCGTCGCTCCCATTGGGGAGAATGGACGTGCCCGCATATCGCGGGGCGGGTCCGCCAGTGGCAGCAACCACGGACGGACCCTTGCCACCAAGAACCACAGGAGGGTTCCGATGACTACTTCCACTCTCGCACGTCGCGCAGCACGCAAGGCGCAGCACTACGGGGAGCATGCCGATCCGGCCTACTGGGAGGGCATCCTGGCAAGCGAGGGTATGCCCGACCGTTTGCCGATGCTCGACGCACGTACGCTCACGCCTGCCATTGCCGATGCAATCTCTGCTCACTCGCCGGTACTGGTCGATGAACTGTCGACAGTGGCCACCGTGGTGACCACACCTACCGTTGTTCAGGTACTCCGCGATGGGGAAGGACGTTTGACGCGGCGGGTACCGTTCACCCGGGTCGATACCGGTATGTCTGTGAGCGCGACCCGGGGCGCGGATGGCCGGTACGTTCGTCTTGCCACGCTCCGCCGGCTCCCGGTCGATGCTCTTGTGACTGTCGATACTGCGGACATCGTCGAGCATGACTCTCCCCGGTCACGCGGTGCCCTACGTATGGTCGATGTCATGTCCCGCGGTCTGGACTGCACTGGCGCGGCTCTAGGGTCCGATGCGTGGACGGACCGCGGTGGCAGGTACTGCGCGGTGAAGGCGACCGCGGAAGTGTCCGCCGTGCTGGCAAGCGCGGGTGAGTGGGCGACGGTGGGCACGTGGTCTCGTGTGAGTGTCGATGCGTGGTGCGATGCTCGCGACTACATCGCCCGGGTGAAGGCTCTACGCCGCGAGGAGACCCGGGAGCGTGCACCGCGTCCGGCGAATGCCGCGGTGATGCGTGCCCATCGGGCACGTAAGGCTACGACTCGTCCTGTCGGCGCGGTGCGTCTCGCCGAGTCTGGCAAAGGTGTGTCCGCGGCTAGGGCGCGGTGGGACGCGTGCACCCATGAGGAGCGCGGCGAGGTCTGCGCGGCGTTCGGTCTACCGGCCGGTAGCTCGTGGGATACCGTTCGCGCTCACGCGGTCCTGTCGGCTGGCACGACGGCCGCGTCGCTTGCCGATGCCATGGCAGTAGCAAGCGTGGCCGGTATGGCCGCGCGGGTCGGTTGATCGCCCGGCCATAGCGTTACCCGCGCCGTTTGGCGCACACCTACATAGGAACGAACGAACAAGTGCCCGCATCAATCGATGCGGGCACTTGCGCGTGTCGCTCTCACCGATCCATTGCGTTACCCGCGGTGATCGGCGAACACCTATGTACGCCACACGGTGCAATTCCGCACCACGAACGAAAGGACGGACCCGATGCTGCCCATCGACGCGGAAGACTTCGCAGACCGGTTTGTACGCTCGGACGAGCGTAAGACCCGGATCGCACGGCATGGCCGAACGGCACGGCGTGAATGCGCAGTGATTGCGGCCGCACGGACCCGGGTGGACTGGTCGTGAACGTGACGACAGTCAACGACTGGTCCGGTGTGGAGACCGTGCACGACGTGAAGCTCCGCTGGACGAAGGTCGCGGGTAGTTGGGTGGTTCGGGTGCCCGATGAGGCGAACGTCCGCCCGGGTGACACGCTCACGGTCGTGAAGGCGTCCGGCGAAACGTCGGACGTGATCGTCGACCGGTTGGGTCCGGCGTTCTATGCGCTCGGTGTGAGATGGCGCAATGCGCATCCGGTCGATCGTGCACGCCGGACGTACCAGTCCACGGGGACGCATCGCACGTGGAAGCAAACCTACGGCCGTTGCGAAGACGCGCCCTGTTGCGGTTGCTGTTCGTGAACTACTCGATCGTCGATGCGATGTTCTATGCGTGGAAGACGCCGAACGGTGCGTGGGTGATGACGTACTACTTCGGCGTGAAGTACGCGGCGCAGAATCGCACGGAATTGCGGATGTTGTTGGCGGCGGCTCGGCGGCGGCGGCTCGATGGGTTTGAGCGATGAAGAGCCGGGCGGCTCGCCGGCTGGCTGGCTGCGTGATCGTCGCCGCTGCGTGGAATCACGATGGACGCACGGCGGCTCCGTGCGTGATGGTTCATCCCGAAGTCGGCTGGACGGACGAATCGTGGACGGACGGCTCAAACTTCACGCCGGGCCGCGAATTCGGCGTCTGGTCCGACGCCGACGGGTTCATCGGCGCGTCGGTTTTGGAAGATTCGATCGTCTGGTCGACGGGCCGATGCGCTCTGTTCAATCGGCTCTATTCCGATTCGACCGAAACGCCGTGACCATTGCGTTACCCGCAGCGATTGCCACACACCTAGTCGCAACACCTTGTCACACCGGTTCGGCGATGGTCGCCGGAGCACAAACCTGAGGAGGTTTCACATGGCACATGCAATCGAGATCGACGAGAACGGCCAGGCGAAGGCGGTTTACGTCGGCAAACCGGCGTGGCACAAGCTCGGCACCGTTCTTCCGGAGGGAACGGTCGTCACGCTCCAAGAATTGCTGGAGTTGTCGGGCACGAATTGGCGGGTGCTCGAACAGAACCCGACGATTCTCACGGAGTTCGGTGTCACCGTGCTCGATCAGCGGGCGCTGTATCGCTCGGACAACGGCAAGGTGTTGCACGTGGCGTCGCCGACGTATGCGATCCACCAGCACACCGAGGTCGCCGAGCAGGCGCAGGCGGTGCTCGAGATCGCCGGCGAGTACGGGATGGACTTCGCATGGGAGGCCGGATTCTCGCTCGCCGGTGGCAAGCGCGTCGTCTACGTGCTCAAGCTGAACCGTTCGATCGACGTCGGCCCGGAATCGTTCATGCCCTACATGATGGCGACGACCAGTCACGACGAGTCGTGGTCGACCGTGTTCCAGCTTCTCAACTTCCGGCCGGAATGCCAGAACATGACCCGCATGGCGTTGGCGATGGCGACGCCGAAGTTCAAGATCAAGCACACGTCGGGATCGGCCGGACGCGTCCAGGAGATTCGTGAGGCGTTGAAGATCATTCCGAAGGGCGTCGCGGCGTTCGAGCGTGAGGTCGCCGTCCTGCTCGACGAGGAGTACACGAACGACCGCTTCGTCCGCCTCATGGGCAAGGTGTTCCCGGTCGAGTCGAAGGACGACGCGAAGAAGGTGTCGCCGAACGTGCGGCGCCAGTCCGAGGTCGGCTCCGTGTGGGCGTATGACAAGCGGATCGAGTCGGCCCGTGGCACGGCGTGGGGCGCATTCCAGGCAGTCTCGACGTGGGAACAGCACATCCGGGGCGACGAGTCCGGTGTGGCCCGGGCCGAGTCGGTCACCGAGAAGTTCCTGTCCGACGAGATGACGTTCTCGAACCGGGCGGCGGCGCTGCTCGCCGACGAGTTCCGCTCAGTCCTGGTGGCGGCATGAATTCGCTCGACGTCGAGACGGCCCGCTCGATCATCGCCAAGGCGGCGGAGAACATCGCGGCCGAGGCGGAATCGCTCGATCTGCGATCGTGGGGACACTCGACAGTCCGGATCAACGGGGCGTCCGGGGAATACTTCACTGCGAGCTACATCGACGAGCTGGCCGAGCCGACGGATTGCGGGACGGCGGCGTGCATCGCCGGGCACATCGCATTCGCCGCACGTGAGCACTTCCTCGGCGGCTGCTGGCACATTTCCAACGCCGCAGCCGTCGTGTTGGAATCGGCGAACGTCCAGTCGCGAGGCGTCGACTCCAGCGGTCTCGAATACGACCTGTTCGCATCGTCATTCGATGGCTGGCCATCCGAGTACACGAGACATCTGGTTGATGGATGGGACAACGGCTCCGTGGCCGACGCGGCCGTCTCGATGCTTGACGACATCGCTAACGGCGAATGGTTCGACGCGGTGTCCGAATGAGGGCCGACGGTGCAGACGGGCATCGCCACGGCGACTGCGGGCCGATCAGCGGGATGTGGACCCGCGAGTGGTTCGATGAGGCGTTCACGAATCCCGTGACTCGACAGAGCTACGGCGTACCCGACGACATTCGGGTGGCGGCGGAGCGGATCGTCTCGGCCTACGGGATTCGTGGGATTTGCGACCCGATGTGGATCGCCAACGTGATCGCCCGGGAGACGGGCCGTGGCGACGGCGAGCACAAGTTCTGGTCGTCGGGCCGCTCCCTCACGCAGCGGCTCGCCGATGCTCAGCGGAAGGCGGCGACGCCATGACCGGCCCGACCGTTGTCGAGCACACGTTCGACCATCGCGGCATGAAGTCGTCGGTTTGCCCGTCGTGCGGCACCCTGTTCGTCTACTGGGACGAGGACGACCTGGACGAGAACGGCGACCTGCTCTGCTACTGCGGCGCCGAGGCGACGCTGTGAGTGAGCCGATCTGGTGCACGATCGAGGTCGCCGTCCCGCCGTCGTGGGTCGACGTGTCCGACGGTGAAGTGAAGGTCTTTCGGTTTCCCGGCACGACGGGCGACGAGGGCGATTGGCCGGGGCTGGCCGGCGAGGAACGTTGGGATCACGGTCTGCTCGGCAACGGTCTGTATTGCGTCTCGTTCCAGGGCGAGGGTAACTACGGGCTCCAGGACTCCGACGTCTGCGACTTTCTGACTCGGTGCAAAGAACTCGGCGTGCCGTACATCGCCCACCACGAGACGAAGTACGAGTTTCAGGGTGAAGTGAGAGTCCACGGACGAGACGTGAGCGTGTGCTTGTCGTGCGACAACGGTGGCGCAGCGACGATCAACGCCCACGAATGGGCGGCGAAACGCACGGAACTCGCCGGGTTTGTTGAGAAGTGCTGGAGCACGGAGGATCTGTACCGTCACCTGCACGAATGGCTTTGTGACCGGCTGACTCCCTACGAGCTCGGCGGACTCACGCCTTACGGTGCCTGCGCCGAAGCTCTCACATCCGAGGCGACGCCATGAGCGCCCCGGGCCAGCTCGCGCCGGAGCGGCTGAAAGTGGCGACGATCGTCGCGCTGAGAACGTGCGGCTACGAGCACGGCATGGTCACGACGCCGGAGATCGTCGAGTTCATCGAGCATTTCAAGGCGGCGTCGACCACGAAGTTCGTGGTGGTGGCCGACGGCCCGGTCGCTTTGACGGCGTTCAATCCGGGCTACCTGGCCGATGCGTTGAAGGTTGTTGGCGGCGACTCGGTGCTTCTCGGCGTCGTCGGCCCGACCAAGCCGATGACGATCTCCGGTGACTCTGCCGTGAACGCTCTCATCATGCCGGTCCGGATCGCGTGATGGCGACGTCACGCAACGTTCGCTGCTCGGTCAACGCAGCGCACTTCACCGATGGCGGCTCCTGGCAGATTGCCTACGCCTTCCTGGTGAAAGAGGGCGATCCGCCGATGAGCGCACGCTCGACGATCGAGGCGACGTCCATCACCGAAGTGCTCGCCGAAGTCGAGCGGCTGGCTGACACGCTCGGTTTCGACTGCGCTGGGAGTGCGACGGTCACGGCTGGACGGAAGTTCAACGGGTTCTACGCCGCCACGCGCAGCCTCCATTTCAAGGGCCGGGGGCTTCACCCCTACTACGTCCGGAATCCGCGATGAGAGAGATTCCGATCATCGAAGTCAGTGTCGAAGACGACGAAGACTCCAGGATGCGGGTTCTTTGCACCCGTGAGGATCTGGCCGTCTGCGAAGTCTCCGACTGGCTGTTTGACTGGATGTCCGACCCCGACGACGATGAGCTCGAGCAGGAGTTGATGCGGCTACGGTCGCTTACGACGTTGGCTCAGGTCGTCGAATGGCTCGCCACCGTCCAGGAGGCCGGCGCGAACGCGACCCTGCCGTTGGAGATCTGCACGGTGCCGATCGGCGTGCTCGCCGACGACGAACTGATCTGACATGGGTTGCGAGGAGTGCGGCCATCGTGGCTGGATCTATTGCGAGTACGGCGGCTACGAGATGCCCGAATCTGCCGCTGCGGTGCAGCGCTGCGACGAGTGCGCCGATCCCGAGGAGTTCGACGACGTGAACGCGGCCGAGTTGGCCTGCGAATACTTCTCCCGCATCGGTCTGGTTCAGTGGTTCATCGGCTGGCACGGCACGGGGACGATCGAGGGCGAGGGATACGCGATGGCCGCCGGCGGCGACGTCTGGATCACTCCACGCGCCCAGGACAGCGGGGCTCACTCGGTCGATTCGGGAGACGAGTCATGAACGAGGACTACGAGATGAGCTTCGACGAGTACATGACCGACAAGCTCGGGCATCCCGAATGGATGGCCGACGAAGACGAACCGATGTGGTGCATCGACTCCCACGGGTCGGATGATTGCGGCGGGCCGGTCGAATACCGGATGCCGTTGAGCGGGACCGGGCGGGCGTTCCCGCGGTGTGACAAGCATTGGTCTTTGCGGCTCGATCGTGAAAACGAGATCAGAGGCCGGTATCCGCACAATGCGCCGGCCGACTTCGACCCGGCGTTCGCCGGAGAAAGCTGGGAGGAGACATGATGGCAAGCAGTCACGATGCAGTGTTGAAACGCTGGCCCGTAGCTGGGCAGTTCGAGAACGGTCCGGCCGTGCGGCTAGAGGACAGGTTGACCGCTGATCAGCACAAGATGCTCGCCGAGTTGGGTTTCGACGTAGTACGGAAGAATGCCGTCGAGCCTGAGGTGGTCGATCCGACGCTTCGTGCGTCGGTCGAACTCGAGAAGGGTTGCCGGGTCGTGAAGATCCGTTCCAGGGTCGGTGCGATGGTGGTCGTTTCGACGATCACCGACACGGCGCAAGGCTGGGTGGCAACGAGGCTCCAACCGGAGCATTCTGGTTGCTGGCAACGCTTGGTGGACGAGGCGACCGCGCCTCGCCCGGAAGCACCTACTGAAAGGGAGACGGCATGAAAGCAACGAAGGTCTACAGCGAATACCGGGGGTGCACGATCGAGCGGACGTTCCCGTCCGGCTACTTCGTGTCCACGATCCGGAACTACAACTCGGGCCAGACGGTGCGCGCCGACACGCTCGCCGGTCTCAAGGCTCTCATCCGTGAGACGCTCGCCGAGTTCCATCTGACGGAATCGTGCTGATGTCCGGGATTTCGGGGATCGAGCTGCCCGACGACGCGCTGCCGATCCACGAGGCGTTCCTGCTCGACACCGACGAGATGGAGCCCGACGAGTTCCTCCCGGTCTCCGAGTTCCTGGTCCGGGTGGAGGGCGTGGACGCCGTCTACGTGGCGTTGCGGATGGGTGAGGAAGCGATGTACGTGAAGTTCGACCCGATGCTCATGCAGGACTTCCTCGGCACGGTCCGAATCAAGATGGTCGCCGCCGCGCTGAAGGAGGAGGACCAGTGAACGGACCAGCGAACGGCCTGGATGCCTTGCAGGGTTGGGCCGCGATCGCTGGTTTGCACGTCGCGGCGGTTGGCACGGCGAATAGCGCTAGTGGCTTCAGGTTGGCGTTCGCAGCCTACGACGCTCACGTCGATCGTCTCGTCCGTGCGCTGGATGTGTTGTCTTCGGAGGCACGCGAGGCAATCTGCACAGAATTGGAGAAGGAGCGGTGAACGGGCCATTCGAATCGATCGTGGTCGACCGGACCGAGGTGGAGGAACTGATCGTTGCAGCGCAGGCTGCGATGGACGGCGATTCGAACGACGCCGAGCACGACGCTCTCGTCTCGATTGTCGACTACCTCATCTCGATCGCGACGCTCCGACCCATCGACGTCGGCGAGCTCAAGGAAGACAGAGTGACGATGACAGTGTGGCTCCTCGAGGTCGATTCCAGGCTCGTTGCGGTGTTCGGCCGGAAAGCCCTTGCCCGAACGGCTGCGACAGAGCTTTCGTCCGCAGAGATGAAGGACTACGACGTTGTGGAACGCACCGTGACTGTCGACGAACTGGCCCGGCTGTTCGCATCCACACTCAAGGAGGAGGAATATGATCGATGAACGCAAGGCGAGGGCGCGTCTGTTCCGACCGGGCCAGGCTGTTTGGGTGCAGGGCCGGTGGGGGCGTGAGGAGTGGCCGGAGCGTGTGATCCGTGTGATGCGGTCAGGCAACGTCGTTGTCACGGTCAACTTCGAGGACCGGATGACCCGCTCGGTGAGCAGTCAGATGGTTCGTCTCCGGGACGTGGCGTCATGATCTACATCTCGGCGCACGCAACACGGTCGATGCTCGATAACGTGCGCTTCGAGCAAGCTCAAGCGAGGGCGGGTGTGATCGGGATTCCTGACGACTGGTTTTTGGGGGCGATAGCGAAGACCCTGGACCGAAGTCGGTCCTCGCCGGAGCCCATGTCGAAAGGCGAGGCGGCTGAACTAGCTGTCTATGGTTGGCTCACCAGACGATTACCCGCCGCGCCGTAGCCGGCGGCGGGCACGTTTGATCGCTCGGCGTTCGTCGAGTGTGGTGCCGCCCCATATGCCCCAGTCCTCGTTGTTGACGAGGGCGTGCTCGAGGCATTCGTCCCGCACGGGGCACGCCCGACAGAACGACTTGGCGGTTGCGATCGCGTCTTCGTTGAGTACCTGCGTTTTCGTCGGATAGAAAGCGGCGACGAGGTTCCCGTTGGAGGATCGACAGTTGGCATGGTCGAACCAGGACGGGCGAACCTCGAACACGTCAGAACAGCGTCTTCGTGCTGATCGAGTAGGCGAGGTGTTCGAGTTCGAGCATGGTGCGGGCAGTGGCGAAGCGCACCTCTTCGAGTAGGTGAACGGCGATGTCGTCCCAGTGCGCGAGCACGATGATCGCTCCACGTGGAACACCCTCGTTGCAGACCACCGCTGCGACGGGCATCTGCCGGTCGACGGCGGTGAGGGCTGCGGTGAGCGGGGCCGTCTTCATTCGACCTGGAGCCCGCTCAGGCGAAGGCATTGGCGGCCAACTCCTCGTCGCAGTTGACGCATCCGTCACAGTCGACGGTTGGCCCTTCACCGCAGAGGCAGTCGCCTGGCCAGCACGGGCAGTAGACCCAGCCTTGACCGTCGCACCAGAACACGTTCACGGGGTCTCCTCAAACGCTTGGTGAACCTCGTCGGCTAGGTCGTTGTCGCAGACATCACACGATGTGCCGGTCCCTTCGAATGCGTGGTACTCGAACGGCTCGGCCTCCGCCATATGTGCTTCACGAATCGACTCGTCCAGCATGTCGCAGTCCTCGCACGTAGCCTGGTTGACCAATGTGGACGCAGGGAGGCCGTCCTGGTTGTCCTTTGTGGGTGGCACGAACTTGCCGCAGAAGTAGCAGCGTGGCGTGGCGAGATTTCCGGCGTCGGCGGTCACCGGCGGATCCGTTCGGTGCAAGCGCCGCAGAAGTGCTGGGTCGGGAAGTTGCCGTGCGCGTAGTCGAGTTGGCGGACCATCACCCAGCCGTGACGAAACCGGAGGGTGCGCCAGCCGAGAGCAACGATCACCTTGCAAGCGTCGCATTCGTAGCCTCGGACGGCCGTCACGGGGTGGCCTTCCTTTTCCAACGGACGCGCTCGGCAGCGAGCAGATCGTTCGGGACAGGGTCCATGTCGTGCAGGTTCAGTACCTCGCAGCGCGCCAGCAGGCGTCGATGCCTGTCCAGGATTCGTTCAGCATTCCGGAGTTGTACCCGTAGCTCCCCGACGGTGTACGGGCGTCCGTCGATGTGATCGTGGAGGCGGCGTGCAGAGTCCCGTTCACGGCGCGCCAACGCGCTCTCCGACGCCTCGCCGTAACCGGGACGGTAGAGCCGAACCAGACCGATCCACGAGGGGCAGGGCTCGTTGCCGAGCGACTCGATCGCCTGTTTCGGTCCGAACTCACATATGCAGGCATGAAGCACACGGAGATGAAACTTGCCCGGGACGGCACCGTTCGCTTTCTTCGGGAGCCGGCTGAATGCAGCGATCACCTCACGGCGTAGACGGCGCTGCCACGCATCGTCACGTTCGATCAGGACATCGAGCACGGTAATGAACCGTTCGAGGTCGGGCAGCGCCGCCTCGAACTCGTCAGCGGCGAGCGACCCGAGTCCGTCGATGAGCTTGGCGATTTGATGTAGTCGGGCGTCGCCGACCGCCAACGAGTTCATGACGAGAAACCCAACATGCGAGCACACGTCCACGGCTGCCAGCGGCGGTCCTCGTAGAGCCGAAGCGCCCCCTCGGCGTTGTCCCACGGGTCGAACACGTCTCCGCCTTCGCCGTACCGCCGCCACTCTTTCTTGCCCATCTGGAACAGGCCGCGGTATCCGAACCGGTTCGCTGCGGTCGGTTTGTGACGCGACTCGCACCAGGCCACCCGGATCGCTGCTTCCTCCAGGTGATCAGGCCAGATCTCCCGGATGATCTGCTTGACGTCGGTCGTGTGTGCTCCGGCTCGTGCGGGGACGAGCAGGAGCGCCGCCACGAGGAACCACCGGGTCATGCCGCACCTGGCTTCGTCCACTCGACGTAGCGCCATTCGATGCGACGAACCGAGGTACGCCACCCGTCTGGTTCGACGTACACGCCGCCCGGCATTAGCCTGATCATGTCGGATTGTCCGTGCGAGGCAAGCCACATCACAGCGAACCCGAGCAACGTCATGTGCCCGCAACCTTCACGGTCCAGCGCGGCCTGGAACCCGCCCGTCTCGGTGGCGATCTTGTTCAGATCCTCGATGCGCACGTCGACGATCTCGACCTCGGCGAGCACCACCTGCTTCTCGCCTTTCTTCAACCCCATGCCTTTCTCGATCAACGTCAACCGGTCACCGGGGACGAGCGTCTTCCACGTGGCCGGGTCACGGCGAGTCACGGTCTTCGTGCGAGCCCGAACGGCGTCCATCGTCAACGAACACGCCATGCGGCGCGTCACGACGGCGCTCCCGGGTACTCGTCCCAAGTGCGACCGTCGAGCACGCGCCCGGCCTTGTGCTTCCCGACTTTAAGCATGGGTTGGCCTTTGCCGCCGTTCTCGTCCCACCGGAAGTTGTCGAAGTCGGGAAGCCACTCACCCCACTGTTTGAAGAGGAACGGGACGCCAGCGGCGACACAGCGGTCGCGGATGTCACGCACCCAGTCGGGGTGCATCGGGCGTGCTTTCGGGCCGGACTCGCCGCCGACGATCACCCAGTCGACCCCTGTGAGATCGAGCGAGGGGAGCGGGCCGAGCAACGGTTCGAGGGAGAGGAACCGGACCGCGGCGGGTGTCGCACGGAGATGGTCGGCACGGAACACGTAGCGGTCGTCCTCGATCGACGTGCCAAGCCACACGTTCGGTAGCGGCGGTTCACCCGACCCGAGGTGCATTCCGGCGATGACCTGTGCCATTCGTTGGGGACGCTTCGTGAGCACTTGGAACGTGTGCTGCGGGCACTGCGCCATGGTTAGCCACACCTGGTGGATGAAGCTCGGCCTCACGTCGAGATGGAACAGGTCGGACATCGAGTTCACGAGGATGCGTTGCGGCTTCTTCCACCGCAACGGGGCGTCGAGATCCTTCGGGCGCACTCGGAGTTCACCGGTGAACCGTGGCCCGTCCGGCGTCTTCGTTGCGAGGCCCGCATAGTCGGCGAGGTTCCGGAGTGCGAACTGTGCTGCATAGCAGTTGTCGCACCCCGCGGACACGTGGCTGCATCCGATCAGCGGGTTCCATGTCCGGTCGGTCCATTCGATCGTCGTCTTACCGCTCATTTTGCGCTCCATGTGATTGTTAGGACGAGTTCGTCTGTCCCGGTTTTGATGGGAGGGAGACGGCTCATCGATGCGAGGTGGGCGGGTCCGTCGTCGGCCCATAGCCCGTAGTCGGTGAGCCCGTCGATGATGGGTTTCACGTCGGCGTTCTCGGTGTCTCGGAGGTTGGCGGTGCGGCAGTGATCAGCGATGGTGACGTGTGCGGCGGGGAGTTGGTCGACGCCCAACGTGCGGCGTGCTGCGCTGAGCGGACGGTTGGGTCTGCCCCACTGCTCAAGCGCGTATTCGAATGTTGCGTTGCGGAGTTTCTTGACCCGCTTCGCTTTTTCGCGCCAGTGGACGCGGTCGTTGCGGTTCATTGGCCGGCCGGGGATGATGAGCGTGATGCTGGCGACAGGGATCATGACGCGTTCTCCGGCATTTCTTGCGCTGCGAGGTAGGTCAACGCATCGACGGTTTCCCAACCGTCGGTCAACGTGAAGTCGAGAGCGTCCTGCGCCGCCTCGAACGGAAGCGCTAGCCACACCGATCCGCGATGAAGGAACCCGCCGCACCGACGAAACGACATGCCCGTCATGGACTCGGCGGGTAGGCCCTCGGACTTCACGAACGCCCGGATCGGATGCGTCGCGTAGAGGCGTTCGTTGCAATGGTCGTGGAATCGTCGGCCGTCGGGATCCTTGCGGTTCGGGTGGCACCGGCCGAAGTGGCGGTCGGATGATGGGCGCAACCACGACGGCAGGTCAGCGGCAGTCGGAACGATCTCGGTCTTGACCCTTACGTCGATCACGCTGCCGCTCCCAGGGGCAACGGTGGAAACGCACGGCCACTCGGCCCAGAACGCATCTCTCCCTGCTACGTATTCGTCGGCAAGCACGCGAGCCCGATCGAATATCGCGGGGTTGTGGCTGCGTAGATGCAGCGTCGGATGGCTCATGCTGCGTCCTTGTTGTTGGTGAGGAGCGTGCGGGCACGCCGGATCACGGCGAGGTGGAGGTGTGGCGGGTCGATCCCGGCGGCGATGGAGCGGACATCGGTGTGATCGATCTCGAGGGTGGCGGCGACGGCGATGTAGGAGCCTTGGCCTTGGGGGATGATGACTTCGTCGTCGGGGGTGGAGTCGACGGCGAGCCGGCCGAACCGGATGCGGAGCGACTCGAGTCGGCGGCGCATCTCGTCGTTGCTGGCACGCAACGTGGTGTGGCTGCGTCGCAGACGATCGTTTTTCTCGACGAGCTCGCTGTTACGGGCGCGCAGCTGCGCGAGCAGAAGGTCACGTGCGGTGAGTTCGGCGTCGTGCGCCGCCACCATCGCATCGAGGGCGGCTGCGACCCGTTCCGGGTGTGAACGTGGTTTCTTCATTCTGCGGTGTCCGCGAGGTGTGTCGTGCTCGGTGTGACTGTCCTCCAGAACCGGTCGAGTTGGGAGGCGAGCATTGTTTCGGCGGTCGGTCCTTGCTTCGCGGCGAACTCTTTCAGGACTGGCAGGCCGATCGAGAGTGACTCGATGATCTCGTCGCGTGAGGCTTCGCGTCCTTCGGCCCACCATTGGATCGCTGCCGGTTCGCCCATCTCGAACAGGATCCCGTTGGGTGCGTAGACGATCTCGAATGTGCGTGTCGTCCAGATCAGCGTGATACCTGGGTTGCGGGCGAGCCCGATGCCTGCCGGTGCGTCTCGTTCTTCTGGCAGGTTCGTGGTGCGCCGTTCACGGCCCGGTGTCGACATGAACGGGCAGACCTGCGCGGCGTAGATCGCGCAGGCAAGGTGCGATGGGGGTTCCGATGAGGTCCGGTTCACTCCGCACATCGGCCCGACCACGAACGACTTGTACGCCTGGAGGGGCCGTCCGCACAGCCAGCAGAGCTTCGACTTGACGGCGAGCACCATCTTCTCCGGGTCGACGATTCGGTGGTCTGGTTTCCCGTCGATCCATGCGACGAACCACGGGACGGGACGGTCGAGGGAGTCGCGTTGGAGTTGGGCCATGGTCAGCGGTGGCGGGATGATGCTCATTCGGCTTCCTTCATTTCTTCGTAGATACGGATCATTGCGATGAGGTCGCCTGACATCGCTGCCTGTTCGCCTCGTGCGAGAAGGTCTTGGAGCATCGCGATGGCGAAGGTCACGTTCACGCCGGGCGTGTCGAGGAGCTTCATGTACTCCCATAGGAGTTTTCGGCAACGTTCCTGTTCGACCGGGTATGCGGTTCCGAGTGACGTCATCGGCCCGGGCTTCCTTGTTGGCGGCTGGCGTCCTGGACGGACCGCAGGATGTTGGCGGCGTAGCTTCGGTCGACGGCTGTTGCGTTGGTTCGCAGCACGATGTTGAGTGCTTCGGTGAGCAACGCGATTTGGTCGGCGAGCTCGACGGCACGCTTCTTGGTCTGGTCGTGTTGGTTCGCTCGTTCCCTCATCGACACTTCGGCGCGGGCGATGAGGCTGCGGGCACCGTCGAGGTCACGTTGGACTGTCTTGGCGGTGTCGACGAAGCCACGCCACGTTCGGGCGTCGATCTCGATTATCGACATGCGGAGCCTTGTTGCGGCCTCGTCTATCTCGGCGATTGTGGTCATGCGTTGCTCCGTTCGTATCGGCGGTATTGGGCTTGTCGTTCGATCGCTGCACGTCGGGCGCCGGCGAGACATGCGGGGCAGACTTCTTCGCCTGCTCGGCGGTGCCGTTTCGCTCCGGCTTCGTCGCCGTGAATGAACGGGCGGGGAAGTCCGTGGAGTCGCCGCCAGGCTTGGCGTTCTTCGGTGTGGAGACCACCGAAGATGCCGTGGCTCTCGTTGCAGTGCGTCGTGAGGCATTCGGCACGCACCGGGCACGCGTCGCAGATCGCTGTCGCGTTGCGTCCAGCGAGTTTGCGCCACGCCAACGGTGCCGTCTCGTCAGGGAACCAGATGCTTGCCGGGTGAGCAGCGCAGTGTGCTCGGTCACGCCAGTGCGGCGAGTCCGTGGCGGGTGGCGGTGCGGAGTTGACGCGCAGAACCATCGAGGCGGTGAGACGTTTGCGGCTCACCGCGTCACCGCCTCGTCGTTGAGGATCGCGACCGACCATTCGTTGACGGAGCGGAAGCAGCCGAGGCCGAGCGGGCTGAGTTCGTCCAGCATCTCCGGAGTGAGTTCGCCGAGGAACTGGGCGACTTTCGTTGCGAACGCTCTGCGGTCTGCGTGGACCCGTTCGTGCCATGCCTTGTCGGCGCGCAGCGTGTCGATCTCGTCCAGTCGCCGGTTGAGGGCGGAGGCGAGCATGAGGTTGTAGTCCGTGGAGTGCGGGTCGGAGCGGATCGCGTCGACTGCGATCCGATCACCTGAGTCAGTCGGGGTGGCGTTCATGCGACTTCTTCCTGTTGGTTTTGGGCGGATTGCCATGCGTCGATGGCGGCGGTGCGGAGCTCGGGGTCGTCGGGCCATTGCTCGTGGGCTTTGAGGGCGACGTCGTAGAGGGTCAGGTCGGCCCGGGATTTTCCCCAGGATCGGGCACCTGGTTCGAGGGTCGTGGTTCGTTTGTGTCGGTCGGCTTCGGCTATCACGGCGTCAGGGGATGCGAGGTCTCCGTACCGGCGGAGATGGTTCACGGCTGCTTCGAGTTCGGCGCCGCGTTCGTCGGCGATGCGTCGCTGCACGGCTTGCAGCCATGCACTGCGGCTTCCTATCGGGACGGGCGATGCCTTGAACTCGATGTCGGCGAGAAGCCGGATTGCTGCTTTGGTTTCAGGAAGAAACCCCCCACCGCTTTCGGCTGCGAGCGGCTCCGTTGATGTTGTGGAGGGGGTGGGGGTGGTTTTACTTCGTGCTTCGTGCTTCGTGCTTAGAGGTAACGCGTTACCGGCTGTGTTACTGGGGCGTTTCTCTCGGTGTTTCCGGACACGTTCCGCAGTGCCAGCGCGACGCTCAGCGATCTGGGCCGCTGACAGGTTCTTCTTCGTGAACGAGCGGATCAACCACCCGTCGCCGTCGACGACGAGAAGGCCGACGTCGACGAGAACGGTGATCCACTTGCGCCAATTCGGGACCAACGCCACGGCGGCGATCGACGGACTGATCCGACCGTCCGTTTCACGGTCCTTCGCTTCGCAGCAGAGATGGACGAACAGGAGCTCAGCCCAGGGTGACGCCTCGCGAGCGGCGGTGACGGCTTCATCTCGGAAGAAGTCGACGTCGAGCGGCAGGTAGAGGCGTCGTCCCATCAGCGCCCCCGACGCTTGGCGAGTTTGCGGAACACCATCAGCGTCGACCAGTTCGCTCGTGGAGAGTTGACGGCCCGGTCGGATCCGTCGAGGTTCTTGGTGGGTTGCGCGCCAGCGCCGGACACGTGGACGAACTGGGCTTCGAGGCGCATGTTGAGGTGCAGGACACCGACGTCGATGAGGGCGGGCACGGCGGCACGGTGGCGGGCACCGACGACGTAGTTCATTGCTTTAAGGAGCATGATCCCGCCCGGCGCGAGGACACGTTTGCATTCGCACATGCCATGCAGGATGAGCTCGTGAACTTCTTCGGGCGTGTTGCACTCGGCGACGTCGAGGCCGTAGCGGTCACCGAAGTCGGGTTCACCGGTCTTCGTGCGCAACGTCGACGTCTTCGCTTGCTTCTTGGAGCGGGCGATGTATGGCGGGTCGAACGCGACGACGGGCCACGTGCCCGACTTGTCCGGTAGGTATCGGAAGTCGACGGGGCATTGCATCGCGCCGAGTTCGCCGCCAGGCAACGATTCGATCAGAACGCCTTTGATGTCGGAGGCGAGGATCACGTTCGGTCGGTGCTCAGCCCACCAAAGACCGCGCCCATAGGTGACGTCACGCACGCAATCGAGCGGGTAGAGGCGGTGGACGTCGGCGATCAGTTCGCCGTTCGTGGCCCAGGTACCGGCCGACATCACGGGCGCGTTCATGGCTGCACTCCTGGTGGCTCTACTGGGCATAGGCGGTAGTCGGACTTTTCGTCATCGATCGGAACTTCGACTGCTTTCGCCACGATCAAGGCAACGAAGGTCTGCTCAACGCCTTCGTCCCACGTTTCGCCGTCGTGCGATTCTTCGATCAGATGTTGGGCGTGTGCATGAGCTTCGGCGCTGGTCCGGAACATGTGTGCCTCGGCTGTGGTGCCGTCGAAGACGACCCACGGGTGATACAGAATCCAGGGGTCGTATGCGTCAAGGGGCTGACTCATACGAAAGGCTCGAGTTCGACTGCGATGAGCCACACGTGCGGATACTCCGGATCAAGCGGCACTCCGTGCTCGATGGCGGGAAGGATGTCGACGATGTGGCCGACGGTGTAGGGCGGCGCGTGGTCTTGGTCTTCGAGCAACGTGATCGATCGCCCCATGTGACGCCACTTCATGTCGTGGATGTCAGCGACTTTGCTTTCGCTGAGCACGAAGTGCAGACGTTCGGCCGGGTTGCACCGAGTGGAGCACCGACTGCTCCGGCCGGTCTCGTCGCTCGCTCCGTTGCCCCATGGACGTTTCATCGTCGGCCCGTTCACGACGCCAGGCCTCGTGGCGGGGCGGGCTGTCTCGGCGCGTCGGGCGGTGCGGGCTGCGGCATCCACCACTCGCAATCAATCGTGTTGTCGCTCCAGCACGACGCCCAGATGGTGCCCCGCCACACGAGCACGTACTCGCCGAGCGGTGGCGGGTTGTCTCGGACGGACTGCGGGGTGCCGGTGGTCGGCGGGACGGCCGGCGGGAGACGCACCGCACCCATCGCAGCGAGGATGTCACAGCGAATGTTGTTGTCGGTCTTGCGGTCTGGCTCCCACTGGACATGGACGTAGTTGGTCCTCGGTGACGTGTCGGTCACCTCGAACTCGGCGTCACCGACACGCCCACGGTCGCCGACGTTCCACTCGATCGTCATGTGTTCGGTTTGGCTGTTCTGCCACGCGGAGGCGGTCATCCGAGCCTGCTCAGTGTCGCGATGAGGCGTGCCCATTCTTCGACGCGTCTGATATTGGCGTTGCGGGCGCAGAGTTCTTTCGCGAGGCAACGCCAGATCCGCCGGACGTATTCGGCTGGTTCACCGGTGTGGTTGGCGAGCACACCGACCGCTGATGCTTTGAGCATGGATCGGCGGAGACCGAGGGGCCGTGCTCGGGCGTCGTTCATCGCTTTCGTGATGCAGCTCACTTCGCCGTCGACGACGGTGAGGACCAGGCCCCCGGGCACGATGACGTTTTCGTCGGCGATGTCGTCGACCGGCGGGGGCCAGGCGATCATGCCAGGCGCGACGGTGGCCGCGTAGGAGCCGGGGATCGGGATCATGAAGCACTCCGGGGAGGTAGGCCGAGCAGGATGAGGGCCGCGTCGGTGACCGCGGTGTGGTTGGCGTCGCGGTAGCGGTGCGTGCCGAGCCATTCGGCGACCGGGGCCAGCACACTTTTCGGGCGCGCAGCCGGCGCGAGGACGACGTCGGCCGTGGTCGTCTTGACGATGCGAGGCGAACCACCTTTCGGTGGAGCGACGAGCAGCGTGATGTTCCACGCTTGTTCGCCGCCGACGAGCACGGCCTCGGCGATCCCGACGACGGCCGCAGGTTCGCCGTCGATCCGTGTCACCCACCCGATCGCTGGGTCGATCACGTGTCACCTCGGAGGATCGCTTCGACGTGGGCGGCGTGCTCAGCACGGATCGTCGGGTCCTCGTGCAGCCTCTTCGTGACCCGCATCAGACCGGGGTCCGGTTCGTCGACGCACATCTCCCACTGCTCGCAGGTGCACGAGAAGTGCAACTGGCTTGTCCATGCCTCGCCCTGGAGGTCGTGTGCTTCCCGCACTAGTCCTTCGAGCCGGTCGATCTCGTCGAGCATTTCGGTCTGGCGAGGGTCTTTGCCTGTGCTGCTACACGCATCGCAGACCCTTTCGGGCGGACATTCGTGGTCGTCCCCCGAGTCGTCACACCGCCAGCAATGAGGGTCGAACCGGCCCTTGCCGCTGCACACTCGGCACTTCGCCAGGTCACGTAGTTCGGCTTTGCGTTCGGGGGTCATGATTCACCTCGGATCGCTTGGACGACCGAGCGCAGCCGCTTCCGCCACCAGTAGGGCGGGCGGACATCATCACCGAACCAGGCGTAGCTCCCGCCCGTCCTGCGTTCAGCATCATCGGGAAGGTCCAGTGCACCTTCGCCGAGCAGGAAGGCGAAGACCGGGTCGGACGCCAGTTCTTCGAGCCGGTGGAACTCGTCTCGCAAGCCCGAAATCATGGCTACCGGTGTGGGCGTGCCGTAGTCGGCCTCGAAGTCATCCCAGTGG
>JANPCI010000488.1:0-2179 GCA_031430875.1 Actinomycetes bacterium | reverse complement strand
GCCGCTCGCGACTCCGATGCGGTTCTGGCAGCGATGAGCGACAGCTGGCTCGACGACTGCACGCTGTCGGGTCCGGTTGGTCGGGTACGCGAGGGCGTCGACGCGTGGTTCGACGCAGGCGTTGTCTCGCCGATCCTCGTCCCGTCGTCCACCTCGGGTGGCCAGGCCAAGGCCGTCACCGAGCTGTTCGAGGCGTTCGCCTGACGGCGAGGGCGTGCTTCGGTCTTTCGGGGTCAGGTCCGGAAAGACCGGCTCGGCACAGGCCGTCAGAACCCCGAACGGGGGAGCTCGCCCGACGCCTCTCGCGGGTAGCGCTCGAGCAGGGAGTCGGCCCACTCGCCGCGGCCGGTCGCGCGGAGTCGTTCTGCGTATTCCAGGAGTCGGCCGCGGACGTGCCACGGACCGCCCTCGGCCAGGACGACGTCGAGTGGATCGATGCCGGTCCTCGATCTCGAGAGCGCATCGTCGCGCCACGACGCCAGGAGCTCCGCAGCATCGGCGCACACATCCGGCCGCTCGTCGGAAAGGTCGTGCTGTTCGTGCGGATCGGCAGCGACATCGAACAGGAGCTCGTCGTCGAGCCCGTGGAATCCGTCGTGGTAGGTGCGCAGGTAGAGCCAGTCGCCGGTTCGTACCGCACGCTGCGCCGTCCATGCGCCGTGGGACAACACGAGGTTCTCGCGGCCTGCTGGCGCAACGCCGGCGTGAAGATCCTGGGCGAACGAGACGCCGTCCCAGCCCGGCGGCGGTGTTCCACCGGCGAGTTCGACGAGTGTCGCCGCAACATCGAGTTGGTAGTGCAGGCCATTCGCCACTCGGCCGCCTTCGGCCCCGACGACTCCGGGCCAGTGGACGATCATCGGGACGTGCGACGTGTGTTCGTCGGCGAAATGATGGTCGCAGTACGTGCCGAGCTCACCGAGCGTCTCGCCGTGGTCTGACGAGATCATGATCGCCGTGTCGTCGAGTACCCCGGCGTCGGCGAGCGCGTTGAGCCAGCGTCCGACGTGCTCGTCGGCGTAGCGAACGCCGGTGTCGTAGCCGTCGAACATCCGTCGAACCTGGCCCATGTCGGCCGCTTCCAACGGCTGGCGCGGCAGGCGGCCCGATCGCGAAGCGGTGCCGAAGCCGATCATCTCCTGCGCGGAGTGCGGCCCCGGAAGCCTCCAGTGCTGCTGGCGGATCTCATCGGTGTACCAGGCGGGCAGCGGCTCGTCGACGAATGGCTCACCGAACTCGGCCGGCGTGCGGTACGGCGTGTGGGGGTCCCAAATGTGGACATGACAGAACCAGTCGTCCTCGGTGGCGTGGCGATCGAACCAGCCGAGCGCCTCGGTCGTCACGACGTCAGCGGTCTCCATCCCGCCGAGCCCGACGTTGATGCTCTCGCTGAACCCGGCGAGCCAGTGGTACGCAGAGTGCCGTTCGGCGAAGGTCGAGATCGTGGTCGTCGTCATCCCGACGTTGCGGAACTGGCGCGCCCACGACGTCATCGCCAGTCGCGACCAGAACCCTCTGGCGGCCCCCTCGGGGAACAGCTCAGCCGCCGAGCCGCCGTGGCCGACGATGCCGTTGCGAATGCCGAACTGGCCCGAGATCAGCGCCGAACGCGAGGGCAGACACGGCGTGTCCGAGGCGTAGACCCGGTCGAATCGGACACCACGCGAGGCAACTGCGTCGATGTTCGGCGACGTGTCGCGGTGGTAGCCGTAGCACCCCAGGTGATCGGGCCGCAGTGTGTCGATGTCGATATGGAGGAGCCGCATGTTTGTTCTCTCCGTCGGTGAAGTGTTCAGCCGGCTGTCGATGCGACGATCGCGTCAGCGCCGTCGACGGAGTAGGCCGCTTCGGCGGTGTTGATGGGGGACGAAGTTCGTGTAACGAGTTCGAGTGCATCCAGATCAGGTCGGCGATGCGCTGTCGGGCTGACTCCGTATCGGCGTTTGAAGGCGGTGGAGAATCCGAACGGGCTCGCGTAGCCGACCTGGGTTGCCACGGCGGCGATCGTGGTGTCGGGGTTCGCGAGCAGGTCGGCAGCGAGCGTCATCCGCCATCGCGTCAGGTACGTCATCACGGGCTCGCCGACGACGGCGGTGAAGCGGCGTGCGAGGTTGGCTCTGCTCGTGCCAACCGCCCGGGCCAGCGTGGCGATCGTCCACTCCTTGCCGGGTTCGTCGTG
>JANPCI010000487.1:0-3256 GCA_031430875.1 Actinomycetes bacterium | reverse complement strand
CGCAATATCGGTGCCGCCCTGTTCGGGATCGAACGCCGCGCCGAGGCGCATCAGGTATCGGATCGACTTCGGCGCCTCGGTCACCAGCTCGCGCACGACATCCTCGTCGCACAGGCCCGCTCCTGCTTCGAGGGTGTCACGCACGTGGTCGGCAATCGTGTCGCTCGGGTCGAGCACACCGGCGAGGCCTCCCTGAGCCCACTGGGTGGAGCCGGCGGACAGAATGTCCTTGGTGACCACGAGGACGCTGCGGACCGGGCGAGCCGCGAGCGCCGCCGACAGCCCCGCTGCTCCAGAGCCGAGCACGACCACGTCGACGTCGCGCTCCCAGGTGGCTGGCGGCGCCGCCAAGCGCCTCGGCAGGCTCACGTCACTCGGCCGTTGCCGACGGTGTGCCGATGGCGATCATGCGCTCGACCGAGAGCCGGGCGCGGTCGGCGATCTCACGTTCGACGAACACCTCGTCGGTGCCGTCACGCAGTGAGCGCAGCAGCTTCGCCGGCGTGATCATCTTCATGTACTTGCACACCGCAGCCCGGTTCACCGGCACGAAGTCGGTCGTGGAGTTCACCTTGCGCAGTTGGTGGATCATGCCGGTTTCTGTGGCGACGAGCACCTTGGCAGCCGTCGTCGCTCGAGCGGCGTCGACCATCCCGCCAGTCGAGAGGATCCGCGTGCGCTCGGCGGGCACGACGCCCGACGACACGAGGTAGAGCGCGCTGGTTGCGCATCCGCACTCAGGATGCACGAACAACTCGGCGTCGGGCTCGGCTTCAACCTGTGCCCGCAGTTCGGCGCCGTTGATGCCGGCGTGTACGTGGCACTCGCCCATCCAGATGTGCATGTTGTCGCGCCCGGTGAGGCGCTGGACGTGCGCTCCGAGGAACTGGTCGGGGAGGAACAGCACGTCCTGATCGCGAGGGATCGACTCGACGACCTCCACTGCGTTCGACGACGTGCAGCAGATGTCGGTCTCGGCCTTCACCTCGGCGGTGGTGTTGACGTAGCTGACCACGACGGCACCCGGGTGTTCGGCCTTCCACTCCCGGAGCTGCTCGGCGTTGATCGTCTCGGCAAGGCTGCAACCCGCAGCCGCGTCAGGGATGAGGACGGTCTTGTCGTACGCGAGGATCTTTGCCGACTCGGCCATGAAGTGAACGCCACAGAACACGATCGTCGATGCCTCGACCTCGGCGGCCACACGTGACAGCGCAAGTGAGTCGCCGACGTAGTGGGCAATGTCCTGGATCTCGGGAACCTGGTAGTTGTGAGCGAGGATGACGGCATCGCGATCCGCGGCGAGGGCGAGTACCTGCTCACGCCAATCGCTCGGAAGCACCTCGACATTGACGGCCGATTCGGTCACTCGCACAGCGTAGGAGCAAGCGGCCCGGCTACGACGACTGGTATCCGACGGGCTTGAATACTGCGATGCCACGCCGCTCGACCCTCGCCGCCAGCGCACTCTTCACGTCTGCCGGAGTTGCACACTTCGCACGCCCTGACTTCTTCGAGTCGATCGTGCCCGAATGGTTCCCTGATGCTCGGCTGGCGAACCGGGTCAGCGGCGCCGCCGAAATCGCGCTCGGCCTCGGCCTGCTGTCCGCGCGCACACGTCGCCCAGCGGCACTCGGGTTGATCGCCCTGTTGGTGATCGTGTTCCCGGCCAACATCGACATGGCGATCAACAAGGTCGAGGTGAAGCCGGTCGACGGCCGGATGACGCGCAGTGTGGGAACCGCTCGTGGCCCGCAGAACTGGATCCGGCTCCCGCTGCAGCTTCCGATCGCCTGGTCGCTCTGGCGCATCGCCCGCGCCGCCCGACCCGCGTTCTCGTGAACAACTGCGCCACCTGACCGCGCACTTGTTCACGAGAACGAGTCAGGAGAGGACGCGGTGGGCGGCGGCGACGACGGTGTTTCCGAAGTGTTTGCCGGGTTGGCGGGTCAGACGCTCGATCGGACCGCTCACCGACAACGCCGCCACCACCGAGCCATCCGAGGCGACAATCGGCGCGCTCACCGACGCGACGCCCGCCTCGCGCTCACCGATGCTCTCGATCCATCCGTGGCGGCCGATTTCGCCCGACAGCACACGCCCGGCTGAGCCCACATCGAGGGGAAGAAGCGCACCCTGCGGAACGATCCAGCGCAGACCATGGGTCGACTCGAGCGACAGCACGCAGCGACGCTGCTCACCTTCACGAACGAACAGCTGGACGCTCTCGCCGGTCGCATCGCGGAGTTGCTCGAGCACCGGACGTGCCACGTCGACGAGCAAGAAACGTTCGGCAGCGGTCCGTCCGAGCGGGACGAGACCCTGGCCGAGGTCGAACCGACCATCGGCATCACGCCGCAGCATGCCGTGCGCCTCGAGCGCTGTCGCCAAGCGGTGAGCGGTGGCGCGGGGGAGCTGCGTCTCGGCTTGCAATTCGACGAGGGTCCGCGGGGCGACGGCCACCGCCGACATCACCAACATGGCCTTGTCGAGCACGCCGACGCCGGATACTATGTCCATATCGCAAGAACATAATCCCACATATTGGGACATTGCAACAACAAGGAGCAACGACGTGGGCAAGACACTGCCGGAGAAGGTGTGGGAACGCCATCTGGTGCACTCCGCACCCGATGAACCCGACCTGCTGTACATCGATCTGCACCTGGTCCACGAGGTCACCAGCCCGCAGGCGTTCGACGGGCTCAGGATCAGCGGCCGCACGGTCCGCCGGCCCGATCTCACGATCGCCACCGAGGATCACAACGTGCCGACCGAGAACATCGACCAGCCGATCGCCGACCCGATCTCGGCGAAGCAGATCGACACGCTGCGCGTGAACACCGCCGAGTTCGGCATCACCAACTTCCCGATGGGCGACCCCAACCAGGGCATCGTGCACGTCATCGGTCCGGAGCAGGGCCGCACACTGCCGGGCATGACCATCGTGTGCGGCGACTCGCACACCGCTACCCATGGCGCGTTCGGCGCGCTGGCCTTCGGCATCGGCACGAGCGAGGTCGAGCACGTGCTCGCCACGCAGACTCTCCCCCAGCAGCGTCCCAAGTGGATGTCGGTCACCGTCGAGGGCGACCACCAATCGGGCGTCACCGCGAAGGATGTGATCCTCGCGATCCTCGGCGAGATCGGCACGGGCGGCGGCATCGGCCACGTGATCGAATACCGCGGGTCGGCGATCCGAGCATTGTCGATGGAGGGCCGCATGACGGTGTGCAACATGTCGATCGAGGCCGGCGCG
>JANPCI010000486.1:0-3185 GCA_031430875.1 Actinomycetes bacterium | reverse complement strand
TCGTCGACGCCGGGAGGACCTCGCGATCCTTCGTGCCCTCGGCCTCAGGTCATCGCAGACAGGATGGGTGATCACCTGGCAGGCAACCATCGTTGCGGTGATCTCGATCGTGCTCGGCGTTCCCATCGGGATCGGCGTGGGTCGGGCCATCTGGTCATCGGTGGCCGGCCGAGCGAACCTGGTCGTTCGACCCGAGATGCCACCGGTCGCGCTGATCGGCGTGTCGATCGGTGCGCTCGTCGTCGCCCTTCTGGTGTCGGTGTGGCCCAATCTTCGGGCCCGTCGACTGCAGCCGGCACGGGTGCTGCGGGGCGAATGATGGGTCTCGTGAAAGGGGATTCGCGATGTTGAACTCGGCCGAAGGAATGCGGGCGCGTTCGCTGCTGCGCCGGTACTGGCGGGCGACGATCGCGCTCGGCGTGTTCGCCGGTCTGGCCGGTGGAGCGGCGCTCGGCCTGTGGGGGATCGCACGGCGCACCTCCACGGTGTACGACCGGTTCCAGGCCTACGAGAACGCGGCGACAGTGACAGTCTTCGGATGCCCGGAGGGCATCACGCAGGCCGACGTCAAGGCAAACGGATTCCAGATCTGCGGCGGCTACGACTACACCGACGTGCGGGAGTTCCTGACAACCGTCCCCGCCGTGGAATCGGCGGGACGGTGGACGCTCGCCATCAGCAGTGTGGCCGCCGCCGACAATCCCGATGGAGGCTGGCGGCAGCTCGTCCCTGTTGCGATCGACCCGGAGGCCGTACCATCCTTCGGTACACCGATCATCGTCGAGGGGCGGCTCGCTGACCCCGCCGTGGCCTCGGAGGCGACGATCAACGAGGAGGAAGCTTCCCGCCTCGGCGTTGGTGTCGGCGACGAGGTGATCATCACGCCGTTCCGAACCGACGAGTACGATCTTGCGGGAGAAGGCTCGGCGGCTGCCGGGGGAGTACCGACCACGGTGACGGTCGTCGGTATCACCCGCCGACCGAACGACCTGGTCGGTCGCCTCGGTGGGACGAGCATCTACGAAGACACCAGTGCGGTGACCGTTGGGCCGGCCTGGTGGGAGGAGATCGGCGGGGATGCGGCGGTATACGGCGTCGGTGTCTCCGTACTGACGACTTCGTCCGGCACCGATGCCGACGTGGTGCAGGCTGTGAACGAGCGTTGGCCCGACCGTCTCCTTGAACCCGAGATCGGTGAACTCTTCGGGCAGGACGGCCAACGGACCGTGCGTGATGCGATACGGCTCCAAACGGTCGGGCTGTACCTGATTGCCGCCGTCGTTGCGCTCGCCGGCTTCCTGTTCGCTGGGCAAGCGGTCTCGCGGCAGTCGCGATTGGAGTGGGCAGATGCAGCGGTGTTCGATGCCATCGGGATGACCCGACGTGGCATGGTCGAGTCGAGCGCGTTTCGAGCGTCGGCGGTCGCCGCCACGGCCGCTGTCGTCGCGGCCATCGTGGCGATCGCCTCGTCACCATTCGGGCCGATCGGGATCGGCCGCTCCGCCGAACCCGACCGCGGTGTTGCCGTGGACTGGATGGTGCTCGGCGTCGGGATCCCTGTGGTCGTGCTGAGCGTGATGGTCTTTGCGTTGGTTCCAATTGCCACACTTCGCGTTCGGGTGTCGACAGCGGCGTCGGCGAGTTCGTCGCACCGTACGATGGCGTCGCTCCCACCCTCAGGGGTTGCCGGGTGGGCCATCACCAACTCGCGGCGGGCAGGTCGACTCGCATTGGGCTCGGCAATCGTCGGGGTGGCGTTCGCTGCCGCTGCTGGTGTGGCGGCCTGGTCGCTGGTTGCGAGCTACGACGACCTCCGGGCCGAGCCGACGAGGTATGGCTCGGCGTGGGATGCACAGGTCGGCAACGTCGGGAGCGAGTCGCAGCAGGCCGACACGCGAGCCCGCCTCGACGCGATCCCCGGGATCGAGGCCGTCGGGCTCCTGTCGGCCAAGGGAATCCAGGGCGACCCGGCCTTCACGATCTTTGCCGGCGAACCGTTTCTGGGCGACGTCGACTTCGGGACGATCACTGCCGGGCGCGCGCCGACCAAGCCGACGGAGGCCGCACTGGGTCGCACGAGTATGCGCGACCACGACGTCGCAATCGGCGACACCTTTACGATCGTCGATCCGGGTGACCCGGATAACACGTTCGACCTCGATGTCGTCGGTGAGGTCGTGGTCAACGATGCGCTGTCATCGCGCCCTGGTGTCGGTGCTCTCGTCACGCCGGAGGCATTCGCATCCATGGCACCCGAGTCGCAGAGCCAGACCTATGGGGTGTACATCGATCCGGGCGTGGACCGAGATGCGACACTCGACGCGCTCCGTGATGCATTCCCGACCACGTTCATTGCCGAGAGCACCCCGACCCAGGTGTCGAATCTCGGGCTCGTGTCAGGCCAGCCCGCCTGGCTCGCATTGATCGTCGGGCTGCTCGCCGGGGCGGCACTGGTCCATGCGCTCGTGACGTCGGTGCGGAGCAACCGGCGCCAGATCGGTGTACTGAAGTCGATCGGCTTCACCAAGCGCC
This sequence comes from Actinomycetes bacterium, assembly GCA_031430875.1. GTDB lineage: Bacteria > Actinomycetota > Acidimicrobiia > Acidimicrobiales > Ilumatobacteraceae > Sva-07. Next base: position 653 of record JANPCI010000486.1, on the reverse strand, counting down.
AGGTGTTGTCGAGTGTCGCCTGGCATGCATCGTTGCTGTCCGCTGCGGCGCTGGTGGTCGGGATCCCGCTCGGTGTTGTCATCGGCCGCGTGACGTGGAGTGCGATCGTCGACAACCTGGGGGTTGTCTCTGCACCCGTGGTGCCGCTGACCGCGATCGTCGGTGTCGCCCTGCTGGTGCTCGTCGTCGCCAACCTCGCCGCCCTCGGCCCCGGTTGGGCGGCAGCCCGCACCCGCGCCGCCACCGCCCTCCGCACCGAATGACGACACCCGACCCACCCACCACCGAAAAATGCCTCCCACTGCGCGCTCAGCGCGCAGGTGGAGGCATTTTTCGGACTTCGACGGCTGATCCTGGCGACCCGATCAGCCTCGGTCGGCGAGGTACAGCAGCACCGCTTTGACCCGGCGGTGCACGTCGGGTTCCTCGCCGAGTCCGAGCTTGGCGAACAGCGAGTTGATGTGCTTCTCGACCGCTCGCTCGGACAGCACGAGTGACGATGCGACGGCCGAGTTGTTCTTGCCCTGGGCGATCTCGGAGAGCACCTCCAGTTCGCGCGGCGTGAGGTGCTCGAGCGGGGAGTGCTTCGTGCGGCTCCGGGCGTCCACGAGCGACTCGACCACGAGCGGGTCGATCACCGATCCTCCGCTGGT
>JANPCI010000485.1:0-8574 GCA_031430875.1 Actinomycetes bacterium | reverse complement strand
ACTCGGGGGGCTCCAGGACCGTCCGTTCGCGGAAGCGACCGACCTGGCCCGAACATGGTTCTCGGCCCGAACGCATCTCCCCATTGAGGCGTACCGCTCAGAACGCGCCCGGGGTCGGATCAGCGACGCCGATCTCGACGGCGCAATCCGGCGCCGGCTCCCCGAAGCGGCCGCGGCGGAGCCGATCAAGGTTGGCACCGGGAGCGTCGACGTGCTGGAACTGCTCCGATGGGACCTGATTCACGGGCCGGTCGGCGACGGTGCCGCCGGCAATTCCGCTGCAGCGTTCACCGTTGCCGATGGTCTCGACCAGGTGCTGGCGACCTGGTGCGCCTCATACGTCGACGATGCCCACGTCCCCTGGGCCATGCCCGATCGGGACCGCGGCTTCTACCGTTCGTGGCGGGCCGTGGCGGCAGGCGATCGACGGTTGCGCGGCCTGATCGGTCGTGACGCGTGCGCACGTGTCGCCGATCTTCCCGATGATCCCGTCGAGATGCTCGCGCTGGCGATCCCCGACGCCGACCACCGGATGGCGATGGTGCGCACACTGCTGTTGCGGACACCGGGATGGGCGAGCTTCGCCCGCTGGTGCGACGACTGGGCACCGGCCGACCACGCCGGTGTCAGGCTCCGGATGATCGATCTGGCTGCGGTTCGAGCGGCCATGGATCACCTCGGCCCCGATCAACTCGAGCTCGTCGACGGCTTCACCCCGTCCGAGGACGAGGCCCTGGTGGGAGTTCGGGTGGCAGCGTTCGTCGAGCAGTGTGTGGAGGGGGCGCCTTCGCAGGCGGACCTTGCCGCGTTGTCGGCGTGGATTCGCCGCGTGCCGCCGGCCGTCGGTGCAGAGATCTGGCTCGGCGCGCACGAGTGGAGCTTCCGCGATCAGCTCCTGAAGCGACTCGATGGCCCGACGCCGCCGTCGAACAAGCCGACCGGTCGACCGGATGCGCAGCTCGTGTTCTGTATCGACGTCCGCTCCGAGGGCTTGCGCCGGCACCTCGAGGCACTCGGTCACTACGAGACGTTCGGGTTCGCCGGCTTCTTCGGGGTACCGGTCAGGTGGCGGCCACTCGGGTCGCCGGTCTCGCAGGCACGTTGCCCGGTCTTGGTGTCACCGCGCCACGAGGTCGTCGAGCAATCCGTCGACGATGACGCCCGCTATCTGGCGAGTTGCTCGGCCGCCGCCGGGCTGCATGACGCGTTCTACGCAGCCAAGGGCGGGATCGCTTCGCCCTTCGCTCTTGCCGAGTCGGCCGGATGGTTCGCCGGACCCGTCGCTGCCGCTCGAACGTTCGTGCCGGCGAAGGCCGCGGTTGGCTCCGAGACTCGTTCCCGGTGGCGCCGCTCGCCTCGCACGGCACCGGTTGTCGATGAGATCGAAGGTCGCTCGTTGCACTCTGGCTTGTCGCTCGACGAGCGGACGTTGTTCGCCGAGGCCATCGTCACCACGATCGGCATGTCGAGCTTCGCGCCGGTCGTCGTGCTGTGCGGCCACGGGAGCCACACCACCAACAACCCCCACGCTTCCTCACTCGACTGTGGCGCCTGCGGTGGTGCACCCGGCGGGGCGAGTGCGCGCATTGCCGTCTCGATCCTCAACGACACCGATGTCCGCCGCGGGCTCGTCGAACGCGGCATCAACATCCCCGCAGACACCTGGTTCGTCGCGGCAGAGCACGACACGACGGCCGATGTGGTGACGGTCTTCGACCACGACACGATTCCTGCGGTCAGCCGAGAATCCGTCGCAGCGTTGCAGGGTGACCTCGCGACGGCAGGCGAGCGCAATGCGCACGATCGTGCTCGTCGCCTCCCGGGCAATCCGGAGCGCGTACGCGACCGCGGTCACGACTGGGCACAGGTACGACCGGAATGGGGCCTGGCCGGCAACGGAGCGTTCATCATCGGACCGCGCTCGATGACTGCCGATCACGACCTCGCCGGACGCTCGTTCCTGCACAGCTACGTCGCCGACCGTGATCCCGACGGGGTGGCCCTCGAGACGATCATGACGGCGCCGCTCGTGGTGGCACAGTGGATTTCGGCGCAGTACTACTTCTCCACCGTCGACCTCGACGTATTCGGCGCCGGCGACAAGATGTTGCACAACCCCGTTGGTGGCGTCGGCGTCGTCGTCGGGGAGTCCGGTGATCTCGCGGTCGGACTCCCGATGCAATCGGTGATGCTCGGCGATCAACGCGCTCATGACCCGCTGCGACTGCTTGCCGTCGTGCAGGCGCCACTCGATCGTGTCGAGGACATCATCATGCGCAACGCCGGGCTCCGCCAGCTCGTCGAAGGCGAGTGGATCCACGTCGTTGCCCGTGCGAACGAGCACGACCCGTGGGTCTTGCGCACACCCAGCGGCGGCTGGGAACCTTGGCGACCTGCCGACCCCGACGCCTCGACGGCGTCTGACCTCTCGATCCCACTGGAGATTTCATGACCACCTGGACCAACCTCACTCCCATGGCGAAGATCGAGGTCGTCGTCGACGGCGACGACGTTCCCGCCGTTCGCGACCTCTTCCTCGACGCAGGCGCGACGGGGTACACAGCCGTGTCGGGGGTCTCCGGATTCGGACACCATGGCCATCATCAGGGGCGACTGCTCTTCAACGACCGTGCGAGCCTCTCGATGCTGATCACGGTGGTGCCGATGGAGCGATCCGAAGCGCTGATTGCCGGAATCCGCCGGTTGCTCGACGATCGTCACGGCGTGCTGTTCGTGTCGGAGACCCACGTCAGCCGGCCGGACTACTTCGCCTGATCCTCCGGTTGGATGTCGATTGGCCGTGATGGCACGGCAAAATGATTGCCCCCGATCTGTTTGGAGCTCGCCGTGCACACCATCATCGACACCGACGCCGTCAACCCGGTACTCAACGAGATTCTCAAGGCCGAACTCGCCGGCGTGGTGCGGTACACGCACTATTCGCTCGTGATCACCGGGCCCACCCGTCTCCCGTTGGTCGACTTCATGAAGGCTCAGGCCGCCGAGTCGTTGCTGCACGCCCAGCAGGCCGGTGAGATCCTCACTGGGCTCGGCGGTCATCCCGAGCAGGGGATCGCCCCGATCGAGGAGTCGCACGATCACGCGATCGATGCCATCCTGCGCGAGTCGATCGTTCATGAGCGTCGGGCCCTCGATCTGTACCGCCAGCTCCTCGCGTTGACCGAGGGCAGCTCGATCTACCTCGAGGAGTATGCCCGGGGTCAGATCGGCCAGGAAGAACTGCACGTGATCGAGATGAACAAGCTGTTGCGCGATTACTCCATCGCGTGACGCGCAGGTCCATGGCGAAGCATTCACGAGCACCTGAAGTCGGGCTGTGTACCGGCAAGGACTGTCGGCGGTCGAACGGATTCCGAACGGTGCAGCGCGAGTTGGGCGGGGCGTGCACCCTGTTGGAGTTGCCATGCCTCGACGTGTGCCACGGCGTGGTCGTGGTGATTGAACCACGATCGCCCGAGCCGGTCGTGCTCGAGCGAATCGGCACCAGAGCATTGGCGTTGGAGATCGTCGATCATGTGGTCGACGCCGATCCCCTGTCCGGGGCGCTTCGTAAACACCGACTCACCGGATCGAAGCGAGCCAAAGCGCGCCGCCGCGTGGAGCGAGCGCTCTGAGCGTCAGGCAGCGCGGGTGAGGCGGAACGTCGGGATGATCCGTGGCGCTGCCTTGGGGATGTAGTCAGCGAACTGCGGCATCAGTTCGGCTTGCTGCATCAGCTTGGCGTGAGCTTCGTCCGTGGGGAGTTCGGTCGCGGTCACCTCGAACGTGTCGACGCCGAACTCGACGGTGATCTCTGGGTTCGCCTTGAGGTTGTAGTACCAGTCCGGGTGCTTCGGGGATCCGGCCGCGGAGGCGAACACGTACAGGTCATCGTCTCCGACGAACGCGACGAGGGGGATCTCGCGTAGCTCGCCCGACTTGGCGCCGGTGGTGTGGAGGATCACGAGGGGGTTGTCGCCGAACTGGGCTGCCTTGCCGCCCGTCGCTCGGAACTCGGCAATGATTTGTGCATTCCAATCGCTCATGACAATCAAGCTACCGCTCAATAGTTGCGTACACAATTAAAGACGAAAGAAATGTAGTAAGTGTGTAATGAAGTAATTATCGGATAGGTTGCCTGCATGACCACCACCCATGACCCCACCCATGACACAGACGACTCGACCATCACTGCGTGGCTTCGCGGGCGACTGCCCGAAACCTGGAGCGCCATCGCAGCACCCTCCATCACGATCGACCGTGACGAGATCACGATCGTCGTCACCGTCGAGGCTCCCGTCCTCGACGACGCCGCCACGGACGCAGATCGCGCAGAAGCCGTCGCCGGGCGCATCTCCGGCTACCGCGAAGACACCCGCGAACACCGGATGCAAATCGCCCGGGAGATCGAACACCGCTCCGACCGCAAGGTCGCCTGGGGTGTCACCGTCGGCGATCGCACGGCGTTGTTCACCCACCTCGCCGCACCCGTGATGACGCGTCTGCGTCAGCCCGAGCGGATGGTGCTCGACACGCTGGTGGCCGCCAACGTCGCACGGTCGCGCTCCGATGCGCTCGCGTGGTGTGTGCGACTCGTCGGCCAACACAGTGAGGAGTGGCTGACCGAACTCCGTGAGGCGATGGAGGCCGTTGACCGGCTGCGAGCCTCGGGGCCCGTCACATCGTGATGCGGCGTTCGAAGACGAACTCGTACTCCAGGTAGTTGTTGAGGTGCTCCTCGCCCGGCAGCGGCGGGGTCAGTTGCGACGACTGCAGCAGCATCCAACCGTCGCGCAGGGCGGCGACACCACTGGAGTAGGGCGGCGACGTGTCGGCGAGTGCGGGACCGGCACCGTCCGCGCCGTCGTGGAATGCCCACCCGACGACGCCGGAATCGAGCGCCGACCCGCTCGCCCACAGGTACAGGATCTGCTGGCGTTGCACCGGATCGCTTGCGGGGTCACTCACGGGGCGACCAGGGCGGCGCGCCCTTCGAGGCGGGTCAGGTAGTGATCGACGTCGTACGTGTCGTCACCCGTGAGGTAGCGCCACAACCGGGCGCGCTGCACCTGTTCGTTGCGATAGTCGGTGACGCTCATCCATGGGTGCCAAGTGCGGAAGATCTTCGCCACGCTGTCGGGAAGAACCCGGGCGAAGATGTGATCAGACGGCGGGTTCTGGAGATCCGGGAGGTCGTCGGTGTTCCAGAGGCGAACCTGCGCAACCGTCGGGTTGAGCCGAACTTTGTGCATCCACCGGTGTCCGTCGCCGGGGTTGGGTTGGCCCGCGTGCCACAGGCCGTGGTGGAAGACCACAACGGTGCCGGCCGGCCCGGAGAACTGCTGCTCGCCGTTGATGTGCTGATAGCGGTCGAGGCCCGACGACCTGACCCGCCGCAGGTGGCTACCGGGGACGAATCGTGTTCCGCCTTCGCCCGGCGCAACGTCGTGCGGATACCAGAACAGCTGCACATCGAAGGTGGGGTCGTCGGAATCGGTGATCGCATCGACGTGGAGCGGTTGTACGTACGTTGCGTGCGGCTGGATGTGGTGCGTCCAGTCGTGGTCGAACCTCGGGTTGGGTCCGACGAACGACTCGATGATGCCCTGGATCTGCGGGAGTCGCAGGTACTCGCCGATGATCGACGGCGACGGATAGCAGTCGTCGAGCAGCGTGCCGGTGTGGGGAGGCTTCATCCCGCCGGGCGCGAGCCGTTCGGCTTCGAGCTGTTGCATCTCGGCGATGGCACGCTCGTTGATGTCGTCGGGGACGATCGAGTCGAAGCGGATGAACCCGTTGGCAACGAACTCCGCCATCTGCCGCGTCGTCAATCGATGATCGGTCGTCATCGCCGAATACTGCCAGGTGTTACATCCGGGGTCAGACCCCAGATGTAACACTCAGTTGGTCTGGGTGCCGACCTTGAGATCACGGAAGGGGACACCACGGTCGACGGACGGCTCGCGCGGCAGGCCGAGAACGCGGTCGCCGATGATGTTGCGCTGGATCTCGTCGGTGCCACCGGCGATGCTCGACTGGAAGCTGTTGAGGACGATGCGTTGCAGATCGGCGCCGGTCTCGTCGTCGGGGTCCCAGGCGACGGAGCCGGGACCGGCGAACTCGAGCGCCATCGTGCGCACCTTCCAGGCAATGTTCGACCCGAAGAGCTTGCCGAGCGAGCCGCCGGGCCCGGGGGTCTTGCCGGACTTGAGCTCATCGCGGGTCTTCATCGCCACGAGCGACTTGCAGGTCTCCATCGACCAGATCTGCATCAGCTGGTCACGCACGACCGGGTTGGCGATCTGGCCGGTTGCCTCGGCCGCCTTGCGCAGCATCTTGAAGTTCGGCTGGTTGATCTTGCCGGCGCCGGCGCCGCCGATGGCGACGCGCTCGTACATGAGCATCGCGGTGGCCAGGTTCCAGCCGTTGTTGAGGTCGCCGACGAGCCAGTCCTTCGGGATACGAGCATCGGTGAAGAACACCTCGTTGAAGTGCGACCCGCCGTCGATCTGGTGGATCGGTCGGATCTCGACGCCTGGGCCGCGCATGTCGAGGATGAACATCGAGATGCCGGCATGCTTCACCTGGTCGGGATCGGTGCGGGCCACGACGAGGCCGTAGTCGCTCTTGTGGGCCAGCGTGGTCCAGACCTTCTGGCCATTGAGGACCCACTCGTCTCCATCGAGTTCGGCTTTGGTCTGCAGGCTGGCGACGTCAGACCCGGCGCCCGGCTCGGAGAACATCTGGCACCACATGGTCTTGCCCGAGATGTTGTCGGCGAGGAAGCGTTCCTTCTGCTCGTGGGTGCCGTACTCGGCGAGCATCGGCATGCACATCCCGTGGGAGATGATGAACTCACTATCGGGGAACGGGTAGTTGCTCTTCACTTCGCGCCAGATCTTTTCGTGGGCGAGGGTCTTGCCTCCACCGCCGTACTCGGTCGGAATGGGCAACCCGGCGAGGCCCGCTTCGGCGGCTGCTGCGAGGAACGCCTTTTGCTCATCGAGCGTCGGCTGGCCCGAACGTACGGCGAAGGTGTCCATGAAGTCGACGCACTTCTGGCGGAACTCCGTGGCCTCGGCCTCGGTGAGTCCGGTGGCGGTGTCGGTCATGTCATGTCCTCCAAGGATTCCGCAGCCGGCGAAGTCGGCAGCGATCTGTAGTTGCAATACTGTATGGCATCGTACAGTATGTGTCCACACCGAACCCCACGACCCCAACCGTCACACCGTGCCGGGTCAAACGTGACGTTACATCTCGACACCTCATCATGAGCTCCGCCAATCTCACCACCCACGAACTCGATTCGCCCCCGTGGCTTCGCGTTGAGTCGACCCTGATGTCGACGGCGCGTCTGCTGCGCGTTGCGTTCGATGCTCGGCTGGCAGCTCTCGATCTCAACCTCACGCAGGCATCCCTACTCGGATATGTCGCCGAGTTCGGAACGACCACGCAGACCGATCTCGCCGATCACCTCGGCATCGGGCGGGCGGCCATTGGTTCGGTCATCGATCGACTGCAGGCTCGTGGTCTTGTCGAGCGCCAGCCGAAGACCGACGATCGTCGCGTGTGGCTCGTCGCCATCACCGACTCCGGGAGGGAGCTGACCGCTCACGTCGCGGAAGTCGATGAGGTGCTGCGCGCAGAACTTCGCCACGGCATCGGCCGTGAGGAACGCCAAGCGCTCGCATGGGTGATGACCCGGCTGCAACAGAACCTCGCCACCGCCATCGCCACCACCGTCCCAACCAGCACCACACGAATCTCAACCACAAGCACAGGAGAACAGCAATGACCGAAGCAGTGATCGTCGACGCCATCCGTACCCCGGGCGGCAAGCGCAACGGCAAGTTGAAGGACCAGCATCCAGCGGCACTCGCCGCGCACGTACTGAAGGCACTCCAGGAGCGCAACAACCTCGACCCGGCGCTGGTCGACGACGTGATCATGGGCTGCGTGATGCAGGTGGGTGAGCAGTCGCTCAACATCGGCCGCAACGCCGTGCTCGCCGCCGGGTGGCCCGAAGAGGTGCCGTCGACCACCATCGACCGCCAGTGCGGATCGAGCCAGCAGGCGATGCATTTCGCTGCGCAGGGCGTCATGGCCGGTGCGTACGACGTGGTCGTCGCTGCGGGTGTGGAGGTCATGACCCGCACCCCGATGGGTGCATCTGTCGTGCAGGGCATGGGCTTCCCGTTCCCGAAGGAGCAGCTCGACCGATACGCCGAAACCGGCCTGCCTCCGCAGGGCATCGGTGCCGACATGATCGCCGCCGAGTACGGCATCACCCGCGAGGATCTCGATGCGTTCGGCGCCCTCAGCCAGCAGCGTGCAGCGATCGCCCGAGATGAAGGTCGCTTCGAGAACGAGATCGTTCCGGTCGAGGTCGAGGTCGACGGCCAGGTCGAAGTGATGACCGCCGACGAGGGCATTCGCGAAGGCACCACCGCCGAGACGCTCGGCAAGCTGAAGCCCGCCTTCAAGGAGGACGGTGTGATCACCGCCGGCAACTCGTCGCAGATCTCCGACGGCGCGTCGGCCGTGCTCATCATGAGCAAGGAGAAGGCCGAGGAG
>JANPCI010000484.1:0-3275 GCA_031430875.1 Actinomycetes bacterium | reverse complement strand
CGGAGCGCCGAAGAAGATCGGCTCAACGTCGAACACGCCGGTGAGGCTACGTCTACAGCAGCACCAGCACGACAAGGGCCGATCAGGTAGTGACCAAGTGTCCCCGATCGCCGGATGGTCGACACGAGCGGAGGCGGTGGTGAACCCGTGGCGGTGTTGCGGGTGATGGTGGTGGTGAACATCGACTCCCGCACCGAGCTGCGGGAGTCGGGCGGCGGCCTGCCCTCTTCACCCACAGTACTATCGGCGCCAGTTGACGATAAAGGAGTCCCACATGCCGCTCACAACCGGCTTCAACCACGTCGCCACGCTCACCACAGACATGGACGCTACGGTCGCGTTCTATACGTCGGCGTTCGACGCCACCGTGACGTTCGAGATCCCCGCCAGCGACGAGCACCCCTGGATGAAGATCCTCGACCTCGGCGGTGGGGCCGCGCTCAACGTTTTCGAGGTGCCCGCTCAGGAGATCATCGGTGAGCGCCGCCGGCAGGGTGGCCGTGGGGCGATCGACCACTTTGCACTCGCCGTCGAGTCACACGCCGTGCTCGAGGTACTGGTGAGGCGACTGGCGGACGCAGGCGCTCAAGAAGTCGGCCAGGTCCAGCGGCTCGGCGATGAGTGGTCGCTGTTCTTTCGTGACCCCGACGGCATGGAGTTGGAGGTGTGCTGTCCCGCTGACGGCTGACGGGGCGCACAAAATATGGGCTGCCGCGGGGCGAGCGCTGCCGCACCCCGTCGCAGCGAGCCGACCGACTGCCCCAGAACAGCGGCTCTGCGCGCAGTAATGCCTGGGGAACCTCGCGGTGACACGGGCAGCGTTGCTGAAGGATGTTGCGTAGCATTGCCGTCGGGATGACGGCGCATGCCTGGCAGATTGAACGGCTCGATGTCGACGCGTATCTCGCCCGGATCGGTTTGTCGGGGCAGTCACCGTCTCGTTCGGCACTCGACCGGCTGCTCGAGGCCCACGTTCGGACGTTCACGTTCGACAACATCGACGTGCTGCTCGAACAACATCCGGGAGTTGGACTCGACGCTGTCCAATCGAAATTCGTCGGTCGCGGGCGGGGCGGATACTGCTTCGAGCACGCGACGCTGTTCGCTGCGGCGCTCGAGCGGTTCGGCTACACCGTGGAGCGGCGGCTCGGCCGTGTCGGTGACACGAACGAGGTGGCCCGTACGCACGCCGTCGTGGTGGTGACGCTCGACAACCACCAATTGCTCTGCGATCCCGGCTTCGGGTTCAGCACCCTGCGCGCAATTCCGCTCGTGGACGGAGCTGAGGACGACTACAGCGGCCGGGTCTTGCGTATACGCGAGGTGCCCGAAGGTGCAGGCCGTGCGTGGGAGATGCACCGCCGCGGGCAGGACGGTTGGGAGCTCGCCCATACACACGACGAGCTGCCGGTTCGGCCCGTTGACGTGGTGCACGGTCACCACTACACGAGCACCTTTCCGACGAGCATCTTCCGTCAGATGCTGATGGTTGCCGGTCACGCGACGGACAGCCACCTCACGATCACCGAGTCGACCGTGACCGTGCGCCGCCCTGGAGCACCGACCGAGCATCGCGGAATCACCCTCGACGATGTACCGAACCTCCTTCGCCAGCTGAACGTGCCTCTGACCGACGAGGAGTTGGAGCGCCTGTTGAGTCGGCTCGCCGAGCTCTGAAACTGAGCGCTCGCGAGTGTCTCGGAACGCCGGCTGTGCGACGAGCGGAGTTCTTCGGGCTGGCAATCTGTCTGGATGTGGAGCGTCGGCCAGACCGTTGTTCACCAGGAGATCTGGCAAGGACGGCTTTGGGCCGCGCGCCCACTCCTCGTCGTGGACGACTCACCACAGCAGACGTTGCTCTGGATCCCTTTCCGAACGCGACGCAAGATTCCCGTCACCCCACCAGACCGCGATGACCCGCCCGACATCCACGCCCGGACCATCGCCAACCTTCATCACGCCGACTGGGTGATGGGCGACCACGCGTGGGACGTGTCGAGCCTCTGGATAATCCACCCGGGCGACTGGCATTCGACATGGGTCTCATGGCGCCCCGATGGATCACACCTCGGCTGGTACATCAATCTTCAAGCGCCGATGCGTCGCAATCCAATTGGCTTCGAAGCCATGGATCTCATGCTGGACATCGTCGCCGAACCCGACCTGTCATGGAGCTGGAAGGACCGAGATGAGTTCGACGAGATCGTCGCGCGAAGGATCTTCGATGCCGACACGGCGCGGCGCGTGACGAACGAAGCCCTTTCCGTGATCGAAGACATCGAGAACCACCGGGCACCGTTCGATGAACCGTGACCGGCGTGGCGTCCCGAAACATCGTGGGCAGTCCCACACTTGCCCCGTGGGTGGGATCAGATTCACACCTGATAAGTGATGAGTGTCACCGACCGCCGGATATGCGGGTGTGGCCGGGATCTGGTGGTCTGCGATTATCGGGCGGCTATTGAGGTCCGCTCAGGTCGATCTCGATACCGAACAGCGAGATCGAATCGTCGTCGGTTCGTTGCCCGACGACGACCACTGCGTACACGAGACGGCCACCAGCGACGAGGTAGCGGTAGTCATCTCGCTCCGGGTAGAGGCGCAGCAGCTCATCGAAGCGTTCTGCGAACGCTTCGGCAAGAATCGGGAGCTCGATCAACAAGAAGTCGCTCGCCGACGGCTCTCCGTTGGGGCCGCGTGCCCCGCCGAGCTGAGCGTCGAGTTCGGTGAAGAACTGAGCGTCAACGCGAACCGTACGTCGGGTCACTGGCAGGCTTGGCGACCCTCGGTGGCTGCGATTCGAGCGTCAGCTTTGCGCCTTGCCCGGTCGATCAGATCGGCAGGAACGTTGGCGGGGTCGTTCACGAATCCGGCTCGGATGGTGGCGGCGCGGTCATCGGGCGTCATCGCCTCGAGTTCAGCAGCTGACCAAATTCGATCGACGTCCATCTATGGAACTGTATCTGCTCGGCCATCGGCGAGGTCCGACGCCGCCGAGCTGCAGCGTGGGAACTGCTCGGTGTCGCGCAATGCCGGACCGGCCCCTTGCGCGCGACGGACGCAGATCGAACACGACTCTGCCGGAGAGGGATCCGACGAGCTCGCACACTTCTCGCACGCAGAATCACCGTCGCGACAGCGAGATCTTCGAGCACGGGCCGGGCAAGGTGATCCGTGTCGCACGCGATGGGCGCTCACTGGTCGCTGAGGCCGAGATCATGCGATACGTCCGAACCCACGACTACCCCTGTCCGGACTTCTACGACGCCGGAGAC
>JANPCI010000483.1:0-7772 GCA_031430875.1 Actinomycetes bacterium | reverse complement strand
CCGCTGCTCAAGGAGTCGCGGGTCAACCACCTCGGCAAGTTGATGTTCCAGCCGTTCTACTGGCACGGCCTACTGCCCGGGCGTGACATCCCCGGCATCGGCCCCGACATGCCCACGTCCGGTAAGAAGCAGCCCGTTTCGAGCTGAAGATCTCGCCCATCGAACACAACAAGGAGACACGTTCATGCCCACCAAGACACTCGCCGGCACGGCCGTCGAGGTGAACGACGAGGGGTTCTTCGAGGACCCCACCCAATGGACCAGGGAGATGGCTCCGGAGATTGCCGCGGAGGTCGCAGTTCCGACCCCGCTCACCGATCGCCACTGGGTGGTCATCGACCTCATGCGCTCGGAGTACTTCGACAAGGGCACCGGCCCGACCGTTCGCAAGATCAGCAAGCTCTCGGACGTCTCGACCAAAGAACTCTTCGTGCTCTTCCCGAAGGGTCCCGCCAAACTCGCCGCCATGGTGGCCGGCATTCCGAAACCCAAAGGATGCATCTGAGATGACCGACACACATCCACTACCCACCGCCCCCGTCGCCGCGCCGATCGAGAAGGTGTCGATCATCGTCTCGAAGGGCTCGCTGGAGGGCATCTACCCGGCGCTGATCATGGCCAACGGTGCTCGCAACGAGGGCATCGAAGCCAACCTGTTCTTCACGTTCTTCGGAATGGACGCCGTCCACAAAGAGCGCCATGACCACATCAAGGTCGCTGCCGTCGGCAACCCGGGCCTCCACATGCCCACCATCGCCGGCATGATCCCAGGTGCCTCGGCGCTGATCACGAAGTACATGGAGAAGCAGATCGAGAAGCTCGATTTTCCGGGCATCACCGAGTTCATCGAGATGATCCACGACACGGGTGCCGGCCTGTATGCCTGCCTCGCCTCGGTCGACCTGTTCGGCATGGATCGCGAGGATCTGATCGACGAGCTCGACGGCATCATCACCGTCGGCGAGTTCTACGACATGGCCGCCGGCGGCCAGATCATCTTCACCTGACGTTCAGACTCGAACGACGTCGAGCCCGGCGACATCGGGGAAGTCGTCGTCCTGAGTGACCACCGGGACACCCAGTGACATGGCGGTAGCTGCGATCCACGAGTCGTTCACCGGCATTCGGAGTCCGGCGTCGCGTAGTGCAACACGTAGTCGCGCCCAGGTGGCGGCGACGTCGCCATCGATCGGGATCGGATCGAGCGCGAGTGCCGAGGTCAGCGTGTTGAGTCGACGATCGCGGGTGGCGGTGTCGGCCGCCGCCAACACGCCCGCGCGGAGTTCACCGATGGTGATGATCGACACTGCGAGCTGATCGGGGAGTTCGTTCACGTCGAGGGATCGCCCCGACTCCGCGGCGATGAACACCGAGGTGTCTGCCAGACCGCGGGCCGTCACCATGGAAGGTCGTCGGTGAACTCGTCGGCAAGGCTGGCGAGGTCAGCGGTCAGTGTGCTGTCGGCCTGGTGGCGCAAGATGTCGCGCGCGAACTGGCCTCGAGGCATCCATCGTCGACGCGCCGCTGTCGGCACCAGTTCGGCAACCGGACGACCTTCGACGGTGATGGTGATTCGTTCGCCTGCCTCCACGCGATCCAGGAGCGATCGGGTCTGGTTACGGAGCTCTCGGGATGCGACCTGCGCCATGTGCACAGCGTAGCAAATGTGCGACGAAGTGATGCAGGGCCCTCAGTCGTCGGCGGCGAGGTCGGTGATGACCGGCTTTGCTGCGGCGGGCTTTGCTGCGGACGGCTTGGCCGGAGCCTTCTTTGGCGCTGCTTTCTTGCGTGCTGTGGCCTTCTTGGCCGGCGCCCGTTTCTTGGTGGAGCGCTTCGCGGCAGGCCCGCCCTTGGCGATGATCGCCTCGCGACGGATCGCGAGGAGTTCGTACGCGCGCTCCGGAGCCATTGCGTCGAGGCGGTCGCCCTTGCCGAGCGATGCGTTCGTCTCGCCGTCGGTGACGTAGACGCCGAACTTGCCGTCCTTGGCCACGACCGGCCGCTCGCTCACCGGATCGGTGCCGAACTCGCGCAGTGGACCCTTGGCGGCCATGTTGGTGCCACCGCGTTTGAAAACCTTGGGCTGGCTGAAGATCACCAGCGCCTCCGCGAGCGTGATCTGCAGCAACTGATCCTCGGAGTCGATGTTGCGGAAGTCCTTCTCCTTCTGCACGTACGGCCCGTAGCGGCCATTGTTCGCATAGATCGCCACACCATCGGTGGGATCCTCACCGAGCAGGCGCGGCAGCTGGAGGAGTGCTTCGGCCTCGTCCATCGTCACCCGCTCGAGGATCATCGTCTTGAACAGGCTCGCCATCTTCGGCTTCTCGAAGCCTGGGGGTGGATCGTCGTGATCGCCCCACTGCACGTACGGCCCGTAACGGCCGTTCTTTGCATACACGGGGTAGCCGTCGAGCTCACCGATCGGTTCGTCCGACTTCGGTGCGGCGAGCAGCTCGATCGCCTTCGCCACGGTCAGTTCGTCAGGCGTGAGATCGTCGGGGACGCTGGCGGTGTCCTCGCCGCGCTTCACGTACGGCCCGTACTTGCCTGGCTTGACCACGATGACGTTGCCGTCGGCGTCGGCGCCGAGCGGGAACGTGTTGATCTCCGCGGCATCGATCTCGTCGAGGTTCTCCTCGACCAATCGCTTGAGGCCCAGCAGCGCGTCCTCGCCGAACCCTGCCTCAGCAGAAATTGGCTGGGTGTCGCCGTCACCGGTGTCGCCGAAGTAGAAGCGCTTCAACCACTTGTCCTTGGCCCGAGTTCCACGGGCGATCTCGTCGAGGTCGGCGTCGATCGAGGCGGTGAAGTCGTAGTCGACGAGGGCATTGAAGTGCTCCTCCAGGAGCCGGATCACGGCGAACGCGGTCCAGGTCGGCACCAGGGCCTGGCCCTTCTTCCACACGTACCCGCGGTCTTGGATCGTCTGGATGATCGACGCCCATGTGGATGGCCGACCGATGCCGAGCTCCTCCAGCCGCTTGACCAACGACGCCTCGGTGTAGCGCGCCGGGGGAGACGTGGTGTGGCCGTTCGCCACGATGGAGGCGACCGGCACGTCGTCGCCCTGGGCGAGCGCCGGAAGCAGCGCTTCTTTGTCGGCTGCGTCGTCGCCGCTTTCCTCCTTCGACTCGACGTACACGGCCCGGTAGCCCGGGAACGTGATCGTGGTGCCGGACGCGGCGAACTCGCACTCCGTCAGTTCGCCGGTGCTCCGGTCGGTGGAGTTCGCAGCGAGGCGCACACTGACGGTCACGCCGGTTGCGTCGGCCATCTGTGAGGCAAGCGTGCGTTGCCACACGAGGCGATACAGCGCGAGCTCCTGGCTGTTGAGGTCGGCACTCACCTGCTGGGGCGACCGGAACGGCGTGGTCGGCCGGATGGCTTCGTGGGCCTCCTGCGCATTCTTCACCTTCGACGAGTACTGCTTGGGGGCCGCATTGAGGTAGTTGGCTCCGTACTCGCTCGTGACTGCGGCGCGGGCGGCCTGCATCGCCTCATCGGACAACACCACGTTGTCGGTTCGCATGTAGGTGATGAAGCCACGCTCGTACAGGCCCTGGGCAATACGCATCACCTGCGACGCCGACAACCGCAGCTTGCGTCCGCCCTCCTGCTGGAGCGTGGACGTCATGAACGGCGGCTTGGGCGACGAGCGGTACGGCTTGTCCTCGACCGAACGGACCGTGAAGCGGGCGTCGGCGAGACCGTCGGCGAGCGCTACGGCCCTGGCCTCGTCGAGTGCGATGACCTTGTCGGACACCTGCGCACGGTCGCTGAAATCCTTGCCGGTCGCGATGCGTGTACCGCCGACCGCAACGAGCTTCGCGTCGAATGCCGGTTGGGTGGCGGTGCCGAGGTCGATGTCCCAGTAGTCGGCGGTGATGTACGCAATTCGTTCGCGTTCGCGTTCGACGATGAGCCGCACGGACGGACTCTGAACCCGGCCGGCCGACAAGCCGCGGTTCACGCGGCGCCACAGCACCGGCGACACCTCGTAGCCGTAGAGGCGGTCGAGGATGCGCCTGGTTTCGGCAGCATCGACGAGTCCGTAGTCGAGGCCACGCGGGTTGTTGACAGCGTGGTCGATGGCCGACTTGGTGATCTCGTGGAACACCATCCGCTTCACGGGCACCTTCGGCTTGAGGTATTCGAGGAGATGCCATGAGATGGCTTCACCCTCGCGGTCTTCGTCGGTTGCGAGATAGAGCTCGGAGGCCTCTTTCAGCGCAGCCTTCAGATCCTTGATGACCGTCTTGCCCCGCTCGGTGAGTTCGTAGGTGGGCTTGAACCCGTTGTCGACGTCGATGTTCAGGCCCTTCGACGGCAGGTCGCTCACGTGGCCGACCGAGGCGCGCACGTCGTAGTCGCTGCCGAGGAACTTCGACAGCGTCTTGGCCTTTGCGGGCGACTCCACGATGACGAGGGGTTTGGACATCGGTGCCTTGCTAGGGGATCGAGGGGCGGGTGGTCAAGCGCTCTGGTGCGCTGTTGTCAGGGCGAAGTGTGCCGGAGGATCGGCCGAACTGCATCGCGGGTACGGTTTGGTCACGATGTCGGACGTGTTCGAGGCCCCCGATCCTGCGCTGGGCTGGGCCGACGACTTCGACGAGTCATGGCGGGCACTCGGCGCTCCGGGCATGCCGGGGCGGGTGTCGCGACTCGACCGCGGGTGGAGCACGGTGATCCGGTCGATGGCCGAAGCGCGCGGTGCCGCCGAGCCGCTGCGCGTACGAAACATCGGCGCTGATGTCGCCGTCGGCGACTGGGTGGTGGCCTCCGCCGACAACGAGCGCATCGAGCACGTCATCGAGCGGCGATCGGCGTTCACGCGTCGGGCGTCCTTCGATGGGATGCGCGCCGTGTCGCACACGCTGGCCTCCAACATCGACGTGGTGTTCCTCGTCCACGCGCTCGGCTCGCCCCCGAGCCCGCGCCGCCTCGAACGCGAACTCGTCCTCGCGTTCGACTCGGGTGCCGAGCCGGTCGTGGTGCTGACCAAGACCGATCTCGTCGACGAAGCGGAGCCCGGACGTGTGGCGCTCGCCGACGTGTCGCTCGGGGTTCCGGTGCTGCTCGCGAGTGGGATCAGCGGCGACGGCATCGACGCCATCGGCCGGTACGCCGTCGGTAATCGGACGCTCACCTTCCTCGGCGCGAGTGGTGTCGGCAAGTCCACCCTCGTGAACGCGCTCGTGGGCAACGAGCGCCAGGCGACCTCGGCGGTTCGCGAGGGCGACCAGCGCGGACGCCACACCACGGTGGCGGCCGAACTCGTCCCGTTGCCTGGTGCAGGTTGGTTGATCGACACCCCCGGTGTCCGGGCGCTCAGCTTGTGGCTGTCGGGAAACGGTATCGAGCGGGCGTTCGCCGATGTGTTCGACCTGATGGACAGCTGCCGGTTCCGTGACTGCAAGCACGATCAGGAACCGGGCTGTGCGGTGCAGGCGGCGATCACCTCCGGAACGCTCGACTCGGTTCGTTTGCACAGCCTCGAACGGCTCATCGAGGAGGAAGCAGCATTGGAAGAGGAGCAGCGGGCGCACGACAAAGCCGCCGACAAGCGCGCGGGCGGTCGCACTCGACCGCCCGAGGAATCCGAGTTCGACGATCTCCGCGAGGGTGAGGATCTCCAATGAACGCAACGGCCGAGAACGGCAAGCCGTTCGAATCCGTCTGGGACTACCCCCGACCGCCTCGCCTCGAGCGGGTGGAGTGGCGAGTCCGTGTGATCCATGGCGGCGTGACCGTTGTCGATGCCCCGCACGCTCTGAGGGTGCTCGAGACAAGTCAGCCGCCCGCGTACTACGTGTCGGCGGAGTTCATCGATCTCGAGGTGATGGTGGCTTCAGCGTTGCGGACCGTCTGCGAGTGGAAGGGAGTTGCGGAGTACGCGGATCTCGTGGTCGGTGATGCGATCGTCCGTGAGGCCGCCTGGACCTACCCGCGACCGACAACGGCGTTCGCCGCGCTCGCGAACCATTGGGCGTTCTATGCCCAGAAGGCCGATCAGTGCTTCATCGACGACGAACAGGTGATCAGTAACGAGGGCAGCTTCTACGGTGGCTGGGTGACCGTCAACGTGACCGGCCCCTTCAAGGGGGCGCCCGGCACCAGCCACTGGTGAGGTGCATATCGCTCGCAGCGGGTGGGCTGGTTATGGTGGGGCCGCTCATGAAGTTGACCCGGAAGTAGGAGCAGAACGTGTTGCCATCACCTCGAGGAAAGATGCACGCCACCTGGGTCGGCGTGGGCGATCCTTCATGACGGGTCGGTTCAAACGCAGCCTCGTCGGTTCACCACTCGCGACCGAGGACGAGCAGCACCAACGTCTCGGGATCCCGACGGCGCTCGCTGTTTTCGCATCCGACGCGATCTCGTCGACGGCGTACGCAAGCCAGGAAATCCTCATCGTTCTGATTCCGGTTGCCGGGCTCTCGATCGCGCTCAATCAGCTGGTCCCCATCTCGATCATCGTGATGGTGCTCCTGCTGCTGGTGATCACCAGTTACCGCCAGACCATCTTTGCCTACCCGAACGGCGGCGGGTCGTACGTCGTCTCGCGCGAGAACCTCGGGGAGACCCCGTCCCTGGTCGCCGGGGCATCGCTGCTTGTCGACTACATCTTGACCGTCGCGGTGTCGGTGTCGGCGGGCGTTGCCGCGATCACGTCGGCGTTCCCGGCCCTGCGACCCGAACGCGTCGAGATATGTCTCGGGTTCATCGCCATCATGACGATCGCCAACCTGCGAGGGTTGAAGGAATCTGGGCGGCTGTTCGCCGGGCCGACCTATGTCTACGTCGTCGCACTGTTCGCATTGATCTCCTACGGGTTGTTCCGTCTGGCGACGGGGTCGCTGGAGCCGCTCGCACCGAACACAGAAGCGTTGGCGGAACTGACCCACGGCAACGAGCTGACCGGGCTGACGGTGCTGATCTTCCTGCGGGCGTTCTCTTCCGGCGCCGTCGCCCTCACTGGTATCGAAGCCATCTCCAACGGTGTTCCCGCGTTCAAGAAGCCCGAGTCGAAACACGCCGCGACCACCCTGTTGATCATGGGAACGATCCTGGCGACGTTCTTCTTCGGTATCTCGGTGCTCGCCCACCGGCTGCGTCCGACGCCGAGTGAGAACGAGACGCTGCTGTCGATCATGGGGCGGGAGGTCTTCAACGGTGAGACCCTGCCGTACTACATCCTCCAGTTCTCCACGTTCGCAATTCTGATTCTCGCGGCGAACACGGCGTTCGCCGATTTCCCACGCGTCACGTCGATCCTTGCGCAGGACGGGTACCTGCCCGCACAGCTCAAGAACCGCGGCGATCGGCTCGTCTTCTCCAACGGCATCCTGGCCCTCGCTGCCGTCGCGGCGCTGCTGATCGTGGCGTTCTCTGGCGATACGAGCAAGCTCATCCCGCTGTACGCCGTCGGGGTGTTCGCCGGTTTCACGTTGTCGCAGATCGGCATGGTCCGTCACCATCAGAAGTTGCGCGAGCCCAGCTGGAAACGGGGTGTGGCGGTCAACGCCATCGGCGCCGTTGCGACCTTCGTCGTGTTGATCGTCGTCATCTATTCGAAGTTCACCATCGGTGCGTGGATCCCGGTGGTGCTGATCCCGATCATCGTGGTCGTCTTCAGGCGCGTGAAACGTCACTACACCAAGGTTCGAGCGGCGCTGAGGGTCGAGCCCGGCGACCACATTCCTCGCCACTCCCACACGGTCGTGATCCTGGTCGGCAGCGTGAACCTCGGTGTGCTCAAGGCGGTCGCC
>JANPCI010000482.1:0-1640 GCA_031430875.1 Actinomycetes bacterium | reverse complement strand
CCGGCTCGCAGCACAACTCGCGGCCTCGACAACGCAGGTAGACGCCATGAAAGCCACTGACCTCATCGACAACGATTCGCTCCGCGACGACATCCCGGACTTCCAGGCGGGTGACGAACTCAAGGTGCACGTACGTGTCGTCGAGGGTGGCAAGGAGCGCATCCAGGTGTTCCAGGGGGATGTGATCGGCCGCCAGGGTGGCGGGCTGCAGGAGACCTACACGGTCCGCAAGCTCAGCTACGGCGTGGGGGTCGAGCGGACCTTTCCGCTGCACACCCCGACCGTGCAGAAGATCGAAGTGATGAAGCGTGGCGACGTTCGCCGGGCAAAGCTGTACTATCTGCGCGATCGCAAGGGCAAGGCCGCCAAGATCCGCGAGAAGCGCGACTTCTGAGCAACCCGATCAGCCGTGTTGCGGCTGATCGAGGAGCCCGCGTCGTCGGGCTTCGTGTACCCAGCTGCGAACGGTCCCTTCGGACACGTTGTTGTCGGCAGCGAGACGCGGTCCGTAAGAAATTCTGTTCGTCTTGCAGACGCGCACGAGCGCTGCGACGTGCGAGTAGAACGCGTCTGGTCGCTCCCGGTTTTCGAGCATCCCCGCGGGCAATCGCATCGGCAGTATGTCGCCCTCGTCGACGGGCGCCTGGAGCAGCGAGTCGAGGACGACCTGCATCATTCCGGGATCGTTGACGGCTTCTTCGAGCCGCTCGATGGGGGCGGCCGGTCCGTCGGCGACGACGCCGTCGGGGACGGTGTACTCGTACCGAACCACTCGGAATGTGGCACCGGCCTTCCCGGCGCGAAGCACGAACGAGGCAGTGATTCGCGCACCGCTCGGGGTGTGCCGAGCGACCACGACCCCGCCTGATCTGACGTCGAGACTCCACCCGGGCTGGCGGCGGGAACTTGTCATGGTGCGCGGGGCCGACACGTTCCGGAGTGTATTCCGCGCTTGTTGTCGTGGCCAACGAAAAGACAACGAATACGTTGACATGAGGTTTGGGAAAGTCTCGCCGACGATCGGTTGCCTCGGCTTCTTGATTGCGGGGTGGCCCGCGCTTGAGTCGAGATGTCGAGCGACACGATCCGTCGTCGACGCCGCGCTGACACCCGGTTCTGCCGAGATGAATTCTCGAGCCGTACTTGGTTAAGTCTCGGGATTTCGCTTGACGCGCGCTTATCGGCAGGTGTAGTTCCAGACCTAAGGAAATTCTTTTGGAATCGATTGGGGATCGATGAGTCGCAAGTCAGAAAGTGTTGCGGGGTCGAAAGACCGCCGCCGCTCGACTGACATGGCGCGCGGAGATCGCAGCCTGCGAGGGTCGATTCGGGGTCCGTTCGAGCTTGCTCTGAAGTTGACGATCACGCTGGCCTTCGTCGCCGGTTTGCTGGTTGCGCCAACTGCCGCTGCGAGCGCCTCGGCCACACAGGACGTGGAGTTCATGACTGCAGCAACGGCTCCGTCGCCTGATGCGCCGCTGCCTCCGGAACTCTCGCAGGGCGAACTGAACAGTGCCGTCGCGACGGCGAAGGCCGAGTGGGAAGCGGCGGTTCCCGGAGCTGATCTCTCGGGCGTGTCGGCGTCGATCGTTGACCTGCCCGACCTCGTGCTCGGCATGGAGGTGGGCGGTTCGATCCAG
>JANPCI010000481.1:0-2870 GCA_031430875.1 Actinomycetes bacterium | reverse complement strand
CCTGGCACCGGACCGGGCAGATCGACCGGGCCCTCGGTCACCTCGATCACGTCGATCTGGGGCGGGCCCTCGAGGTCGTCGTGGTGGGCGATGCGGTAGCCCATGTCGGGCTCGAGCGACGCCAGGATGTGGTCGACGACGGCCTTCGTGCCGACGGGCCCGACGATGGTGAGCGGCGTCGGCACGAACGTCATCACCCAGCGGGTGGTGATCACGTCGTTGAGGTCGGTGATGTGATCGCTGTGCAGGTGCGTGATCAGCACAGCGGTGAGGTTCGGCGCACCGAGGCCTGCCGCGGCCAGGCGCATCAGCACGCCACGCCCGGCGTCGACGAGGTAGTGCTGGTCGCCGACGGAGATCAGCGTGGCGGGTCCGGCCCGGTCGGGGTTCGGCATCGGGCTCCCCGTGCCGAGGAGCGTGATGGCGATCACTGGCGGCTCATTTCCGCAGCGGCTTCTGCGGCTCGTGCTTCGAGATCCTGGGGCGACAGGAGTTGGATGACGACTTCGTGGAGCGTGCCGGTGAAGGCGAACGGCGCCTCGTACCGGTTCGACACGGCCGAGCCGTGGTCGTACGCGATGCTCGGCCCGACCGACGACATCATGCGCATGAACAGGGGCAGTTCGACCGAGCCGGCGGGTTCGCCGTCGACCTCGAGCGACATGCTGCCCGCCATTCCGCCACCACGGCGGAACTGGGCGACGAGCGTCGACGCCCCCGCAGGAATCTCGATGTCGGATTCGAGGATCGTGTGGTCGTCGAATGCGTTGTAGTCGATGACCAGCCGGTCGTTCTGCACGAAGATCGACACACCGGAGTTCTCCGTGCCGGTTGCGAACAGGACCCCTTCGCCGCCGGCCTCGCGGGTGACGGTGGCGGTGAGGTCGAAGGCGCGGCCGCCGATCGCCGCCGATGCCTGGCCCGGCAGCGGTGACATCGGCGGTCGATAGACGTAGCGCCGGTCGACCGGGTGCGGCGAGTTCGGCCGGAAGCGGGCGCCGAACAACTCGAGCGTGCGATCGTCGAGGGGGAGGACGCCGTGGCGTTCCGCCTCCTGCCACCACAGGTCGATCAGCTCGGCCAGCTTGGCGGGTTCCTGCGACGCGAGGTCGTTGCACTCCGACCAGTCGTCGGTGAGGTGGTAGAGCTCCCAGGGCTCGGTGTCGTAGTCGGCGCCCTTGTCGTGCTTGCACACCGCCTTCCACGCTCCGCCTCCCTCCTGGGCCACGAGAGCGCGGCTGCCGGCCTGTTCGAAGTACTGCAGCGTGTTGGTGGCCGGCGCGTCGGCGTCGGTCAGTATCGGTGCGAACGAGTGGCCCGTCACGGGGAGCTGGTCGAGGCCCCGATACGTGTCCGGCGCTGTCACACCGATCAGTTCGTAGATCGTCGGCACGATGTCGGACACGTTGACGAACTGGCGGCGCTTCGAACCCGCCTGGTCGGCAGGGACGAGCCCCGGCGCGTGCACGATCAGGGGCACGTGGACACCGCCTTCGTGGGTGTTCTGCTTGTACCACTTGAACGGGGCGTTGCCGCACTGCGCCCAGCCCCACGGGTAGTTCGTGTGGCTGTGCGGGCCGCCGATGTCGTCGATCCGGGCGATCGCCTCGTCGGGGGTCTCGAAGATGCCGTTGAAGAACTTCATCTCGTGCATCACGCCGAACGGCCCACCCTCCTGCGACGCGCCGTTGTCGGTCAGTACGACGAGCACGGTGTTGTCGAGTTGACCCATCTCACGCAACCCGTCGACGAGGCGACCGATCTGGTCGTCGGTGTGATCGAGGAACGCCGCGAATGCCTCCTGGAGTCGGCAGGCGAGCCGCCGCTGGTTCTCGGGCAGGTCGTCCCACGCGTCGACGCCGGGGTTGCGCGGTGCGAGTTCGGTTCCCTCGGGGACGACGCCGGCTGCGAGTTGACGTTCGAACCAGCGTTGCCGGACGACGTCCCAGCCCTCGTCGAACTTGCCGCGGTACTTCTCCATGTAGTTGGCCGGCGCCTGATGCGGTGCGTGCGCGGCGCCGAACGGGACGTAGGCGAAGAACGGTCGATCCGGTCGAACTCCCTTGGAATCCGACACCATCTTCAGCAGCTGGTCGACCAGGTCTTCGGAGACGTGGTAGCCATCCTCGGGCTTGGCCGGTGGCTCGATCGGGTGGTTGTCGCAGACGAGTTCGGGGTGGAACTGATCGGTCTCGCCCTCCATGAATCCGTAGAAACGGTCGAAGCCGCGGGCGAGCGGCCACTGATCGAACGGTCCCGCCGCCGAGCACTGCTCCATCGGGGCAAGGTGCCACTTGCCGACACAGAACGTGGCGTAACCCTCCTCGCGGAGCACCTCGGCGACGGTCGCTGCGTGGTTGGTGATGTGGCCGAGCTGATGCGGGAAGCCCGTGCGGAAGTTCGACACCGAGCGCATGCCGACGGCGTGCTGGGAACGGCCGGTGAGCAACGAGGCGCGGGTCGGCGAACACAGCGGCGTCACGTGGAAGTTGGTGAACTGCAGCCCGTTGGCTGCGAGTGCATCGATGTTCGGTGTGTCGATGTCGGAGCCGTAACACCCGAACTGAGCGAAGCCGGTGTCGTCGAGCAGCACGACCACCACGTTGGGGGCGCCGGCGCCGGGTTGCGGTGGTTCGTCGAACCACGCTTCGGAGTCGGCCAACGTCCGGCCGATCGTTCCCTCGAATCGAGATGCTCGTGTCATCGTTGTCCCTTTCCTCTTGCAACAGGGGTCAGACCCCTTTTGTGGCAGGTGATCAGGGCTCGCAGGCTGGTGGCCCACGCCCTGCTGATCTGCTTGTGGGTGCGGGCGTGCGCCCGGGTCGTCAGCTCGAATGCCTCCGGCGAGGTCAGCGAGTCGAGGACCGCAA
>JANPCI010000480.1:0-2098 GCA_031430875.1 Actinomycetes bacterium | reverse complement strand
CCACCGGCCTGCACCTCGGCCCGCTGCCGTCGCGAACGATGGCGAACCTCGTCATCGAGGCGATCCAGAGCGCGGTGCCGCTCCGGCGCTGCTCGGTGCGTCTCGGCCGGAACTTCGCGCCGGCACCCGATGCCACCGCGTGCAGCGCTGCCCAACTCGGCGTTGCTCACTGCCCGTGCGCCGGCACCGCCGATGCAGCGAAGTACGCCCAAGCGGTCGAACATGCTGCGGCGGCACTCACCGGACAGCCGCATCGCGTGGTCGAGTTGCTCCACGACAAGATGATGCAACTCGCCCACCAGCAGCGCTTCGAGGAGGCCGCCAGTGTGCGCGACCGGGTGACCGCGCTCGTCGGAGCGGCAAAGCGCTTCCACCTCGTCGAGGCGTTACGCCGCGCCGAGCGCGCCGAGGTGATCTACGGCGAGTCGACCTGGACGATCGAGCGGGCGCAACTCGTTGATGCGGTGAAGACGGCATGCGTGTCGCGGGCGCTGCCGGTCGCCGCGGCGGAGGCATTGGGCACCGGTGTGTTGTCACGCCACCAGATCGACGAGGCGTTGTGTCTCGCCCGGTTCTGCGACAAGCGCGCCGCGCAACTCACCGTTCGCTGTAGCGGCGAATGGAACTTCCCGATCAGCGATCGGCTGCCGCAGCTGCCTGGATTTGCGACACCCTGATCAACGCGTCGAGGCTCGCCTGGGCGTGCCCCTCGTCAATCGCGGCTGCCGCCATCTCGATCCCGGCGCCGACATCGGCGACGCGTCCGGCCACGACCAGACCGGCGCCCGCGTTGAGGAGCACGATGTCGCGGTGCGGGCCCTTTTCACCCGCCAACACCCGCCGGACGGCCAGGGCGTTCTCCTCAGGGGCGCCGCCACGGAGGTCGTCGGCGGTTGCCGGAGCCAAGCCGTAGTCGGCGGGGTCGATCGAGAACTCCGTGATGGTCCCCTCGGAGAGCGCGAGTACCCGTGATGATCCCGTGGTGGTGAGTTCATCCATGCCGTCGCCGTGCACCACCCAGGCATCGCTCAGACCCTGACGTTCGAGGGTCTCGATCATCGGTTCCGCGAACTGGGGGTCGGCGACGCCGATCAGTTGGCGCTTCACCCGGCCCGGGTTCGCCATCGGGCCGAGCAGGTTGAACGTGGTGGGGATGCCCAGCTCCCGCCGGGGCGGGCCGGTGAACCGGAACGCCGGATGGAACATCGGCGCAAAACAGAACCCGATTCCCGCCTCGCGCACGCACGCAGCGACTCCGTCGGCATGCAACTCGATGGCAACTCCGAGCAGTTCGAGAACGTCGGCGCTGCCGCACTTCGAGGAGGCCGATCGATTGCCGTGCTTGCAGATCGGGGCTCCGGCGCCCGCGGCCACCAGTGATGCCATCATCGACACGTTGACCGAGTGCGATCCGTCACCCCCGGTTCCCACGATGTCGAGGCAGTTCGAACGTTCGTCATCGGTCAGCGGCACGAACGTCGCCTCGTGCAACGTCGCCTCCAGCAGGCCGGCCAGTTCATCGACGCTCTCACCCTTCGCCCGCAGGGCGACGAGAAAGCCTCCGATCTGAGCGGCCGTTGCATCACCGCGCAGGATCGTGGTCATCACCGACCCCGCCGTCGCCGCGTCGAGATCGCCACCGGCGACCAGCGTCGACATCACGGTTGGCCAGTCGTGGAATGGTTCGCGGCTCGACATGGGCCGCAGCGTACGCGCCGCGCCCCAGCGCCGACGTACAACCTCATCACAGCACGTCCGATGAGATTCCGGCTCACCCCTCGCGCCACAAACTCATCACAGCACGTGGGATGCGTTCAGGACACGCGGCGACGTTGGCGGATCATCCGCCGACGGTCACGCTCGGTCGCTCCGCCCCACACGCCGGCCTTCTCGCGAAATGACAACGCATGCTCGAGACACGAGGCCCGTACGTGACACCCAGCGCAGACGGCCTTGGCTGCCTCGGCACCCTCGTCGTCATCGACGTAGAACAGCGACGCGTCAAGCCCTCGGCATGCTCCGAGATCCCACCATTTCAGTTCCTGTAGCGACACTTCGTTTCGACTCCCCACGACGACGACGAGGCTGAATCTAGAAC
>JANPCI010000479.1:0-16044 GCA_031430875.1 Actinomycetes bacterium | reverse complement strand
CGGGCCGATGCCCAGCTCGAGCGCGTACACCATGCAGGCTGCAATCTCGGCGGGTTTCCCACGGTACGAGTCGGGCGCGAACGCCGTGTTAGCGATCGTCTTGGCGAACTCGACGATGTCCGGGAGCATCGGTAGCACGGTCGCGAGATGGTTGGACGGGTTGACGGGTTCGATGGCGGTCATGGTGTGGCCTCGGGGTAGATGGCGTCGCCGATCACGGTCTTCGACTGTCCGGCGAAGGTGGCGACGAATTGGGCTGCACGGAAGTACGAGTAGGTCGCGGCGTCGGCGGTGACTGGGATGAGGTCGTAGCCGTCGGCACGCACCCAGATCGCGCCGACACGATCAACGCTCGGCATGGGTTGCTCGACACCGTTGTCATCGACGTAGAACTCGGCGTGGCGGTAGGCGGCGAGCTGCAGCGCTGTCTCACCGAAGATCCCGGACCGGGTGGTCTTGATGTCGAGAAGCCACCGGTTCCCGTCGCCCAGGTCGGCGATCAGGTCGAGGGTGCCCATCCATCGGTGGGTTCGGTGGCCGACGACGAGCTCGACGTGCACCGGGTCCGGTTTCCACTCGTCCAAGAACCTCATGTAGCTGTCGACGTGCCCGGCGAGTTCCTCGGGTACGTCAACCTCCTGGTCGCTGATCAGTTGCTCGGCGAGTCGGTGCACCTCGGTGCCGCGGCGTGCGGCGCGGTCACGGTCACGGAACGGGGCGCCCTTGAGGAAGTCGACCGCTTCATCCTGTTCGAGTTCGAGGAGCGCTTCGCGTTTCTCCCAGGCGTACGAGGCGACCATGCGCGCCGCCCACGCGGTGAGCGCCGGCTTGGGGACACCATTACCGATGATCGTGGTGACGCCATCGACCTTGTCGCCCGACATCTTGTAGTGATGACCGCGGCCGGAATCGATCCGGCGAGTCGCGCCGCTCATGAGGATGCTCCGAGGAGTTCACGCAGCCGGGTTCGGGCCGCCTGGTACGACTCGGGGAGCGGCCGCGGCGGGCACGTGGCGCAACGGATCCGGGACGCTGTGATGGGGTCACCACAGACCGGGCAGCGGTTCGGGGCTGCGGCCCGCTCAGCGAGGCGTTCGAGGACCTCGCGCTCGGTGTGGGCCATCACGCGACCTTCAAGCAGCGGCAAGAGGACGGCGAGCAGGCCAGTACGCACGGGCCGCACCATGGAGTGTCAGCCTTTGGTCGAGGTTGAGCTATGGTGATGGTTGTCGATTCGTCGTCGATGATGTTGATCGAGAGGGACGGGCTCACCGGGCCCGTCCCTCTTCGCGTCCGGCCGCTCACGCGGCATCGCCGTTGTACTCGATGCCGGCGAGCGCGTAGACGTCCTCGATGGGGATGCGTACGGAGCGCGAGTTGCCGAGCGGCGATCGCCGGAGTTCACCGCGGGCGATGCGGTTGTAGATGTCGGCTCTTGAGCAGTCGAGCATCCGAGCGGCGGTCGCCGGCTTGACGACGAGCGGCTCTCGTTCGCTACTGCGGGGTTGTGGGCGTGCGGTCACAGAGGTCCCTTTCAAGGGTTCCTCCGGTCGCGGCCCGGGCTTTCGGCGCCGTTCAGCGCTCGCGCATCAGCTTGTAACTACGGCCATGTAAGCATCTTTGACGCTATTAGTCAATCCTCGGTTCTGGCAGGGCTTCGCGATGCCCACGCACGTGCTTCGTCGATCTGCCGTTCTCGCTCCGTGGCATCGGCCTTCGAGGTTGGTTGTCGTGTCACTGGCCAGGAGTCGGGCGCTGTCATGGTGGCGTTCTTCTTGCCGGCGGTGATCGTGCGGAGCTGGTTGCAAAGTTCGACGTCGAGCCTTGCCCAGATGTCCCCGCAGGAGGCGCAGGACGAGAGTAGGCAGAGCTGACCGTCGGCAGCGAACGAGTCGACACGCGTGGTCGGCTTGCCAACTGGTTTCGACGACGGCCGCGGCTCGTAAAACCGTTCGATCCGCAGACCGGCAGGGTCGGCGAGACTCAGTCGAGCGAGGCGTTTGCGGTTCCTGCATCGGCAGTAGACGGTCAGCGTGTGATGAGTCGTGGTCACGACGAGGCTCGCCCGGTCGGGGTCGCCCAGGTCGCACGCGCTGCGACGTCGACGACTGGGCGCAGCCGGTGACGGTAGGTGCGGTCCAGCATGTCGGTCGAGGCGTGGCCGAGGAGGTCGGCGATCAGCTCCAACGGGACGCCGGCATCGGAGAGCAGCGATGCGCATGAGTGACGCAGTTCGTTCGGGCGAACTGTGGGGACACCCGCACGGTGGCAGATGGTGGTGAGGCGTCGGCGTTCCTTCGTTGGATCGACAACGGAGCCTGCGGTCGTTGCGAACACGAGCCGTTCGTCGGACCATGCCGGCGCTGCGATGCGTTCGGCGAGCTGCTGGCGGCGGTGGTCGGCAACCCATTCGGCCAGGTCGTCCGGGAGTTCGATCGTGCGTCGCGACCCTGACGTCTTCACCTCGTCGACGATGACCGGGCGGCCGCCAATTCGGCGCAGGCCGCGACACACGTTCACCACGCTGCCGGGGACGTCTGTCCAGTGCAGCGCCGCGGCCTCCCCTGGGCGGAGACCGATCCGTAGCGACAGGGCGAACATCAGCCCGTTGCGTTCGTTCCTGAGCGCTGCGAGGAGGGTTCGGGCGTCCTCGGGGCCGAGTGCGCGTCTCGGTTGTGAGCGGGCAGCGGTGGGCGTGATCGTGGCTGCGAGTGCGGGGTTCCGGATCGCTTTGCCTCGTCGTTCAGCGAACGCGATGGATCGTTGAAGGGTGCCGCGGACCTTGGTGAGCGATGATCGGCCGAGTGGTGCCTCGTTCCGGTTGGCGAGCCGGTCGAGCATCGCTTCGATGTCGTCGACGGTGAGGTCCGCCAGGCGCACGGCGCCTATCTCGTCGCGGATGATGTCGGCGGTCCAGTTGTACAGCTCCAGCGTCTTCGGGGCGAGGTTGCGGTTCGGCACCTCACGCTCGAGGAACTCGGTGACGGCGTTGGCGACGGTGACGGACCGATCGGCGACGCGTTGGCCGGTGTCTCGTTTGGCGGTGAGGGCGCGGAGCTTGCGACTGGCATCGGCCTTCGAGGTCCCTGACACCCGTCGGCGTTTGCCGGCGACCTTGACCTCGCCGACCCATCGGCCAGGGTGCTTCGTGTCCTCGTAGACCGAGCCTGTGCCTTGCTCTCGACGTGCCATCTCTGTCCGATCTTGACTCCTGCCGCATGGGCAGGAGTCTCGCTGTGGGGGTCTCTTTGGGGGTCTACTTGGTGGACAACCATAGACACTATTGACAGAAAGGTCCAGCATGTGTGCATACTGAACCCCGTGAGCAGGGCTTCTCTCCTCCTTTGGGAGCAGGAGGCCGGGAGTTCGAATCTCCCCATCCCGACCGCGGAGTCCCTCGTCGTGAAGTCGGGTCAATCGTGCCCGAGTTCGATCGCCTGGGGACCGGTTGCGCTTGGGAGGTCGATCGGATTGGCCACATGAAATCCGGAAGAGCTCGCTGCTGCGCAGAGACGGAGATCCGCACTGCTGAATACATCAGCGCCGGAGAGGTTCGCGGCGGCAAGGTGGATGGCATCGAAGCCGCGCAGGTCGTGTGCCGTCGCCAGGTCGCCCGCCAAGCGCATGAGACGCTCGTCGATCTCGACGACGAACACCTGTGACCACAGCAGGTCGAGTCCCGCTGCGGCAGCATGAAACACATCGGCGGAGATCCGTCCCTGCCGTCGAGCAGCAGCAAGGGCGGCTCGTGCCTCGACGTGGCCAACCCTCGCCATGGCCAGAACATCCGCCTGGTCCCAGATCATTCCAGCGTCAATCGTGCCGACCTCCTCGATCAGCAGCTTGATGAGGGTGGACGTGTCGACGTAGGTGATCACCGCCGCTGCTCAGCCACCAACTCGCTGACGGAGCCATCGGACTCGAGCGGTACGGGACGTTGGCGCACCTTCGACGTCGGCGGACGAACGAGACCGATCTCGATCAACGTTGCGAGCTTGTCGCTCGCAACGTCATCGATCCCACTCAGCCGAGCGATCGGACGTCCGCGGTCGGTCACGACGACTTCAACACCTGCCTCGACCTGGTTGAGGTAACGACTCAGGTTGTTCTTGAGATCTTTCACTCCGACCTCGATGCGACTTGATGTAGCTACGTTCATGAGGGCCAGTGTAGCTACTCACGGTGACGCTGTCACTCGCGTTCGTCACGTGCCAGTGCCTCCTGGTCGCGTGCGGGAAGCGCCTGGCGGAGCCCGTCGATACGTTTCCAGTCGGGAATCGGAGGCTCCTCGCCGGGGCGGGGAACGAACTTCGAGATCTCGCCGTGTTGGTGGATGTAGCGGCCACAGTTCGGAAAGACCCGCCCGACCCGGACGATGATCACCGCTTGGGCGCCAACGTGAGGTTCGAGGTCAGCGGGCTCCACTGACACCGTTGCTCGTCCGTGGACGCGCATGCGCCAGGGACGCTGCTCATCCAGGAAGAGCAGTGCCACGCGACCGTCGTCGACGATGTTGCCCAAGGTGCGCCACATCCCGTTGCCGTCGTAGCTCGGGATCCTGAGTTCGAGCGGGCTCACGACATCGACGAAACCCACGGCGCCGCCCTTGTACGACACGTCCGGCCATCCGTCGGCGTCCACCGTCGAGATCCACAGCGTCGATTGCTCGCGGATCAGTTCGATGTCACCCTCGTCGAGCGCGTCATGCACCGTCACGCTGGCCAGCGTGTCCGCGAGTCGCCGCGAGTCGAACGCCTCCTGCAACGCTCGTGCGCCCGGGCCGTACAGGCTTGCGGGCACCGAATCGGATGCTTCGTACTCGACCATTGGCCCCCTCGGAAGTACCGATCGACACGGATGTTCGCGGCGACTTCGCCACCCAGTGCACCAGGTTCGGAGCGCGCGGTCAAGGTTACGTGACCCAGTTGTTCAGAGTGTGCGGGCCGCTTCGAAGCACGAGTAGCGTTCGACTCCGTCGGCAAGAGTCGGCCGTCACCGTGGGGGATTGCGATGTATCCAGGCAAGTACGCGACGCAACATCCCGATCGACCGGTCTTCGTCATGGCCTCGACCGGTGAAGCCGTCAGCTACCGCGAGTACGAAGCTCGATCGAACCAACTGGCTCACGTGTTACGTGCGCTGGGGCTGCGCCAGTCCGACCACTTGGCGATCTACATGGAGAACAACGACCGCTACCTCGAGTCGTGTTCGGCCGGGTGGCGATCCGGTCTGATCTACACGCCGGTCAACTCGTATCTGACAGCCGAGGAGTTGGCCTACATCGTCGACAACAGCGAGTCGCAGGTGCTGATCACGTCTCGCTCCAAACGTGACACGGCGCTCGAAGCGGCCGACTCGTGCCCACGCCTGAGGCACGTGCTTGTTGTCGATGACGATGGCACGAGTGGTGACGACCGTGTCATCGACTACGCAACTGCGTTGGCAGAGCAACCGACGACGCCGATCCCGGACGAACGAGGCGGAGCGGCGATGATGTATTCCTCGGGAACGACCGGACGCCCGAAGGGCATCACTCGCCCGCTCGTCGACGAACCTCCCGACGCACCGAGCCCGCTGTTCACATTTCTCTCGGGGCTCTGGCAGTACCGCGAGGACATGGTGTATCTGTCGCCGGCACCGCTCTATCACTCCGCACCGCAGGCTGCGGTCGGCGCGACGATCCTGACCGGCGGCACCGTGATCATCATGGAACGATTCGATCCGATCGACTATCTCCGTCTCGTCGAGCAGTACCAGGTGACCCACACGCAGCTCGTCCCGACGATGTTCAGCCGGATGCTCAAACTGCCGGCCGAGGATCGCGGCCGGTACGAGCTGTCGTCGCTGGAGGTCGCAACCCACGCGGCGGCGCCGTGCCCGATCCCGGTGAAGGAGGCGATGATCGACTGGTGGGGTCCGATCATCCACGAGTACTACGGGGCGACCGAAGGGTTGGGGTTCACTGCGTGTGACAGCGCGGAGTGGCTGGCCCACAGGGGCACCGTCGGCAAGGTGATCCTCGGCGACCTCCACATCGTCGACGACGACATGAACGAACTGCCCGTGGGTGAGCCCGGCACGATCTGGTTCAAGACCGCCACACCGTTCGAGTACCACAACGACGCGGAACGGACCCGAGAGGCGACGTCCCCCGATGGTTCGATGACGACGGTCAACGACGTCGGCTACGTCGATGACGACGGCTACCTGTACCTGACCGACCGCAAGACGTTCATGATCATCTCGGGCGGGGTCAACATCTATCCCCAGGAGATGGAGAATCTCTTGGTGACCCATCCCAAGGTCGCCGACGCCGCTGTCTTCGGGGTACCGAACGTCGATCTGGGCGAAGAGGTCAAGGCTGTCATTCAGGCGATGCCCGGTGTCGAACCCGACGAGGCACTCACCGAGGAGCTACTCGCATTCTGTCGTCAGCACCTTGCGCGTCAGAAGGTGCCGCGCTCCATCGACTACGTGGTGGAGCTCCCGCGGTTGCCGACCGGCAAGCTCTACAAGAAGGCGCTACGCGATCAGTACTGGGGCGATGGGTCGAGCCGTCTCATCTGACGTCGGCCGACAGAAGTAACGTGCCGACGTGACCGATCAACCGGGTGGCAACATCGACGTGCGCGGCAAGTCCGAAGTCGGTCGGCGAATGACCACACCTCGGGCGGCAGCCTGTGCGGGGATCGTGTTCTCCGTGATGTTGACGGTCACTTACGTGCTCCTTCGTTCGTCGGTGCCGGAAGATCCGCAGGACTCGGGTGAGTGGCTTGCCGGCAACGTCGACCGCGTGAACTTCGCCCTGTGGCTGGTGCCGTTCGCCGGAATCGCGTTCCTCTGGTTCATCGGTGTCATCCGCGACCGCTTGGGAGTGTTCGAGGATCGCTTCTTCTCCAGCATCCTCTTCGGAAGTGGCTTGTTGTTCCTCGCGATGACGTTCATCGCGACAGCGCTCGCCGGCGCCTTGATCGCGGCATACCAGCGTGACCCGGTCGCGGTCGTCGAGAATGGGCTCTACCTCTTTGAACGTGAGGCCATCTTCAGGGTCACCAACACGTTCGGCGTTCGGATGGCGGGCGTCTTCATGTTTTCCGCGGGCACCATCTGGTTGCGCTCGGGAACGATGCCACGATGGATGGTGGTGGTGACCTACCTCGCCGCCGCGATCCAGATCTTCTCGCTCGGCTTCACCCTATGGTTCACCCTGCTGTTCCCGGCTTGGGTGCTGGTGGTCAGCCTGCATTTCCTCGTGCACCCGCCGGTTGCTTCAGTCGCAGCGTCGACATCCGACGTCGCGGCCGACTGAGGTCGCAGTCGTTACTTCTTCTTGGCGGCCTTCTCGAGGCGCTTGGCGGCCTTGCCGATGGGCTCGATCTGGCGCTTGTCGAGATCGCCGACCTCGGCGCCGTTGTCGAAGAGCACGCGGTAGCGCTGCCAGTTGAAGCCATTGGCGAGGATGATCTTGCCCTCGGTGCCGGCCGGTACGTCGTGCATCTCGACGATCGTGCGGACCTTGTCGTTCATCCGCAGGTCGAGTTGGTCGGCGTGAGGCGTGGCGAGTGCGTGTGGCTTCCAGTACTCCATCGAGCTCCATTGTGCCCGCTCGGCGTCGAATCGCGCGAGTCGATGTGCGACGAGAGCGTCAATCAGAGCACCGGTGGGCCGGACCGGAGCCAGGACCTCGCCGATACACTCGCCGGTCTGTGAAGAGTTCGGTGGAGACCCTCGAGGGCAACAAAGTCAAGCTGTACGTCGAAGTTGACGAGGCAGAATTCGAACACGACATCGATCGGGCGTTCAAGCTCATCGCCAAGGAGGTGAACCTCCCCGGCTTTCGGGCGGGCAAGGCGCCCCGCAAGGTGTTGGAGGCCCGTGTCGGTGTTGGCGTCGCTCGCGAGCAGGCGCTGCGTGACGCAGTACCGCAGTACCTTGCCAAGGCAGTGCGTGAGCACGAGATCGATCTGATCGCCACACCTGCGGTCGAGATCACCGACGGCACCGAACAGGGCCCGGTCGAGTTCGATGCCACCTGCGAGGTGCGTCCCACGATCACCGTCGCCGGATACGGCGAGTTGCG
This sequence comes from Actinomycetes bacterium, assembly GCA_031430875.1. Lineage (GTDB taxonomy): Bacteria > Actinomycetota > Acidimicrobiia > Acidimicrobiales > Ilumatobacteraceae > Sva-07. The sequence goes on along the minus strand of JANPCI010000479.1, from coordinate 7,964 downwards.
CGTCGAGCTGCCATCGATCGTCGTGAGTGACGACGATGTGGTGGCGGCCCGCGAAGCCGAGCTGAAGCGCGGTGGCTCGCTGGTCGATGTCGACCGCCCGGTCCAGACCGGCGACTTCGTCACCCTCGATCTCGCGACCACCCGTGACGGCGAAGAGCTGATGGGTCTCAACACCGAAGACTGGTCGTACGAGGTTGGCCAGGGCTGGGTCACCGACGACTTCGACGACCAGTTGACCGGCGCATCGGTCGGCGACGAGCTCGAGTTCACCTCCACGCCCAAGGGCATCGATGAGCCGGCCGACTTCGTGGTCAAGGTCACCGCCATCCAGGAGATGACTGCGCCAGAGCTCACCGACGACTGGGTGTCTGACAATCTCGGCGAGTTCGACACCGTCGACGAATGGGATGCCAGCCTCAAGGAATCGATCGGTAACACCAAGCTCAACCAGGCTCGACAGAGCCTTGTTCGTTCGCTCAACGAGGCACTGGCAGCGCTCGTGGCCGTCGAGGCGCCCGAATCGATGGTCGACGCCGACCTGAATCAGCGGGTCCAGGGCACGGTTCAACAGTTCCAGGCACAGGGCATCGATCTCGGCCAGTGGCTCGCTGCCACCGGCCAGGAGCCCGACCAGTTCATCGAGTCGATGCGCGGTGCTGCCGTCGAGGCGGTCAAGGTCGACCTCGCACTGCGAGCCGTCGCCGAAGCCGAGAGCCTCGAGGTCGAGCCTTACGACTTCGACGCCGAGTACGCCCGTATGGCGATGCAGTACGGCCAGAAGGCCAAGGACATCCGCAAGGCGTATGAACAGAACGATGCCGTGCCCGAACTGCAGGCGCAGATCCGCAAGTCGAAGGCGTTCGACTGGTTGATCCACCACGTCGAGTTCGTCGACCCCAGTGGCGAGGTCATCGACCGCGACACACTGCTCGGCCACACTCACGACGAAGACGGAGGCCACGGCGACCACGATCACGACGTCGAGGCGGCCGCAGCGGCAGTCATCGCGGCGACCGATGCCCGATCGGCCCCATCTGATTCTGAAGCAGCCGATTCCGAACAGGCCGATTCCGAAGCGGCCGATTCCGAAGAGGCCGATTCCGAAACGACCGACCCCGACAACGACGAGGAGACCACGTCATGAATCTCGAAGCGGTGAACTATCTGGTTCCGAACGTCGTCGAACAGACCAGTCGGGGCGAGCGCGCCTACGACCTCTACAGCCGCCTCCTGAAGGACAACATCATCTTCCTGCAGACGCCGGTCGACGACCAGATCGCCAGTCTGCTGTGTGCACAGTTGATCCACCTCGAGTCGGAAAACCCCGACAAGGACATCAACATCTACATCAACAGCCCGGGTGGCGACATCACGGCGCTGTTCGCGATCTACGACACGATGCAGTTCATCAAGAACGACATCGCCACGATCTGCCTTGGCCAAGCGGCCTCTGCCGCGGCGGTACTCCTCGCAGCCGGCACCAAGGGCAAGCGTCTCGCGCTGCCACACAGCCGTGTGTTGCTTCATCAGCCGAGCGGCTCGGTCGGCTACGGCCAGGTCACCGATCTCGAACTCGCTGCCAAGGAGATCATGCGGATGCGCGAGCTCCTCGACGGCATCTTGTCGGAGCACACGGGACAGCCGATCGAGCGGATCCACGCCGACACCGACCGGGACTTCGTCATGGAAGCCGACGAGGCGCTTGAATATGGCATCATCGACAGAGTGATCTCCTCTCGCGAGACGGTGGACCGGACCGGTCCCATTCGTTGACCGGGCGGGGATCGGCCTGATTCGTCAGGTGGGTCCACGACTCATCGTGGTGGACGCGCCAGACTGTCGGGCTTCAACTCGCACAGCCAGCGAAGCAACGACACGACAGGGGTACCGAGAGTGGCGAAATTCGGGGACACCGGGGAACTGCTGAAATGCTCGTTCTGCGGCAAGTCGCAAAAGCAAGTCAAGAAGCTGATCGCCGGTCCAGGCGTGTACATCTGCGATGAGTGCATCGACCTGTGCAACGAGATCATCGAGGAGGAGCTCAGCGAGACCGCCGAGCTGAGCTTCGACAGTCTTCCGAATCCGCGTGAGGTCCGTGCGTTCCTCGACGACTACGTCGTCGGGCAGGAGGCGGCAAAGAAAATCCTGTCTGTCGCCGTCTACAATCACTACCGACGGATCCAGCATCAGAGTCAGGCCACCACGGTCGGGCGCCGTGACGAGGTCGAACTGGCCAAGTCGAACATCCTGCTCCTCGGCCCCACCGGGTGCGGCAAGACACACCTCGCGCAGACCTTGGCCCGCCAGCTCAATGTGCCGTTCGCCGTGGCCGACGCCACGGCGCTCACCGAAGCCGGCTACGTCGGCGAGGACGTTGAGAACATCCTGCTCAAGCTGATCCAGGCGGCCGACTTCGACGTGAAGCGGGCCGAGACGGGCATCGTCTACATCGACGAGATCGACAAGGTGGCCCGCAAGAGCGAGAACCCGTCGATCACTCGCGACGTGTCGGGCGAGGGCGTCCAGCAGGCCCTCCTGAAGATCCTGGAGGGAACTCAGGCGTCGGTGCCGCCGCAGGGTGGCCGCAAGCATCCGCACCAGGAGTTCATCCAGATCGACACCACCAATGTGCTGTTCATCCTCGGCGGAGCCTTCTCCGGGCTCGAACAGATCATCGAGTCGCGCATCGGACACAAGGGCGTCGGGTTCCATGGCACGGTTCGTTCGGCGGTCGACCGTGACCCCGGCGAGTTGTTCGCCCAGGTACTGCCCGAAGATCTCGTGAAGTTCGGCATGATCCCCGAGTTCATCGGCCGTCTCCCGATGATCGGCGCTGTCGGCAGCCTCGATCGCGCGGCGTTGGTGCAGATCCTCGTCGAGCCGAAGAACAGCCTGGTGAAACAGTACGAGAAGGTGTTCAGCTTCGAAGACGTCGAGCTCGAGTTCACCCCCGATGGTCTGCAGGCGATCGCCGATCAGGCCATCCTGCGTGGAACCGGCGCCCGCGGGCTGCGAGCGATTCTCGAGGAGGTACTCCTCGACACGATGTACGACCTCCCGGGACGTACCGACGTGGGCAAAGTCGTCATCGACGAGACCACGGTGATCGACAAGGTCAATCCCACCCTCGTGCCTCGGTCGTCGGGTCGTCAACGCAAAGCGGCGTCCTGAGCAACAGCGCGCGCAGGACATAGCCTGAGCGTTCGATGACCTACGCCGACGCGTTGCGCTACCTCGACGAGCACGCGACCTACGAAAAGACCGGGCGGATCACGTCGCCGTCGCTCGACAACATCACGGCGCTGTGCGAAGCGATGGGAGACCCGCAACACGCCGCGCCGGCGATCCACATCACGGGAACGAACGGCAAGGGGTCGACGGCACAGATGATCTCGCGCCTGCTCGTCGCGAGTGGCTTGACGGTCGGCACCTACACGAGCCCGCACCTCGAGCGGGTCAATGAGAGAATCAGCCGAAACCTCGAACCGATCTCCGACGACGATCTGGCCGAGCAGATCGCGGCCATCGCTGATCTCGAAGCGATCATCGGGCGACGCCCGGGCTACTTCGAGATCATGACGGCGGCGGCGTTTCGATGGTTCGCCGACGTCGCCGTCGACGTGATGGTGATCGAGGTCGGACTGCTCGGCCGGTGGGACGCGACGAACATCGTCGACGCCACCGTGGCCGTAGTGACCAACATCGGAATGGACCACAACGAGTTCGCCGGGCCGACGCTGGCCGACATCGCCCGCGAGAAATCCGGCATCATCAAGGCGGGGTCGGCAACCGTGGTGGGGGAGACCCGACCCGAATTGGTGTCGATCTTCGCTGCTGCCGGGGGAGCAGCGCTCCTCGCCGTCGACGACGACTTCGAACTCGTCGGGAATCGGTTGGCCATCGGCGGGCGCCTGCTCGACATTCGGACGCCGACAACGATCTACACCGATATCTATCTGCCGCTCCACGGCGCCCATCAGGGCAGCAACGCAGCGGTAGCACTCGTTGCCGTCGAGGCGTTCTTCGCCGCGCCGCTCGGCGAGGAGGTCGTCATGGAGGGCTTCGGCGAGGTGACCATGCCGGGGCGCTTCGAGGTGCTCGGGCGCCAGCCGCTGGTGATCGTCGATGGTGCGCACAATGCGCCGGGCGCCGACGTGTGTGCATCGGTGTTCTTCCAGGATTTCGATCCTGACGGTCGCCGGATCCTCGTCGTCGGCACTCTCCGGGATCCCGACGAGATGCTCGCCGCGCTGCGCGCTGACGAGTTCGACATCGTGTTCGCCTGCACAGCGCCATCACCACGCGGCGTGCCGGCCGCCGATGTCGCCGATGCGGCTCGTCGTCTCGGCTGCGACGACGTGTACGTCTTCGACTCCGTCGAGGCCGCCTGCCAGCGCGCCATGGAGTACGCCGACGGCGACGACGCGATCCTCGTCACCGGCAGCCTGTACACAGCCGGTGCCGCCCGCCCCGTCCTCCAACGCTCCGCCAACTGACCCCCACCCCCACCCCACCCCACCCCCAACCCCCCCGACACCCTCCCTGAAATTCGGAGCGTCTGTTGCGGTCAGCGCGATGGGCGCTCCGAAATTGGGGCTGGTTCGAGCTCGGGTCCGGAATTCGGCGTGAACATTGCGCCTGATGCAAGGATGACTCCGAATTTCGGGGTGGCAACGGCGATAGGTTCGGCGGGATGTCCGATCGCACACTGGTCCTGTTGAAGCCTGATGCCGTGGAGCGCAAGCTCGTCGGTGAGATTGTCTCTCGGTTCGAATCGAAGAATCTCGACGTCGTCGCCATGGAGCTGCGCCAACTCGACGCCGACATCCTTGCACGGCACTATGAGGAGCACGTCGGCAAAGGTTTCTACGGCGAACTCGTCGAGTTCATGGGTCGCGGCCCCGTGGTGGCGATGGTCATCGAGGGCCCCGAAGACACGTGGGAGGTTGTCCGTGCAATGATGGGTGCAACCAATCCGCGCACGGCGGCCCCGGGAACTATTCGTGGCGACCTCGGCATCCTGTTCACCGAGAACCTGGTGCATGGCAGCGATTCGCTGGCGTCCGCCGAACGCGAGATCGGGATTTTCTTCCCCAATCTGTAACATTGGGGGTTCCTGGTTGCTGGCACGGTTGGAGTGCCGGATCGGAACTCTCGACAGCTCGCGAAAGGTGGCCAGTTCATGGCCCGCAACAATCCGCTCAGTCTCGGGCGTGACCTGGCCATCGACCTGGGCACGGCCAATACCTTGATCTACGTGCGGGGTCACGGTGTGGTTCTCAACGAACCCTCTGTGGTCGCGCTCAATGCCAACGATGGTCGCCCGGTTGCCGTCGGCATGGAAGCCAAACGGATGATGGGTCGCACCCCGAATCACATCAAGGTGATCCGACCCCTCAAAGATGGCGTCATTGCCGACTTCGAGGTCTGCGAGAAGATGTTGCGGTACTTCATCCAGAAGGTGCACAGCTCGAAGTGGAGCAAGCCGCGCATGGTGATCTGCGTGCCGTCGGGCATCACGGGTGTCGAACAGCGCGCTGTTCAAGACGCGGCGGAGTATGCCGGCGCCCGCAAGCCCGTCCACATCATCGAGGAACCAATGGCCGCCGCGATCGGCGCCGACCTGCCCGTTCACGAGCCGTCAGGCAACATGATTGTCGACATCGGCGGCGGTACCACCGAGGTGGCCGTCATCTCGCTGGGCGGCATCGTCACTGCGCAGTCGATCCGTGTCGCCGGTGACGAACTCGACGATGCCGTGCTGCAGTACGTCAAGAAGGAGTTCTCGCTGGCCATCGGTGATCGCACCGCTGAGGAGATCAAGATTCAGATGGGCTCGGCGTGGCCACTGGAACTCGAACTCACCGCCGACATCCGCGGACGCGACCTCATCTCCGGTCTGCCCCGCACCGTTCAGGTCACGACCGAACAGGTACGTGAAGCCCTTGCAGAACCAATCTCTGCCATCGTTGACGCCGTGAAGACCACCCTCGACAAGACCCCGCCCGAATTGGCGGCCGACATCATGGAAGATGGCATCACCATCACGGGCGGCGGAGCGCTGCTCGGTGGGCTCGACCAACGGTTGACGCACGAAACAGGGATGCCGATCCGCATCGCCGACGAGCCGTTGTACAGCGTCGTCATCGGCTCTGGCCGAGCCCTCGAGAACATCGACGCCATGCGCGGCCTCATGTCGCTCGGCGGCGGGGACTGACCGTTGGCTTCGCGCTGACCCCACTGTCGCATGGCCATCTACTCCGTCGGGCGCAAGCGTGTCATTCTCGCGCTGCTGCTCACCACGGCACTCTTGCTGACGCTCGATCTCCGAGGCAATCCGGTGATCGACGGCGTGCGTAACGGCTTCTCGTTGGCGATGGGTCCGGTCGAGTCGGCGACAAACGTCGTGACCAATCCAATCGAGCGGGCCTGGTACGGCATCACCAACTTCGATGACCTCGAGCAGGAGAACTTGGCACTGCAGGAGAAGATCGACCGCCTGATCGGAACGCAGGCGGCGGCGGAGGCTGCCGTCATCGAGGGCAAGGAACTCCAGGCGCTCTACAGCCTTCCGTCGCTGTCGGGCATCGACACCGAGGTCGCCCGCGTCGTGGGCTACGCAGCCAACAATCTCGACCAGGTGATCGAGATCGACAAGGGATCGCGTAGCGGCATCGAGGTGGGGATGCCGGTCGTGAACCAGGCGGGTCTCGTGGGCAAGGTCACCCAGGTGTCGACGAACTCCGCACGCGTGATGCTCGTGACCGACGCTCGCTACAGCGTTGCCGTGAAGGTCACGTCGTCCGATCAGGCGTTGGCCGACACAACGACCGGCACCACACCGTCAGGTCTCGACCCGCAGCAGGTCGCCGACGCCGCAACGACAACGACGACCTCGACGGTGCCGGCCGCGCTCGTGCCAGGAGTGACCGGACCTGATGGTGCTCCGGTTCCGGCCCCCACCCTGCCGGGCGCCACACCGGCAAATCCGTTCGTCGACGCGACCGGTCGTCAACTGACCGAGGCCGAGGTTCGGGCGCTCGCCGAGGCGTTCAATTCGACCGATTCCGTGCCGACCGATTCTGTGCCGACGGGTTCCGTGCCAACCGTGTCGGGGTCGGCGGGTTCGGTGGTCGCGCAGCCCGGTGCGGCAACGACGACCACGACGACCACGACCACGACGCCGCCGATCATCGAGAAGGAATACGGGGCGCTGGAAGGGCGTGGTCGACTCCGGCTGCCGCAGATCCGATTCGTGGCCGACGCGCCGTCGCTCGCCGAGCTGCAGGTCGGCGATCTCGTCGAGACCGCCGGAGGGTCCACGAGCCTGGCGCCCCCTGGCATCCCGGTCGGCCGGATCCTCAACCGCGCCAACCGACCCGGATCAGGCGGACCGCTGCTCGACGTCGGGCTGAACGCAGATCTCGCTCGCCTCAACTTCGTTCGAGTGGTTCTGTACAAGCCGCTGTCCGAAGTCGGCCCGTGACCAGCGACAAACAACCTCTCCGCCCTCGGGTCGGCTGATGTTCGCGGCGTTCGTCCAGGGGCCTCTGGTCAGGCTGATCCCCGTCGGGATGGTGCTGCTGGCGTTGCAGCGCACGCTGTTCGTCGACCTGCAGGTCCACGGAGTCATCGTTCAGCTGATGATGGCCACTGCGGCGGCGGCCGGAGCCGCCGGTGGAAGCGAGCGTGGGGCCCTCGCGGGATTCGTGTTCGGCATCATGTTCGACCTTGCCGAGGGCACGCCGTTGGGATCGACCGCGACGGCCATGACGATCGCCGGCGTGGTCGGCGGTCTGCTCGCATTGATCGCAGCCGACCCCCAGTGGTGGCTGAATGCGCTGTTCACCGGCCTCGGCGCTGCGGCTGGAGCACTCATGATTCCGGTCGTGCGACTCTTCGTCGGCGAACCCGAACCGTTTCAGGATCGACTGACGTTGGTGATCCCGGTCGTGGCGATCTCG
>JANPCI010000478.1:0-5475 GCA_031430875.1 Actinomycetes bacterium | reverse complement strand
AGCAGCACGGGCGGTTGGTTCAACGCCGTCCTCGCCGCCGGCGGCATGCTGTTCGTTTTCACCTTCATGGCCTGGGCTGCCGCTGGCACCCAGTTCTCACTCACCGGCACGCTCCACGATGCCATCAAGGCGGCGACGCCGCTGGTGCTCGGGGCGCTTGCAGGCATCCTGTGTGAACGCAGCGGCATCATCAACATCGCGATCGAAGGGCTACTGCTCGCGGGGGCCTTCACCTCTGCGGTCGTCGGATCCATCGTCAACATCTGGGCCGGAATTGCCGCAGCAATGGCGGTCGGCATGCTCCTGGCGTCGCTGCTTGCGTTCCTGGCGATCCGCTACAGGGTCGACCAGGTCATCGTCGGTTTCGCGATCAACTTCTTCGTGTTGGGCCTGACGTCGTTCCTCGACGCGCGAGTCCTGACACAGAACCCCGACTACAACGGTGTGGCGACGGTGTCGGAATGGCACGTTCCGATCCTGTCCGACATCCCAGTCATCGGGCCGATCCTCTTCGAACAGACTTTCTACGTCTACGTGGCGCTCGCTCTGGTGTGCATCATCGGCTGGTCGCTGTTCCGCACGAAGTGGGGCCTGCAGACCCGGGCGGTCGGTGAGCAACCCCAGGCAGCGGGCACACTCGGAATCGACGTGATCCGCCGGCGCTACCGCAACGTTGCGATGGCCGGCGCGATCGGCGGGTTCGCCGGTTCGTGGTGGACCGCCGATGTCGGACGATTCAACGAGAACATCACGAACGGCCGAGGTTTCATCGCACTGGCTGTGGTGATCGTTGGACGCTGGAACCCATTCGGGGCCTTGATCGCGGCGCTGCTCTTCGGGTTCGCCGATGCGCTTGCGCTGAAGTTCAGCTTCCTCGGTACCGGCATCCCCAGCGAGTTCCTCGAGATGGCGCCGTTCCTCGTGACGCTGATCGTCGTTGCGAGCTTCGGACGTGGTTCACGTCCCCCCAAGGCGCTCGGGCAACACTACGACCTCGACTGAGCGCAGAACGGCCGCACCGGCGTTGTGATCGGTCAGCTCGGGAATTGAGCGACCGCCATCACCTCGATACCTCCACGAGGCCGTTGCGTCAGCGTGACGGTCACCGACTTTGGCCTGGCCGTCACCATGACCTCCTCCGCGATTTCAGCGGCGAGTGCTTCGGCGAACACGGCGCGGTCACGGAACCCCCACAGGTAGAGCTTGAGGCTCTTGGACTCGACACACAACTGGTCCGGCACGTACTCGATCACGACCGACGAGAGATCCGGCTGTTCGGTCACCGGACAGATCGACGAGAGTTCGTCGGTGGTGAATCGCACCACCGTGACGTGCGCCGGCGCGGGAAACACCTCGACGTGTTCGATCGGGTGTCGCACGGTGTTGCCAAGGACGGTCAATTCCACAACCGCCAGGCTAGCGAGACCACGATGCCAGGTTCAGCCGTCACACGGTGCCGGGTCAAACGTGACGTTTGCAGGTGGCGGTACGATCGCAGCGTGCTGAGCTCCGAGCAGATCGCGTCGTATCAACGTGACGGGTTTCTCGTCCTGCCCGGCTTCGTGTCGGTCGATGCGTGCCAACAACTCCGGGCCCGGGCGCTGGAGATCGTCGAAACGTGGGAGCCATCGGAGGAGCTGTCGGTGTTCACCACCAACGAAGAGGAACGCATCTCCAACGGTGAGTTCCTGGCCAGCGGATCGAGCACGTGGTGCTTCTTCGAAGAGGAGGCGTTCGGACCCGACGGCGAGCTGATCCAGGCGAAAGAGCTGAGCATCAACAAGATCGGCCACGCACAACACGACCTGGACGAGGAGTTCGAGCGCTTCGCCTACAACCCCGACATGGCCGAGGCCGCTGCCGATATCGGACTGGTCGATGCCCTCGCCCTGCAGTCGATGTACATCTTCAAGCAGCCGCGCATCGGCGGCGAGGTGGGCTGTCATCAGGATGCGACGTTCCTCTACACCGACCCCATGACCGTCACCGGATTCTGGTTCGCGATCGAAGATGCCACGCTCGACAACGGATGCCTGTGGGCTGAACCGGGCGGACACGAAGGGCCGCTACGCCAGTTGTTCAAGCGCAACGCCACCGACGACGGGACCCTCTTCGAGCCGCTCGACTCGATGCCGATGCCCGAAGCACCGCCGATCGGCGACACGCTCGTGCCACTTGAGGTGAGCGCCGGCACGATGGTCGTACTGCACGGACGCCTGCCGCACTGGAGTGGTGTCAACCGGTCTGGCGTGAGTCGCCACGCCTACTCGCTGCACTGCATCTCGGGTTCGGCCGAGTACCCGGCATGGAACTGGTTACAGCGACCCCCAGACATGCCACTGCGTTCGCTCTCGTCCGCCCGCTGAGACACCCTCGTCGCAGTCGGTAGCGTGTGGCCATGTCACTGGCCGAACTCATCCAGCGGGCGCCCAAGGCACTGCTCCACGACCACCTCGACGGGGGCGTCCGACCCCGTACTGTCATCGAACTCGCACAGGAGTACCGCTACAAGGATCTGCCGACGACCGACGTCGACGACCTCGCCACCTGGTTCAACCGGGGAGCCAAGCGCAACGACCTCGTGCTCTACCTCGAAACCTTCGCCCACACCGTCGGCGTGATGCAGGACCGTGACGCAATCGAACGCGTGGCGTACGAGTGCGCCCAGGACCTCGCCAACGACGGCGTGGTGTACGCCGAGGTGCGATTCGCTCCTGAGCTCAGCACCGAGAAGGGCCTCACGCTCGACGAGGTGATGGAGGCGGTGCTCGACGGATTTCGTCGGGGGTCCGCCGACACCGACCTCACGATCTACGCCATTGCCTCGGCGATGCGGACGGCAGCTCGAAGCCTGGAGATCGCGGAGTTGGCGGTTCGATATCGCGACGCCGGCGTCGTGGGCTTCGACATCGCCGGCGCTGAAGCGGGCTACCCGCCGTCGCGGCACCTCGATGCGTTCCAGTACGTGAACCGCGAGAACTTCCACTCCACGATCCATGCCGGCGAAGCCTTCGGACTCCCGTCGATCTGGGAGGCAGTGCAGTTCTGCGGCGCCGAACGTCTGGGCCACGGGGTGCGCATCGTCGACGACATCGACCCCGGCGACGGGCTCGGCACGGAGAAGCTCGGCCGGCTCGCCACCTACATCCGCGATCGGCGTATCCCGTTGGAACTGTGCCCAACATCGAACGTGAACACGGGCGTCGTGGCATCGATCGCCGACCACCCGATCGGAATGCTTCGCCGCCTGCGGTTCCGGGTGACGGTCAACACCGACAACCGACTGATGAGCAATACGTCGATGACCAAGGAGCTGCACAAGCTCGCCGAGGCATTCGAGTGGGGCCTCGACGACTTCGAGTGGCTGACGGTGAACGCCATGAAGTCGTCGTTCGCTCCGTTCCCCGAACGCCTGAAGCTGATCAACGGTGTCATCAAGCCCCGCTATTCGATCCTCAAGTCCGAGCTGTCGCTCGGGGCGGCCTGACATGGCGATCACCACAACGCTCGTCGATCATCCGGTGTGCACCGATGCGCTCGCCCAGATCCGCGACCGTGACACCCCCAACGCCCTGTTCCGCCAGAACCTCGAGCGCATCGGTGGATTACTGATCGCCGAGGCAACCAAGAACCTGCCGACGGTCGACGGCACCGTCGAGACTCCCCTCACCACCGCGACGGCTCGCCGCATCGCCGTGCAACCGGTGGTCGTTCCCATCCTGCGGGCCGGGCTCGGGTTCGTCGGCCCGGCGCAGGAACTGCTGCCGAACGCCGACATCGGCTTCATCGGCATGGCCCGCAACGAGGAGACCCACCAGCCCGAGCCGTACGTCAACAAGCTGCCCGAATCGCTCGCCGGTCGCCCCGTGATCGTGCTCGACCCGATGCTCGCCACCGGCGGGTCGTTGATCAGCGCGGTCGAACTGCTGCTGGCGCGCGGCGCCCCGACGCCGATCACGGTGGTCTGCGCGTTGGCCGCACCGGAGGGAATCGCCGCCCTCGAAGCAGCGGGGCTGTCGATCCATCTCGTGACCGCTGCCATCGACGACCACCTCAACGAGCACGCCTTCATCGTCCCCGGCCTCGGCGACGCCGGCGACCGTCAATTCGGCACCCCCGCCTGACCCTTACATCCGGGGTCAGACCCCAGATGTAACACCCCTCGTTCATAATCCATGGATGCCTCGACCACCGCGCCCCGACCCCGATGACGGCTGGCACCACGTGATGAATCGTGGGGCCAACCGAGCCTCCGTCTTCTTCGATGACAACGACAGGATCGAGGTCGGACAGCGACTCGGCGAGATCCACGAACGCTTCGAGATCGAAGTTCACGCCTATTGCCTGATGGACAACCACTTCCACTGGCTGTTGCACTGCCCGAACGGCGGATTGTCGCCCGCTATGCAACGATTCTCGTCGCTGTTCACGCGCCACGTGAACGATCGACACGGGCGTGACGGGCCGATCTTCCGTGGCCGATTCCACTCGCGCTTGATCACCGACGAGACCTACCTGCTCAACGCTTGTCGGTACATCCATCGCAACGCCCTTGACATCGACGGGGTGAACGACCTCTCGACCTACCGGTGGTCGAGTCACCGCACGTACCTAGGGTTGAGGCAACGCCCAACTTGGCTGACCACCTCCGTCATCCTCGACCGATTCGGAGGTGATCGATCCGACTTCGACAGATTCGTCCAGGGACCGAACCACCGTTCCACGGGACAACGGACGAACGAAACGGTCATTGCCGTGCGAGAAGCCGCCCGGCTCGTGCTCCTGGAAGTCACGGCCACCACTGACAGCGAACTGTCCGCGATGGTCAGACTGACGACCCTTGCTGCTGTCGATCTACTCGGTGGTTTCGATGCGGTCACGGTGGCAGAAGTACTCGAGATTCCGACACGGGGGGCGTACAGAACGGCCCTCTCGCGCGCTCGTTCGGCCGTCGCCACCCGCAACGAAGTCTGCAAGGCAGTCGAGATCACCCTGTCGCTGGTCGGCTGAGGGTGTTACATCTGGGGTCTGACCCCGGATGTAACGGTGGACAACAAGCGATCCAGTTCGGAGCGGGGGAGGTCGACGGCTTCGGCGTAGAGCTTCACTTTGGGTTCGGTGCCACTGGGGCGGATCTGAAGTCGAACACCGCCGTCGAGCATCAGCCGCACCAGGCCGGCCTCGGGGTAGCTGGTCACTGCAGTCACCGCCCGGCCACCGATCTCCGACGGCGGGTCGGCTTCGATCGCGGCCACCCACGCGGCGCCATCGGCTGGCGGCATCTTGATCGACAACTCGGCGGTGACATAGCGGCCGAACCGGTCGGCGATCGAATCAAGACGATCCTGGAGTGTCACGCCGTCGGCCGCCGCCACTGCGGCAATCTCGGCCATCAGCACCGCCGCCGTGATCCCGTCCTTGTCGAGCGGACGCTGCGCCACCAGGTAGCCGAGCGCCTGTTCGTAGCCCAGCACC
>JANPCI010000477.1:0-2402 GCA_031430875.1 Actinomycetes bacterium | reverse complement strand
GATCCCCGGCGCCGACGCCCGACGCGCTGACACCACCGACGCTGCGGCACTCCGCCAGGTCCTCGATGGCGCCGACGTCGTGTATCAGTGTGCGCAGCCCGAGTACCACCGCTGGGCCGAGGAGTTCCCCGCCCTCCAGGCTGGCATCGTCGACGGCGTCGCTGTGTCCGGCTCGTTGCTCGTCGTCGTCGAGAACCTGTACGGCTACGGCGACGTCAGCGGTCCGTTGACCGAACAGCTGCCCCTGTCGGCCACCACCAACAAGGGTGCCGTGCGCGCCCGGATGTCGCTCGATCTCGTCGAGGCGCATCAAGCCGGGCGGATCCGCATGGTTACCGCGCGGGCATCTGACTTCTTCGGACCGCATGTCGATGGCTCTGCCTTCGGCGAGCGCTTCGTCTCGCAGGTGAAGGCCGGCAAGAAGGTCGACCTCCTCGGCGACCCTGATGCGCTGCACTCCGTCACGTATGTGCCCGACCTCGCCGCGGCGATGGTTCGGCTCGCCGCCGAGCCCGATTCGTGGGGACGTGCGTGGCACGTGCCGAACGCTCCAGCGGTCAGCCAGCGCACGCTCGTCGAGCTAGCTGCGAGAGCTGCCGGGACCTCGCCGAAGGTGCGCCGCATCGCAAAATGGCAGCTTCGTGCGATCGGAACCTTCGTTCCGCCCATGCGGGAGATGGTGGAGATGGCCTACGAGTTCGAGCACGACTTCGTCGTCGATCACTCCGACTACGTGCGCAGCTTCGGTGACCACTCAACACCACTGGATGCGGCGTTCGATGCCACGATGAGCAACGAGATCACCACGATTGCGGGAGCGGCATGAGCACCGTGGCCGTCCCCCGCTCTCACCGGACGACAACACGAAGCTGGCCCGTCGTGGGACGCTGGATGTTGGGGTTCCTCGGATTTCCGATCGGCGGACTCGTGGCGATGTCGACCGTCGGCGCCATCGACTCGACGGCCGCGGCGCTTGCCGGCGGTGCACTGACCGGCGTCGTCATCGGGGCGGCCCAATCGCTGGCGTCGCACGCACTCCCTCGGCTGCCTTGGATCGCAGCCACGACGATCGGCCTGTCCGTCGGATTGGCGATCGGTGCCACCTTGGTCGACTTCGACACATCGCTCCGCTCGCTCGCTTTCCAAGGCGCAATCAGCGGCGTCGCAATCGGCATCGCGCAGACATTGGTCCTTGCACGGTCCACGTCGATCAGCACGTGGGGCGCCGCTGCGTGGGCACCGTTCCTCGCAGTGTGCTGGGCGACCGGGTGGGCGATCACGACCTCGGCAGGCGTCGACGTCGAGAGCCAGTACACGGTGTTCGGCGCAACCGGCGCACTCGTCGTGACCGGCCTAACAGCAATCCTGCCCCTCGCCCTCCGACGCCGCTGATCGTCGCGATTGATGGTCAGAGGGTGTTTGTGATGGCTCCGGTCTCGGCGCCTTGCACGAGCTTGGCGTACTTGCCGAGCACACCCGAGGTGTAGCGAGGCGGGTTCGGAGTCCAGCCATCCATCCGATTGGCGAGCTCGGTGTGGTCGATGAGCAGGTCGAGAGACTTCGACGGGACATCGACGCGAATGAGATCACCATCTCGAACGAAGGCAATCGGACCTCCCAGTGCGGCCTCCGGGGCGACGTGGCCGATGCAGAAACCCCAGGTGCCGCCGGAGAACCGGCCGTCGGTGATCAGTGCGCAGTCGGAACCGCGGCCGGCACCCTTGAGCGCGCCGGTGATGGCGAGCATCTCACGCATACCCGGGCCACCCTTGGGGCCTTCGTAGCGGATCACGATGACGGTGCCGGGCTGGATCGAGCCGGCGAGGATCGCCTCCATCGCGAACGACTCGTCGTCGAACACTCGCGCCGGGCCCTCGAAGTGCATCTGCGCATCGGACAGCCCGGCAACCTTCACGACCGCACCCTTCGGCGCCAGCGTGCCGGTGAGAATGTTGATGCCACCGGCCGTGTGGATCGGCGCGTCGAGCGGATGCACGACCACGCCGTCGGCTGCCGGCGGATCGATCTCGGCGAGGTTCTCCGCCATGGTCTTTCCGGTCACCGTCATCACGTCGCCATGCAGCAGGCCGGCGTCGAGCAGCATCTTCAGCACCACGGGCACGCCGCCGACACGGTCGAGATCGCTCATGTGGAACTTGCCGCCCGGCTTCATGTCGGCGATGTGGGGCACCTTGTCGGCGATGCGGTTGAAGTCGTCGAGATCGAGTTGCACCCGTGCCTCGTTCGCGAGCGCCAGGAGGTGCAGCACAGCGTTGGTCGATCCGCCGAGCGCCGAGGTGACAGCGATGGCGTTCTCGAAGGCCGCCTTCGTCATGATCTGACGCGGCGTGATGCCGAGACGCAGCAAGTTGACCACCGCGGCGCCGGCGCGCTCGGCGTCG
>JANPCI010000476.1:0-2692 GCA_031430875.1 Actinomycetes bacterium | reverse complement strand
TACTCGGCGACGCCCGTCGACGCCAACACCCCGCCAAACGCGTACACGATCGTCAGCGGCCTCGAGTACGCACTGCGCGCCGGCGGCGGCCCGAAGACGATCACCGTGTGCGTCAGCGCAAGATGACCATCGGGCGGTGACGCCGGTCGCGCAACCACACTGGGTGGGCCGGCGTCCGCCACAACGAGACGTACCCAAGCACCGGTGGCGGTTCGTTGAGCCCATCGATTGGTCAGCTGTCAGCCGACCGCACGTCTTCGTCCCGGCGGATACTTGGTACCTACGGGGCGGCTACCAAGTAGATTCTCCTCATGGGTGTCCAGGAGTATCTCGTTTCAGCATCCGGCCAGATGTCACTCCCCGCTGGAGCGCGCCACCGATGGCACCTCGACAAGGGGGGACCGGTTGATGTCATCGATCTCGGCTTCGGCGTGCTGACCGTGCCAAAGGGCACCGGTCGACAACTGTTCGATGATCTCGTGACCCGTGACCAGCACGCCGCGTTCGTGCGATCGCTCGAGGAAGACCCCGACCTGGCAACAACGTGAGTTGGGCGATCCTCGACGACCACCTGCTGCGAGATCTGGTCGCCGGCGATCTTCCGGCGGAGCTTGCGGATGTTCTCGACCGACACGAACCCGCGACCACCAACCTGTATCTCTATCGGCTGTCGAAGAGCGTGGTCTCGGCTCGCGGGCGTGCGCTCACCGGGGGATGGACCGCCGAGCAACGCCAGGCACTCGGAGCCAACCTTCTCGCACTACCCAACGACATCCGGATCATCCCGCTCAGCGCGCTCGCCTATCGCATGGCGGAGATCGCTGATGCTCATCGCGTGTCAACGCTCGGCGCAGAAAGCGTCGCTGCGGCGGAACACCTCGCGGCCCCGCTGTACGTCTGGAGCGGCGACGACGGCCCCGGCATCCGAGCAGCGATGTCCGACCTCGGCCTCGATTACCGGACTATCGATCGTTGAGCCGCGACGAGGAACTCGTCGTTCCACACCTCATCACGACGACGAACGGCCCCGAGCGTTGCGTGGTCCGTCGCATCGCCGGGGTTGACATCACCGCACACAACTCAGTAGCGGACAGTCGCTCGGGCCCGGCGCCGGCTCGTCACCCGACCGCGACTCGGACCTTCCTCGACCATCACTTCCGAGCCACTGCGCCGATCGGCAAACAGTCGTACGCTCTGGTCGATGCGTTGCTTGTAGTTGATCGAGAGCACACCTGGGTGCGCAGCGGCAAGCCACCGCTCGTCGGGACGCGCATCGCGGTGTACGACGTGCTCGAGTCTCTCGCCGCAGGCATGACCACCGACGACATCGTCGCTGACTTCCCTGAGCTGACGGCTGACCACGTCCGTGCTGCGCTCGAGTTCGCCGCCGTGCGTGAGCGTCGGCTCGCCACCTCTACGTGAGGTTGCTCCTCGACCAGAACCTGTCGCGTCGCCTCCAAGGACTCCGACTTCCGCCAGTACGCATTTCTTCATGGAGCCCCGCCAAAGGTGATCTGGTTACGAACGGGGAATGTCACGACAAACGCGATCGCTGAGCTGATTCAGGCGAACCGCCGCTGCCGGGAGGCTGGAGGTTCCGGGCGTGCTCTGCACCACCCACGATTGCATCACCGACGACGACACGACAGCGACCACCACGACTGACAACGGTGGTTGACTCTGAGTCGATCAACCGAGTTCGGTGCACATGCGTGGCGAGTCGTCAACCTCGATCAGTCGACGTGCTCGGCGCGGATCAACGTCATCGTGGGAACATCGTCCTCGACGTCGATCTTCCACACGAGCACGAGGTCGCGACGTGCAGCGACATCGAAGTATGTGGCGAGTCGGGCCGAGGTCCCGTCGTCAAGCATGAACACGCGACCGGCGTTGGGCCCCCCGGGGTCGTCCCGGATCGCCTGGATTCGAGCAGCAACCACCGAGAACAGTTCGGGATTGGCCCGCCGGAGTGCGGCGAGCTGCGACGTAGCAATCCTGGCTGCGCGCAGCGCCAGCATCCGCAGGCTCAGATCGAGTCGAGATCGAGCACTTCGGTCGGCTCCGATGCTGCCGTGGTCATCGCGCTTCGGAACGCCGGATCGGCGAGGAGTCGTTCCTCGGTTCGAGTCATCACAACGGCCGGCTCGAGAATCACCCGGCCACTGAGATCGACGGTCACCAGATATCGCTGTTCGGTGAGCACCTGGCCGAGCGACACGCGACCGCGGCTGTCCTTTTCGACGAGGAATGAGGTACCCATCATGTGCACACTACCCCACTGATGCATCAGGGGCAATGGGGCAGAGGGGTCAGAGGTCGTCGACGTGATCCCGTCACTCAACAGCGGGCGGTGGACGACGAGACCCCAGAGGTGTGATCGCTCGGGCCGGTACCTCCTCCCACCGCACCACGAACCACGGAGGTGTCGATGTCGACCACGACGTCAACCTCCGCCACGACCGAATCCGCACCTGGCAAGGCCACACCGAGGTCGCCGTCACCGGCATCAGCTCGACGGCCTATGACTGGGCGTTCAAGATCGACCTCACCGTTGCGCCCTGGTTCGGCACGTCGGCACAACACATCAGCGCTCAGGGCACCGGTGTCACCACCATCTTGAGCCCCACACTCGTGCTGGTCACCGGGAAGTCCAGCGGCGGTCCGTGGGACCCGCAGCGGAACAACACCCCGA
>JANPCI010000475.1:0-6948 GCA_031430875.1 Actinomycetes bacterium | reverse complement strand
GTCGTGGGCCGAGTAGCCTGCGCGTTCGGATGAAGTTCCTTCGACGTGCATTCTCCGCCATCTTCATGATGGGCCTGGCTGCAGCGGTGCTGCGCGTGAAGGGAACCGGTGGGACCCCCCCGCAACACGGTGGCTGGCGCCCGTTGGAACTCCCGGAGCCCTGATGGCCCGTGTCGGTGTCGTCGGCCGCGGCGTGGTGGGTGATCGCATCGCGCGTCGCCTGGAGACCGTGATTGGTGACGTCGAGGTGGTCGACGTCGATCTTCGGACGCAGCGTCGCCCGCGTGAGGACCTCGACGTTGTCGTACTCGCACAGAGTGGGGGGCACGCCTCGCCCGCCTCAGTTTTTCTGAATGCGGGGATTGCTGTTGTCTCCGTGAGTGACGACCTCGCAGATGTGCGTGCTCTTGCCGATCTCGACCACCTGGCTCTCGCGAGCGGTGTTCCGTTGGTGGTCGGGGCCGGGATGTCGCCCGGTCTCACGGGTCTGCTCGCTCGTTTGCTGGTGTCGGAGTTGGCGAGCTGCGATGAGATCCACATCGCGTTCCACGGCACCGCCGGCCCGTCATGCGCTCGTCAGCAGCACCGAGCACTGCGCGGCGTTGCGGTCGGCTTCCGCAACGGCACCTGGATTCAGCGTCCGGCAGGCTCAGGGCGCGAACTCTGCTATTTCCCCGAGCCGGTCGGCCCCTACGACTGTTACCGCGCGGAACTTCCGTCGCCGGTGCTGTTGCATGAGGCGTTTCCGCAGGTTGGTCGAGTGAGTGCACGCTTGTCGGCCAACCGTCGTGACCGGTTCACGGCCTGGCTACCGATGCTGAGCCCACCTCACCGTGAGGGCGGCGTCGGAGCGGTTCGAGTTGAGGTTCGAGGCAACGACGAGTCTGGCGGACGCCTCACCTTGATCGCCGGCGCCGCCGAGTTGGTCGGAACGGCCGCTGCGGCCACGGCCATTGCGTTTGCGTCAGCGGCCGTCGATGGGCGGCTGCAGCCCGGTGTTGTTCGAGCGGGTGATCCGTCGCTCGACACGGTGGCGCTCCTGCGCACCGTCATCGAGGCGGGAGTGCGACTCCAGGAGTTCACCGGCGTGCCCTCCGAGCGCAGGATCAGGGCGAATCCGTGACGCCCTGATCACTGGGCGCGGGCATCTCGCTCGCTGCACCCTCGACCGGCAACTCAGCGATCGTCGACTCGGCGATCGTCAACTGGGCGATTTGCTCGGCGAGCCGTTCGACGACCTCGGTCAGGTGTTCGAGCTTGTCGTCCAATGCTTCACCCGTGACCATGTCGGACAGTGCGAGTCGGACACCGGCGATTTCGCGGGCGAGGAACTCGGTGTCGGCCTGCGTGCGTTCGGCTACGTCGCGGTCGTTCTCACCGGTGATCCGGTCGCGCTGTTCTTGACGATTCTGCGCGAGCAGGATGAGCGGCGCCGCGTAGGAGGCCTGGAGCGACAGCACGAGGGTCAGCAGTACGAGACCGCGGCTCCACGGGTCGAACTGCAGGCTCTCGCTGGCGACCGTGTTCAACAGGAGCCAGACGATGACGACCACCGTCTGCCACACGAGGTACCGGGCAGTGCCGAGGTACCTGGCGATCGACTCGCTGAATGCGCCGAATGCATCGGAGTCGTAGGACACCCCCACGCGGCCGGCCGCACGCGGGGTGGTGAGGTCGCCGCGGCGCTTCACAACTCCACCGCCGCAGCGCTGCGTTCTGCTTGGCCGCTCGAACCGAGGTCGGCCCCGCGCCGCCGCCGCTGCGTGGTGCGCCAACCGTCACCGAGCATCCGGTCGATGACGTCGTCGACGGTGACGGCTCCGAGAAGACGTTCGGCCTCGTCGGTCACGGCAACCGCCAGCAGGTCGTAGCTGGCGAGCATTTCGGCGACTTCACGGTCGGTGCTGTCCGGCGCCACGGTGGGGTCGTCGGCGACGAGGCGACCGAGGCTCATCGGCGGCGGCTCACGAAGGAGCCGCTGGACGTGCACGACACCGATGAGTTTGCCGGTCGGTGCCTTGAACGGGGCGTTCGTGACGAACACCTGAGCGGCGATGCTGACGACCCAGTCGGGGTCGCGGATCTGGGCGAGGGCCTCGGCGACCGTGGCGTCGGGGCCGAGAATGATCACCTCCGGTGTCATCAGACCGCCAGCGGTGCCTTCCTCGTAGGACAGCAGGCGGCGCACGACGTCGGCGTCGTCGACGTCCATGACACCGAGCATGCGTTCCTGGTCGTCCGGCGCCATCTCGCCGAGCAGGTCGGCAAGGTCGTCGTATTCCATCTCGTCGAACACGCCAACCAAGCGATCACGGTCGAGTTGCTCGACGATGCGGACCTGTTCCTCCTCGGGGAGTTCCTCGAGCACGTCGGCGAGTCGCTCGTCGTCCATCGCCTCGGCGAGCTGACGGCGTTGGTCGAGGGGGAGCGCTCGGACGACGGCGGCCACTTCGGCGGGATGGAAGTCACGCAGTCGAGCCGCTTCGGCCTGCATTTCGGTCGGGGTGTCGAACAGAGCCGGCACCTCGTCGAAGTCGACGAGTCGATAGCTCGGGCGTCGCCGTAGCAAGCTCTTGCGCGCGAGGCGGACCTTGTCGATCACCCAGTAGGGGAGACGGGCATCGTCCTGGCTGCGAAGTGCGATGTCGCTGACGGTCTCGTCGCCGATGCGCCGGTCGATCAGTTGGGCACCGATGAGGACCTCACCGACGCGAGGTTTGAACGGGTTGAGGTCGACGTCCCAGCTGCGCAGGCGGGCGCCGTCGCTGTTGAGATCGGCGACACGGTTGGCATTCACGAAGATCCGTCGGCGCTGACTGCTGGCGACGAATCCGACGATGCGCGGCGGGATTGCCGGTTCGTTCCCCTTGCCGGCCCGTCCGGGGATGGCGACGATGTCTTCGATGCGTCCAATGGGTGCTCCTCCTGCATCGAGGAGCGGGAGCCTCATGACCCTGAACGCGTAGATCAGGTCACCGGGCATGCCCGCAGGTTACCGACTGCCCCCAAGCCAACGTGGACACGCCCACGACGTGTTACGTCTGGGGTCTGACCCCGCATGTAACACCGTCAGCGGTCGAGCGCTTCGATCTCGACGAGTGTGTCGCTGTAGGCGACACCGCCGCCCCACTCGGTGAGGGTGTCGTTGGTGAGGCTGTTGGCGACCTTGCCGTCGGGGTGATGACGGCTCCACCAGCCGAACGGGATGGCGACGACACCGGGGCGTAGGCGTTCGGTGATTTTGACGGGAACGGTGACCGATGCCCTGTCGTTCCAGACACGGGCGAGTTCGCCGTCGACCAGACAACGAGCAGTGGCGTCGGCCGCGTCGAGCTCGACGAACGGCCCACCCTCGGCGGGCCCGTGTTTGGGGAGCTGCGAGTAGCCCGAGTTGAGGAACCGTGTGTGGTGCTTCGGGGTGAGCAACTGCAGCGGGTAGCGCTCGAACAGCTCACCGCCGGGGCCCTCGTGCGGCGCAACGAACGTCGGCACCCGCGGTTGGCCCATCCGTTCGAGTTGATCAGAGGCCAACTCGACGCGCCCGGATGCGGTCTCGAACTCTCCGTCGCCGAACGGACGGCCATCGTCGGGATAGGGAACACGAACCCAGCCGACGCGGCGTAGTTCGTCGAGGTCGACGGTTGGCAGCGCGTCTCGCAACAGCGTGTCGTCGTCATCGAACAGGCTCGGTTCGGTGTATTCCATTGCGGCGGCCAGACGGCGGAAGAACTCGGTGTTCGAACACGACTCGCCGAGTGGCTCGATCGCCGCGCCGTTCCAGCCGGCCCAGAGGTGGCCCCATGGCAGCACCACGTCGATGCTCTCGATCTGCGTGGTGGCAGGCAGGATGATGTCGGCGTAGCGGGCGGTGTCGGTGAGGAACTGTTCGTGGACGACGGTGAAGAGGTCGGTGCGTTCCATTCCTGCCCGGATGAGCTCGGCGCGGGGCACCGTGGCGAGCGGATTGCAGTTCCACACGATCAGCGCGTGCACGCCCGGGCCCGATGCTTCACCGGCATGGGGTGTGGTGAGGATGTTGCCGAGGCGACTCATGTTGAGTACTCGGGGTTCGACGCGACCGCCTGCACGTTCGAGTTCCGGCCGGAACAGCGCGCGGACGTCGACGAGCGCATCGGCGTAGGAACCGACACTCTTTGCGATACCGCCGCCACGTTCTGCCCACGCCCCGGTGAGCGCCGGAAGGCAGCCAAGGGTGCGGAAGAACATTGCGCCGTTCTCGTGATGCTCCGCACCGATCAGTGTTCGGATGGCCGCCGGGCGAACAGTTGCGTAGTCGACAGCGAGTTGTTCGATGACGTCGGCGTCGACGCCGGTGACTTCAGCCGCGCGGTCGGGAGTCCACTGGGCCACCGCATTGCGCAGTTCGTCGTAGCCCATGGTGTGTTCGGCGATCCACGTGTCGTTCGTGAGTTCGTCACGGATGATCACGTGCATCATCGCCAGCATCATGGCGATGTCGGTGCCGGGGAGCGGCTGGATGAACCGGTCACCGCGGGTCTCGTCGATTGCCTCGGCTGTCAGGGTGCGGATCGGATCGATCACCACGAGTCGGGCGCCCCGCTTGCGAGCCAGCTCGATGGTCGGCCACAGGTGGCGATTCGTCAACCGGGTGTTCGTACCCCACAGCAGGATCAGCTTCGAGTGCTCGAGTTCCAACGCATCCATGCCGCGGCCGGTGCCGTTCGTCATCCGGAGGCCCGCGCCAACAGTTGGCCCGCAGATGGCCCGCAGAAGCTTCGAAGCCCCCATGTGCGCGAAGAACCGGGCGTTGATCCCCATCATGGCGAGGAGGCCTTGGTTGCCGGCGTCGGAGAAAGGGAGTACGGCCTCGGCGCCGTGCTCGGCGATCGTTGCATGCAGCCGGTCGGCGATCTCACTGAGCGCGTCGGCCCACGTGATCTGTTCGAATTCACCTGATCCCTTGGGGCCGATTCGGCGGAGTGGGTGCAAGATCCGGTCGGGGTCGTACACGCGGTCGATGAAGCGGTTGACCTTTGGGCACAGCTCACCGGCGGAGTACGGGTGGTCGGGGTTGCCGCGCAACTTCACCGCGACTGCAGCAGCGCCTGGCCTTTCGCCCACTGTGTCGTCGACCGTGACGGTCCAACCGCACGTGTCGGGACAGTCGTGGTGGCACGTGCCGTTGACAGTGTGCGTGGCCATCCCTCGATGCTACGAGACCAGGACGCGGGCCAGGGCCTTGGTTCCGGACGTCAATTCAAGGGCGGCGTCTCATTCGATGATGGCGCGGAGGTGGGGCCAGGCGGCGGCGAAGCCGAAGTGCAGTGGGAGGAGTTCCACCTGGTCGGGCGGGAACCAGTCGACCTCATCGGTCTCGAAGTTGAGTGACGAACCGAACAACGTGTCGACTTCCACCACGATCGTCGTGTACTTCCAGTCGGTCGCCGGCTCGAACACGTACTGGCCGAGCAGTCGGGGAACACCCGGCGGCCGCCCGACTTCTTCGGTGGCTTCCCGGAGCGCCCCCTCGAACGCGGTCTCGCCCAGATCGAGTGCGCCGCCGGCGCACGACCAGTTGCCACCCTCGTGGGCCATTGCCGATCGCTTCTGCAGCATCACCAACGGCGAGCCGTGCATGTCGTGAACCACGAACACCACGCCGGCGGCGCCGTAGACGCCCCAGCGGACGTGTCCGTCGCTGCATCGCATGAACCCGTCACCTGTCCGTCGTTCCACCACGCCCCAACCCTGCCCGATCGGCGACGACTTCGCCAACGGGAAGGAATCATGTGCCTGCACGGTTGGGTCCCTTTCGTGAGCATCGAACAGACCGCTGAAGCGTTCGACCTGATCATCGTGGGGAGTGGATCGGGGAACTCGATCCCGTCGTACCTCGACGACTGGCGGATCGCCCTCGTTGAACGCGACGTGTTCGGTGGCACGTGCCTCAATCGTGGATGCATCCCCTCGAAGATGTTCGTCTATCCCGCCGACGTCGCCGTTGCATCGGCGACGTCGGCGAAGCTCGGCATCGACACGCAGTTCAACGGAGCCGACTGGTCGGCGATCCGAGACCGTGTCTTCGGGCGCATCGATCCGATCGCGCAGGGCGGACGCGAGTACCGAGCGAACGGCACGCCGAACGTGACGCTCATCGAAGGCACCGCCGACTTCGTCGATGAGCGCACCCTCGATGTCGAGGGCCGCCGGATCACCGCTCCGAATATTCTGCTCGCGGCCGGCGCTCGACCAGTTGTCCCGCCGATCGCTGGGCTGATGGAAACGGGATTCCACACGTCCGACTCGATCATGCGACTGGCGGAATTCCCGAAGCGCCTCGGCATCATCGGCGGAGGATTCATTGCGGTCGAAATGGGCCATGTCTTCTCGGGCTTGGGCTCGCAGGTGACACTCTTCAACCGCTCGAATACCCTGTTGCGTGAGTTCGACCGCGACGTCTCGGCGCGGTTCACCGAGGTCTTCGCACAACGAGCCGATCTCATGCTCGGTCATGTGCCGACCAAGGTCGAGCGGGTGGCCGACGGCATTAAGATCACGTGTGCGGTCGGCGAGTCGGTGGTCGACGAACTGCTCGTCGCCACCGGTCGCGAGCCGAACAGCGATCTCCTCAACGTCGATGCTGCGGGCATCGAATGCCACCACCACGGCACCGTTGCCGTCGACGACACGATGGCCACGAATGTGCCCGGTATCTGGGCGATCGGCGATCTTGCCAACAACTATCAGCTCAAGCATCTTGCGAACGCGGAGGCGGCGGTGGCCTTCTGGAACATCGCCCATCCCGACGACATCCGCCACCAGAGCTACAAGGCGGTTCCGAGTGCGGTGTTCTCGAACCCCCAGATCGCCACGGTCGGCCTCACCGAACAGGAGGCGGAGCGGCAGGGTCGTTCGTTCCGGGTGGGGCGACGCGACTATTCAGGCACGGCGTACGGCTGGGCGATG
>JANPCI010000474.1:0-2258 GCA_031430875.1 Actinomycetes bacterium | reverse complement strand
TGCAGGCGCGACGTTCTTGCCGGCGGCGGTCACGATCAACTCCTTCTTGCGGCCGGTGATCCGCAGGTAGCCCTCCTCGTCGAGTTCACCGATGTCGCCGGTGCGGAACCAGCCGTCGCTGTCGAACACCTCGGCGGTCGCCGTCTCGTTGTGCCAGTACCCCCGGAACACCTGTGGACCCTTGGCGAGGATCTCGCCGTCGGCGGCGAGACTGATGGAGGTCCCCGCGAGCGGCCGACCGACTGTGCCGGGCCTCCATGCTCCCGGTCGGTTGAGGGTGAGCGTCGGGCTCGTTTCGGTGAGTCCGTACCCCTCGTAGATCTGCACGCCGACACCGGCGAAGAAGTGGGTGAGTCGTTCGCCGAGCGGCCCCCCACCGCTGAAGCAGAGCCGCAGTCGGCCGCCGAACGCGTGACGGATCTTTCCGTAGACGAGCCGGTCGAACAGGCGATGCTCGACCGCGGTCCACGGCCGGACGCGGCCGGCGGCGTGCTCACGCGACCACCTGATCGCCACATCAGCGGCCCGGTCGAAGATCGGGCCTTTGCGGTCCTGATGGGCAGCGTGGCTGGCGGTGTTGTACACCTTCTCGAAAATCCGTGGGACCGCCGCCATGGTCGTGGGGCGGTACATCTGGAGCTCCTCGACCAAGTGGGCGACGTCCGACGCCAACCCGATCGTCACGTTTGCCTCCGCTCCGAACAGAGCATTGCCCTTGGTGAGCGCATGGGCGAGCGGGAGGAACAGCAACCCGGTGTCGCCGGGGCGGAGCTCCGCGCCGAGCGCGTCGAGCGCCTGCGCGACGTTGGCGCGCAGGTTGCCGTGGGTGAGCACGCATCCCTTCGGACGTCCGGTAGTGCCCGAGGTGTAGATGATCGTGGCGATCGAGTCGACATCGAGGTCGGCGATCCGTTGATCGATCACAGCGTCGTCGACCTTCACGGCGCGGGACTCGAGCTCGTCGAGTGCCCCGGCATCGATGGTCAGCACGTCGCGGCACATCGGGAGGTCAGCGCGAAGCGCCTCGACGACATCGGCCATCGCAGACGTCTCGACGACCACAATCCCCACCTCGCTGTCACTCATGATCCAGCGGACCTGATCAGGCGACGACGTGTCGTAGATCGGCACCGTCACCGCCCCCGCGGCAAGGATCGCATAGTCGAGGATCATCCATTCGAGGCGGGTGTGTGACATGAGCGCGACCCGATCACCCGGGGCAACCCCGGATGCAACGAGGCCCCGGGCAACCTTCCGGACCGTTTCTGCGACCTCCTGCACGGTCACGTCGGCGAAGTAGTCACCCTCCCGCCGTGAGGCGAACGCAGCGCCGGGCTCGTTCTCGAACCGGTCGAGCAGCGGCCGCAGGAGATGCTCGTCACGAGCCAGTGCCACCATCGGCGGCCCGCTCGCCATCGGCGGCCCGCTCGCCATCGACGGCTCCTTCATCGACGTCGTGTGCATGATGACCACCTCCATGTCTCGGTCAATCGTCAAGCCTCCTCTCCGAGTCGTGTCCGCGCAAGGGTCCAACGACCTGAGCCGCAACCAGCCTGCAGAACGGAATATCCTTGCGGGCACAAGTGTTCTGATGAGCATGACCACGAACTCCACCGCTGCAGTGATCGACATGCGCCGGGCGTCGGAACGCCCCGCCACCAAGATCGGCTGGCTCGACTCCAAGCACTCCTTCAGTTTTGGTCGCCACTACGACCCCGCGAACACCGGTCACGGGCTCCTGCTCGTCAACAACGACGACATCGTCAGCGGCGGATCCGGGTTCGACACCCACCCGCACCGCGACATGGAGATCGTCACCTGGGTGCTGTCGGGCGAACTCGAGCACAAGGACTCCGAACGCAACCGTGGCGTCCTCTACCCCGGGCTCGCCCAGCGGATGTCGGCCGGCACCGGCATCTGGCACTCGGAGATGAACAATTCGGGAAGCGACGACGTCCACTTCGTGCAGATGTGGGTGCGACCTGACACCGAATCGATCGACCCCGGCTACGAGCAACTCGACATCAACGCCGAACTCGACAAGGGAGGCCTCGTGCCGATTGCGTCGGGCAGGGGTCACGACGCTGCCATCTCGATCCGCCAGCGCGGCGCGGTGCTGTGGGGTGGCCGACTTGGCCCCGACGAGTCGGTCACCGTTCCCGACGATCGCCACGTCCACGTGTTCGTGCCCCGAGGGTCAGCCACACTCGAGGGCGCCGGCCCCTTGGCGATCGGCGATGCGGTGCGGCTGACCGGCG
>JANPCI010000473.1:0-3050 GCA_031430875.1 Actinomycetes bacterium | reverse complement strand
GATCCGATGACCGTGGCGAGGCGCGCCTGTTGCTCCGACACGGTCTGGTCGAACAGGGCGCGCAGCCGTCCGAGCTCCTCGTCGCGTCCGATGAACGGGGTCGAGTCGGGGTGCCCGACGCCACCGATCGCGAATCCGCTGCCGTCATTGGCCAGCACGAGCTGGTAGGTGGCGAGACCGTCGCGCTTGCCCTTCACCGTCACCTCGCCGAGCGGCTCGTAGCCGACCGCCGAACGGGTGAGTCGCCACGTCTCCTCGCCGACGAGTACCTGGCCGGGAGTGCACGCCGACTCCAACCTGGCCGCGGTGTTCAGTACGTCGCCCACCAGGTCGGCGTCGGCCTCGTCGACGACGACCTCGCCGGTGTTGATGCCGACACGCAGGCCGACCTCGACGTTGTAACGCTTGGCGATGTGGTCGCGTACCGGCTCGAAGCCGCGCTGCAATGCGGCGCCGGCAGCGACCGCGCGTTCGGCGTCGTCCTCGGCCACCTCGGGCACGCCGAACAACGCCATCACCCCGTCGCCGATGAACTTGGCGACCGTGCCACCGTTGGCTTCGATCACCGACTTCGCCATCGAGTGGTACCGGCTCATCGCCTCACGGGCCGACTCCGTGTCGACACTCTCGGCGAACGCTGTCGAGCCGACCAGGTCGCAGAACAGCACGGTCACCGTCTTGCGGACCGCGTCGGTGTCGGGCGACGGAGCGACTACCGGTGGCGTTGGCCCACCCGACGCAACCGAGGTGCCGCAGCCGTCGCAGAAGCGGGCGTCAGGACTCAGCTCGCGGTCACACGCCTGGCAGCGAACCGCGAGCGCACTACCGCAGGCATCACAAAAACGTGAATCGGCCTTGTTCTCACGTCCGCAACCCCGGCACTCCACCTGCGCTCCTTCCAGCCCCAGGCGACAGTCTCGCCGATTGGCGTGCCCAGTGCCAGATTCGACCGTGCGCAGCCGCCCAATCCAGACGGCGGCGACGAGCGCTCCCCCACAAGCTGCCGTCTGTGCGATGAGTCTGGGCGCGGACAGGTCTCGCTGAGACTCATCGCTCGCGAGGCTGCCGTCTGTGCGATGAGTCTGGGCGCGGACAGGTCTCGCTGAGACTCATCGCTAGTGGATGGCTGGTGGGTCTCGGAGTCAGGCCGTTGCGGGTTGCGGGGTCGCGGGAGCGTTCGGTGCCAGCCCGCGGGTGGCGGCGACGTCGTCGTCGTCGATGAACCACGACACGATCACCGCGGGCACCATGATCAGCCCGACCGCGAGGAACCCCGCCTGGTAGGCGCCGAGCTGTTCGGAGGCCGGTGCGCTGTCGCCACCGACGGTGGAGAGCTTCGACGCGATGACGGTGGCCGCCAGCGCCACGCCGAACGCGTAGGCGATCTGGCGCTGCGTGTTGAACAGCGACGTGGCCCGGCCCGTGTCGGCGATCGACGTCGTGCCGTACGCCGCGGTCTGGATCGACACGAAGACCATGCCGACGGCGAGACCCCTCAGGAACGAGAGCCCGGCGATCTGCGACAGCGGCGTGTCGAGGTCGGCCAGCGCGTAGCAGCACGTGATCAACGACGTCGCTGCCGTTCCGAAGACCATCAGCCGGCGTGGTCCAATGATCCGGTACAGGCGGCGCCCGAGCAGGTTCGCCACGAGGAACACACCGACCGCCTGCGGCGCCTGGGCCAGCCCGCTCTCCAAGGCGGTGAAGCCGCGCAAGCTCTGCATGTAGAGCGGGAGCACGAAGACCAATCCGAAGAACCCGGCGTAGATCATCGCGGAAGCGATGTTGATCGTGCGGAACAGGTGATCGCGCAGCAGCCGGAGGGCGATCAGCGGCTGGTCGACACGGAGTTCGACGACGATCATCGCGATCAGGCTCGCCACGCCCGCGATGCCGAACGCGAGCGTGGTGGTCGACGTCCACCCTTCCTCCGGCCCGATCGACAGGGTGTAGAGCAGCAGTGATACCGCGGCGACGGACAGCACGAAGCCGGCAGCATCGAAGCCACCAGGATCTGGTTGCACGGTCTCGCGCAACCACACCGCCGACAGCACGAATGCCAGCGCACCGATCGGGACGTTGATGTAGAAGATCCAGTGCCACGACGCCTGGTCGACGATCAGTCCGCCGAGCACAGGTCCGACTGCCGGCGCGATCACGGTGACGCTCAGCACCCCGATAGCCGCCTTGGCGCGATCCTCCATCGAGAAGGCCCGATAGAGCATCGCTCCACCGACGGGGGTGAGCAACCCGCCGCCAATGCCCTGCAGCACTCGGAACCCGACGAGTTGGCCGAGCGTCTGTGAGAGCGCACAAAGCAGCGACGTCGACACGAAGATCACGAGGGCGATGAGGAAGATCCGCTTGGTGCCGAACCGATCGCCCAGCCAGCCCGCTGCCGGGATCACCGCGGCCAGTGCGAGGAGATAGCCGAGCGCAACCCACTCGATGTCGGTGGTCGGTACTCCGAACTCCCTCGCCATGGTGGGCAAGGCGACGTTGACCATCGTGCCGTCGATGACCGTCATGAAGAGGGCGAAGATGTAGACGACCATCACCTTCGACTGGTACTTCACGACGACGACGCTACGCGCGCCCCTCCCCCAATCGAGCACCCGACCCCCCACACCCACCCAGCGATGAGCGAGGAGCCGGTATTCGGGCCGTTGGCTCATCACCTCACCGCGAATCGTCGGAGCGATGAGCGAGGAGCCGGTATTCGGGCCGCTCACTCATCGCTCGGGAAACTGGGGTGGGAGGGGCGGTCGGAGGTGCCAGGCTGATCGGCCGAAGCGCCATGTCAGACCTGCTCGATCATCCTCGCCGCGCCGCGGCCGTTGCCATCGTCGATGGTGGTCGGCTCTCGTACCCCGAGTCGCTACCGATCACGGAACGGCGTGAGGAGCTGCTGGCGGCGATCCGCGACCATCAGGTGGTGATCGTCGCCGGCGAGACCGGGTCGGGAAAGAGCACGCAGCTCCCGAAGTTGTGCCTCGAAGCCGGGCGTGGCATCGAGGGGATGATCGGGCACACCCAGCCCCGCCGGGTGG
>JANPCI010000472.1:0-4284 GCA_031430875.1 Actinomycetes bacterium | reverse complement strand
ACACGGTCGTCAAGGCGACTGACCAATCTGCCGAAGAACGAACATCGAAACGGAGACGAATTTCTCGATGGCGTCGCGATCACGCGCGCTCGTCGGATTGGCGGCTGTGCTCACAGTCGTGTACTTCTTCGCGCCGTCGAGTGGTGCAGCGGAGGGTATCCGGGTGGTATCGCCGGCGATCGCCGTCGGTGCGATCTTGGTCGGTGTCGCCGGATTCCAGCCGACGCGTCGGCGGCCATGGGCGCTGATCGCACTGTCGATGGGCCTGCTCGCCGGAGCGAACGCGGTCTGGGCCGTGCTCTACTTTCGTGGCGACGACACGTTTCCATCGGCCAGCGATGTCATCCACCTCGTGTCGGCCCTGGCGCTCGTGGCCGGATTGTCGATCCTCTCGCGTGTCTCGGGGGCCGAGAACGACGGTCTCGGCGGGATCGAGGTAGCGATCGTGGGGGTTGCCGTCGGGCTCGGCGTCTGGCTCACGGTCGTCGAGCCGTATCTCGCCGACGGCGACCTCGCGGTCGGCGATCGGATCTGGGCCATGCTCGTGCCCATGCTCGGAGCAGCGGCCGTGGCGATGTCGTCTCGGATGGCGATCCAATCACAGTTCCGCTCGGCCGCACCGACGCTGATGATGATCGGTGTCGTGTTGCTCGTTGTCGCGGACGTGCTTCGCACTGTCGAGGAACTCCGCGACGACTACGGCGCGGGTGGCTTCGTGGCGGCATTGATCATCCCCGCGTCGCTGCTCATCGGAGCGGCCGCGCTCGATCCCACGATGACGCACATGAACCGGGCCATCGAGGTCGGACCCGTCTTCGGCATCGGCCGCGTCGTCTGGCTGAGCGTTGCCGCGCTCACACCGCTGACCGTGTTGCTCAGCCTCCTGGTCACCGGACTCGGTACCGCCACGACGAGGACGCTTGCAGCGATCTGTTCCGTCGTTGTCGTTGTACTTGCACTCACCAGGATGTGGCGCCTGGTCGCAACTGTTCAGGGGCTGACCGAGCGCCGCGGGCAGGATCGGCTTGCTGCAATGGTCGAGCACTCCAGCGACGTCGTCCTGCTCGTCGACGCGGATGGGGTCATCCGGTACGCGAGCCCAGGATTGGCGAGCACGCTCGGGCATCGGGCGAGCGACTGGACAGGACGGTCGTTGATCGATCTGGTGTCGAGCGACGACCGCGACGCCGCCGCCACGGAGTTGCGCAAGGCGGTGCGGCTCGGCCACGGTGGCATGGTCAAGTTCGAGGCGAGCCTGGTTCGTGTCGACGGTGACCGTCGCCGGATGGAGGCCACGATCGCCAATCTCCTCGGTGGTGATGCCGTCGACGGTGTGGTCGCGACGTTCCGTGATGTGACCGAGCAGCGCAATCTCGAACGACAGTTGAGCCACCGGGCCTTCCACGACGAACTGACCGGACTTGCGAACCGTGCGTTGTTTCTCGACCGCATGGATCACGCGCTGCGGGTTGTGCGTCCTGATGCCGATCCAGTGGTGGTGCTGTTCGTTGATCTCGATGACTTCAAGGCGGTCAACGACGCGCTCGGCCACGATGTCGGCGACCAGATGTTGCGAGCGATCGCCGAGCGGATTCGGCGCGTGGCCGGCGTTGGTGACACTCCGGCACGCCTCGGTGGCGACGAATTCGCGCTCCTCCTCGAAGACCGAGGCGGGGTTGACCGGGCGATCGACGTGGCCGAGCAACTCTTGGTCGACCTCCACGAACCCGTCTCGCTGGCCGGATATGACGTCACTGTGCTGGCGTCCGTCGGTGTTGCGGTTTCGACGCCCGGCATGACAACGGCCGGACTGCTACGGGACGCCGACATCGCCATGTACGAGGCGAAGCGGGCAGGAAAGAGTCAGATCAAGATTTTCGATCCGGCCATGAGGCTCTCCGCCTCGAGGCACCTCGAGTTTCGCAGCGACCTGTCGACTGCCGTCGAGCTCGGTCAGCTCCGCCTCGTCTACCAGCCGATGGTCGATCTGCAGACGAACCGGGTCGTCGGAGCCGAGGCACTGTTGCGATGGGAGCACCCGACGCGCGGAATGGTGTCGCCGGACGAGTTCATACCGATCGCCGAACGCGCCGGACTCATCGTGCCGATCGGCAAATGGGTCATGGAACAGAGCATCCAGGCGGCGGCGCGGTGGCAGGCGCGCGGCCCTCAGCAACTCAATGTCAATGTGTCGGGAGCGCAGATCCGTTCATCAGAATTCGTTGACCAGGTGCGCACATCGCTGCAAACGTCCGGACTCGATCCCCGTCGGGTCACGCTCGAGGTGAGCGAGACGACCTTGGTCGAGGAGATCGAGTCAGCCGGGCGAAGTCTCGCCGAGCTCCGCGAACTTGGTGTACTCATTGCACTCGATGACTTCGGAACCGGCTCCTGCTCGCTGTCGTATCTGCATCGATTCCCGGTCGACGTCATCAAGATCGATCGACAGTTCATCGACGAGCTCGACGAGCATCCCCGTTCTGCAACACTGGCGCGGATGATCTTGCAGCTGACCTCCGGACTCGACATGGTGAGCGTCGCCGAGGGGATCGAACGCCCACCGCAGCTTCGAGCATTGAAGGCACTGGGATGCAATCTCGGCCAGGGAACACTGCTGTCGGAACCGTTGGAGGCCGACCATCTCGAGCGGTGCTTCGGTGTCGGGTGATGATCATCTGATGAGGATCGGCATCGTCAGTCCGTACAGCTTGACGGTGCCGGGCGGTGTCCAGGCCCAGGTGCTCGGTTTGGCGCGTGAGCTGCGCCGGCGCGGCCACGAAACGCGCGTCCTGGGCCCGTGTGACGGCCCACCACCCGAGAGCTTCATCACGCCGCTGGGTAACTCGTTGCCCCTCTCCGCCAACGGCTCCGTGGCGCCGATCGCCCCCGACCCCTCAGCGGCACTTCGCACGCTTCGAGTGCTCAACGACGAACAGTTCGATGTCATCCACCTTCACGAGCCCCTCGCCCCAGGTCCGACGTCGACGGCGCTGATGGTGCATCGCGCTCCGACGGTTGGCACGTTTCACATGGCGGGGACCTCGGCGAGCTATCGCATCCTTCGGCCTGCCCTCAGCCGTTTGATCACCCGCATCGATCACAAGGTCGTCGTGTCCAAGGACGCATTGGCCCTCGTACAGAGTTATCTCGGCGGTGAGTACGAGGTGCTGTTCAACGGTGTCGAACTCGATGAGATCCGGTCGGCAACTCGGTGGCCCGACAGCGTGGACGACGCTCCTGTCGTGTTCTTCTGCGGTCGCCACGAGGAGCGCAAGGGCCTGCGCGTGCTTATCCAGGCCGTCCAGCAGTGCTCGCTGCCGGTACGGGTGTGGATCGGTAGCGACGGTCCCGATACCGAGGAACTGACCCAGTCGACGGCCGGTGACTCACGATTCGAGTGGCTCGGTCGGGTCACCGACGACGAGAAGTTCTCCCGGTTGCGATCGGCCGACGTGTTCTGCGCACCGTCCTTGCACGGCGAATCGTTCGGGGTGGTGCTGATCGAGGCCATGGCAGCGGGTACGGCGGTCGTGGCCAGCGCGCTCGACGGTTACCGAAACGTGGCGACCGACGGTGTCGATTCGATCCTCGTCGAGCCGGGTGATCCGGCAGCTCTCGCCGACGCGTTGCGCACGATCGTCAATGATCGAACGCTCGCCGATCGCCTCCGCGACGCCGGGATGCAGCGTGCGGATCAGTTCGCGATGACCTCGCTGGCCGATCGCTACGTCGAGATCTACCAGGCGCTGACGGCCCATCGAGCCATCGCCGGTTGACTGACGCTCGGCCCGTACACTGGTCGCCATGAACCCCGTCATCATCGTGATCATCGTCGTGGTGATCCTGGTTGGGCTGTTGATTGCCGGGTACAACGGGCTCGTTCGCTCCCGAAACCAGGTCGAGAATGCCTGGTCGCAGATCGACGTCCAGTTGAAACGCCGCCTCGACCTCATCCCCAATCTCGTCGAAACCGTGAAGGGCTATGCCGCCCACGAACGCGAAACACTCGCCGCAGTGGTCGAAGCGCGCAATGCGGCCATTGCTGCGCCTGACACGCCCAAGGCGCAGGCCAACGCCGACGCCGGCCTGACCGGTGCGCTGCGGCAACTGTTCGCGCTGAGCGAGGCGTATCCCGATCTCAAAGCCAACCAGAACTTCCTGGCATTGCAGGAAGAGCTCACCGCCACCGAAGGACGGGTGGCGTACGCCCGACAGTTCTACAACGACAGCGTGCTCACCTACGACAACAAGCTCGAATCGTTCCCGACCGTGGTCCTCGCCAAG
>JANPCI010000471.1:0-3647 GCA_031430875.1 Actinomycetes bacterium | reverse complement strand
GCCGACAGCGATCACCGCTCCGACCGTGGCGGCCACCGCACGGAGAGCGGTCGGTTCACGCACGAAGCGGAGCACGAGGGCGAGGAAGGCGAACGCGAGCGCGGTCGAGCCGAATCCGACCAGCGGGTAGTTACCGACCGGATCGTTGGACCAGTAGGCGTGGATCTGGAGGGTCGTGAACAGGGTGAGCGAGATGAGCCCGAGCGCGTGTCGGAACATGATCGGCCGCTCTGTCAGTTGCGTCAGACATGTCCAGCACCAGGCGATACTCGCAGCGCAGGCGATGATCATGACGAACTTCAAGCCCGCGTACAGCGGTGAGATTCCGACATCAAACGTGGCGCTCAGGAACACGAGCAGCCAGTTCGCAAAGGCTCCTACGACGTTGCCGACGATGCGAAAACTCGCCCCCTCGGTCGCGCCTCGCCAGCCGTATCCGAGTGCGTCGCCGAGCGACGGGCCACCACCGTCAGCTTGGGCAAATGGATTCGTGAAGTCATCGGCGACCACCGGTGTCGCCAAGATCGGGTACAGCAGCACGAAGCTGACCATGAGATACGAGACCGCAGCCACCGCGCCACGCAGACGTGACCCGTTGACCAGCCGCCAACGCTTCGAACGGTCACGTTCCTCGGAACCGGTCGACGACCGCGACGCCTCCGCGTTCTCGTCGAGCACGGACGTGCTCGATTGATCTTCGTGCGAGGTGTCGGTCATTGCTCGACCACATCGAGTTCGCTGACCCTGAGATACAGCTCACGTGGCTCGGTCGCAGTGGGTGGACACGGCTCGCCACCGGTGCGAAGAACGAACTTCTGCCGCTGGAAGGCATCCAGCTCGATCCGATCGATCACCAATCGATCGGCGCCACCCGGCACCAACTCCGTGGCCCGGCCATCGATCTCCACATCTCGCGTGGTGGGGCATGGAGCGTTGGTCAACTCCAGTCTCAGTTCAACTGTCGCCGGTGTCGGGTCGTTGTTGACAACCCGTACGGTCACCTCCGGACTGGTGATCCACCAGTAGATGCCCGACTCGTCGCTCTGCGCTCCGGTTGTTCCCGACTCGACAACGGCTGAGACACCAGTGGGTACCGCGATCGTCGGAAGATCGAATGGGGGCCGGAAGATGAGCACCACGACGAGGCCCACTCCGAGAGCGACGGTGAGGAGCGCGTTGAGCCGCCAACTTCGCTCGCCGTTCATCAGACCGCTCCTCGGCGGATGAGATCCGTAACGATGACGTCGGACGGGCTGTCTGCCTCCGGGTCGCGTGTTGTCCGATAGCGCTGTGGGTTGTCGAGGAATGAGGTGAGAACGTCGAGATCGAACTCCGACAGGACCGCGTTCTCTCCGATGCCGTCCGAACGCTCGGTCTTGAGGCGATGCACGAGGCATGGCACGCCGAGCCCGGCACACTCCTCCTGCAGCCCTCCCGAATCGGTCACGACGAACGAGGCATCCCGGAGCACTCCGATGAAGTCGAAGTAGTCGAGCTTCCCGAGACTGCGGAAACGCTCGCCATCGTGCAGCCCATCGAGGCCTTGTGCCTCCAACTGCTGGCGGGTCAGAGGGTCCACCACCTGCAGGAGTGGAACGCTCCGGCTGTAGTCGGCGAGGGCCTGCATCGTCGCGCGGAATCGCTCCGCATCATGAATGAGTTCCATCCGATGTAGCGAGACGAGCCCGTAGTCGGCTGGCAACGCACCAATACTGACGGCGTAGTCGTTCGGTACCTGGTGCAGACTGTCCCGAACGGTGTTACCGCCAGTCGCGACAACTGCACCTCGCACCTTGCGGAGGTTGTAGACCGCGTCCTCGCTCGGTGCGTAGTGCACGCGCGCCAAGCGCGCGGTGAGCACACGATCGAGTTCCTCGGGAAACGGATTGCGAAGATCGTGACTTCGCAATCCGGCCTCGACATGGCCGACCGTCGCCCCGAGCGACCGCCCAAGTGCGGCTCCGAGAAGTGTTGTGAGCGTGTCACCGTGCACGAGCACGAACGGTGCGCGGCCATCTGCCCGAAGGGATCGACGAAGCTCCCCGTGCCGAACCGCGGAGTTGGTCAGGACGGTGCTGAGCCAACGCACTGCGTCCGTCGTGGTCCGAAGACTTCGACCGTCGGCGCCGTTTGCGATCAGCACGTCAGGGGCGGGCATCCCGAGGTGTTCAGCGGCCGACGGGAGCTCGCCCGCCTGCTGTGAGGTGCACCAATGCAGCGGCTGAGCTCCGAGCGCGACGAGACGAGCGTGAATCGGGGCGATCTTGATCAACTCGGCGGTCGTGCCATAGACGAAGGCAATCACGAGTTGGCGCCAGTCTCAGCGCGACGCCGACGCCTCGCCGCAAGCCGAGCAATCTCACCGCGCACCATCCCGGCATAGTACGAGACACCGAACACGGGCGAGAGGACTCCGAGCGAGACCGCAGCGCGGCGTTCACCGCCAACGACGCGAACCACAACGCCCGCCGAGAAGGATGCGACGACTGCCAGACGCACAGCGACCAGCGGCCGAGTCATCGACATCACCGCGAGCAGCGGAACCGCGACAAGCGCAACACGGATGGGCGTCCGGAACCGTGAGCCCGGGCGGTCGTGCCCGTCGATGAGCACCGTTCCGCGATGATAGGAGTGCCGAACGAACGACCCGAGAGACGTGCGTGACTGATAGGTGCATCCGAACGTGGGAGCAAGATGGATCACGCCGTGATCGAGCAACGGCTGCAGCATCAGGGTGTCGTCGTTGGCCATGCGGAGGTCGTCGACTTCCGTGTCGAATTGTTCACACGCTGCGAGCAGCAATTGTCGAGGAGCCACGAACATCGTCGTGCCCTTGGGGTAATAGTCGAAGTTGTCCCGCGTGAGCTCGACATGCCGAGGATCGCGGTAATACTTACGCCAGGCGACCGCCGTGATCCCATCCCAGAAGTGAGCGGGCAGGGACGCGGACGGCGCTGTGACCACGTGTGCGTTCCAGACATTGCGACCGGCGATCACTTCGCCGGCGAGGAAGCGCATCGAACCCGGGGCGATCGTGATCCGGCTGTCGATCAGGAGCACGAGGTCCCCCTTCGCCGCCGCGAGGCCCACCTGCCGTGCTCGGAACCTTCCTGCATTCTCCTGGCGGATCACGACAAGTCGACAACGGTGCGCAAGACCATCGAGGCTCGCAGACGTTCCATCGTCAGATCCGTCGTCGACGAGCACGACTTCGAGTCCGTGCCATCCTGCTGCATCTGCATCGTCGAGTAACGCGCCGACGGTGCCCGGAAGCGTTGCAGCGGCGTTGAATGCCGGAATCACAACCGACAGGGATGGAAGGTTGCCGTCGGAGATCGCGGAGGTCACCCCCGCACGGACTTCGCCCTCAGCCACTTGACCCCACAGCCGGCACCGCTTCCTGGACGCCCCGGAGCGCACGGTTCTCGTCCTGTTCGCGGAGAAACCATTCGTAGGTCGATCGGATGCCACTGTCGAGCGAGATCGAGGGTGACCAACCCAGGGCATTGAGCCTCGTGGTGTCCAATACCTTCCGCGGCGTGCCATCTGGCTTGGTCGTGTCGAAGACCAGTTCTGCTCCCGGGAAGACGACATCGCGGACCTTCTGGGCGAGATCACGGATGGAGAGGTCGACCCCCGTACCGACG
>JANPCI010000470.1:0-3176 GCA_031430875.1 Actinomycetes bacterium | reverse complement strand
CACGCCGGTGATCTGCTCCGACCAGCCGGCGCTCGCCGAGGTGATGGGCGACACCGGCATCGTCCTGCCGCGTGAGCCCGAGGCGTGGGCAGACGCGCTCGATGTACTCACTCGGCGTGGGGTCGAACTCCGCACGGCCGGTCGGCGTCGGGCCGCGTCGTTCACCGCCGAACGCTCGGGCGCCGGTCTGGCTGTCGCCTATCGAACAGCCCTCGACGCCGTCCGATGAGCAGCAACGCGCGGCGGCCGATGATTGTGTTGTGTCCGCACTTCGAACCGGATACTGCACCGACGGGCACGGTGATGACCCGGATCGTCGCCGAACTCGTCGAGCGCGGTCACACGGTTCACGTGGTCACGTCGTTGCCCTGGTACCGCCACCATCGGATCGAGCCCGCCTGGAGTGGTCGATGGGTACGCCGGGAAGTCACCTCGTGGGGATCGATCACACGCGTGCATCCCTTTCCCGGCGACGACAAGTCGAATCTCGTGCGTCGAGCGATCGGTTTCGTGGGTTACTCGGCACTGGCCGGAGTGCAGTGCCTCCGCGTCGGTGGTTGGGGCCGGCGGGCCGAGGCCGTGATTGCCATGTCGCCGCCGCTCACGCTCGGTCTCACCGGTTGGCTCGCCAGTCGGGTCCGCCGCGCGCCGATGATCTTCAACATCCAAGACGTGTTCCCCGATGCGGCGGTGGAGACGGGGGCGATCACGAACCGCTGGATCATTGCGGCGGCCTCGTGGCTCGAACGGGTGAGCTATCGCGCGGCCGATGCGATCACCGTGCTCTCCGATGATCTTCGCAACAACGTGATCGCCAAGATCCCGGTGGGTGCCGCCGATCGGGTCCACGTGATCCCGAACTTTGTCGACACCGACGCCATCGAGCCACAGGACCGTCTGACCGACTATCGCCGCGAACTCGGCCTCGGCGACGGCCAGGTCGTGCTGTACGCGGGAAACGTGGGGTTCTCACAGTCGCTCGACCTCGTGGTCGCCGCGGCGAGAGCGCTGCCCGAGACGACGTTTCTCATCAACGGCGACGGGGCCGCCCGAGCGTCGCTGGAGAAGTCGGCCCGCGGCCTGGCGAACCTGCGCTTCGCCGGATACATCGAGCCCTCGCGCCTCAGCGAACTGTTGGCGACGGGCGATGTGCAC
The DNA here is from genome assembly GCA_031430875.1 of Actinomycetes bacterium. Taxonomy (GTDB): domain Bacteria; phylum Actinomycetota; class Acidimicrobiia; order Acidimicrobiales; family Ilumatobacteraceae; genus Sva-07. The sequence continues at coordinate 2,021 of JANPCI010000470.1, read as the reverse complement.
GTGGTGCCCCTGCGAGCCGGGCTTGGCCGCGTGAGTGTTCCGTCGAAGACGTACTCGATCATGGCGGCCGGCCGCCCCGTCGTTGCGGCGATCGATCCGGGCACGGCCGTTCCGACGATCCTCGAAGCGTCCGGCGGCGGGGTCTCGGTGCTGCCCGACGATCCCGAGGCGTTCATTGGCGCCATTCGTGACCTGGTGGAACACCCGCAGGTCGCTTGTCGGCTGGGAGTGCTCGGGCGCCAGTGGGTCGTCCACGAAGCCAGCCCGGGGGCAGTCGGCGGCGCCTACGACGCGCTGGTGCGAACGTTGGGCAGCGGCGCCGCCCGACCCCCCAAGGGGCCGAGTCGCCGCTAGCCTTTCGTCCTCGTGGCACCCTCCTCGTCTTCCACCAAGAAAGCCGCCAAGCTGGCCAAGTCCGGCCAGGGCAAGAAAGTGCGCTTCCAGGGCGGAACGCTGTTCCCGATGGTCGTGGCGATCGTCCTGGTGTTGGGCGTCGGGCTGGTGGTGTACGCCCGCCAGAGTCGGCCCGCCGCCGATGCCTCAGCCCCGCAGCTGTCGGATCACTGGCACCACGCATACGGGTTCTACCTGTGCGATAGCTGGTTTCAGCTCAGCGGCGACGCCGAAGACGCTGGAACGGACGACTTTGCGGCGTTTCAGCGCTCGGGGATCCACAGCCACGACGACGGCCTCATGCACTGGCACCCGTTCACTTCGGCGTCGGTCGGGTCGAACGCCACCTTGGGCGTATTCCTCGACACCTACGGTGTGGAACTCACCAACGACAAGCTGACGTTCCCCGAGAACCAGCGAGCGGGGTTGCCCTCTCAGCAGGAGACCGGCGTGTTCGAGGACGGCGAGACCACCTGCACCATTGACGGAACCGACGAGGACGCCGAGCTCAAGGTTGTGGTGTGGGACAACTTCACCGACACCGACAATGGCACCACGTACATCGCCGACTTCGACAACATCCGTCTCGACAAGGATCAGATGGTCGTCGCCATTGCCTTCGTCCCGGACAACACCGATGTCGGCATGCCGCCGTGGGCGCAGGACCTCCCGTCGCTCGGTGAGGTCGACAGCGGGCAGCGCATCCCCGACGCCCTCACGCCGGCCTCGTCGGTCCCGGGAGACACGACGCCGGGTAGCACTTCGGCGACAACGCCGGCAACCACGACGGGCTGATGCGCGCCGTCGTTCTCGTCGGCGGATTCGGCACGCGGTTGCGTCCGCTGACCAACAGCGTGCCCAAGCCGATGCTCCCCATCGGTCATCGGCCAATGATCGCCAGGCTCGTCGACCGTCTGGCGCGCGGTGGTGTGACCGAGGTCGTGCTGGCACTCGGGTTCCGACCGGAGCCGTTCATCGAGGCATTCCCTGATGGGCGCTGTGGTGACGTGACGTTGACCTATGCCGTGGAACCCGAGCCACTCGACACGGGCGGAGCGATCCGATTCGCGGCCGACGTCGCCGGAATCGACGACACGTTCGTGGTCGCCAACGGCGATGTGATGACCGATCTCGATGTCGGCGCCCTGGTTGCTGCTCATCGCGGATTCGGCGCCGAGGCCACGCTGCATCTCATCGCGGTCGATGATCCCTCCGCGTTCGGCGTGGTCGACATGGGAGCCGACGGACGCATCAGTGCCTTCGTCGAGAAGCCGGCACCGGGAACCGAACCGAGCAACCTCATCAACGCAGGCACATACGTGTTCGAGCCGAGCGTGCTCACACGGATTGCACCATCGACCAAGACGTCGGTTGAACGCGACACGTTCCAGCGTGTGGTCGCCGATGGAGCACTCTTCGGATTCGCCACCGACGATTACTGGATCGACGCCGGCCGACCTGAGCTCTACCGCGCGGCCAATCTCGACCTGCTCGACGGAGTGCGGCGATTCGACCGCTGCGAAGGCGTCTCGCCGACTGCGAGTGTTGCGGCCGACGCAACGGTTCGCAACAGTGTCGTTGGCGACCACGTTGTCGTGTCGGCCGGGGCGACCATCATCGATTCGGTG
>JANPCI010000469.1:0-6828 GCA_031430875.1 Actinomycetes bacterium | reverse complement strand
ATCACGCGAGCTCGATGCTCAGCCGCTTCCACGGGTGGTGGCAACGGGAGCGGACGCTGACTGTGCCGGAGCCGGTGTGACGACCTGTACGTCGGGTCGGGCCTGGAGCACGATCGGTGCGGGTGCGATCGCTGTAGCCGTTGGTGTCGGTGTGGCCGTTGGTGCCGGGGTGATCGTCGGCAGGGGTGCAAGCGTGATCGATGCATCGCCGGCGGGCTGGCTCGAAGCCGTTGAGGTGGCGTCCTGGGCCACCCCCATCACCGCGATGAGCCCGAACATCGTCGTGGCTCCGAGCCCGGCAGCGATGATCCGCCCACCCGTCGCCGGATGGCGTCGACGCGGTCGGGTCGTGCGTGCCGCTGCTCGTACCGGCTGTGGTGTCACTGATCGGGCAGCCGATTGTGCATTGGGGGCGAACGTGGGCTGCGGTCGCCCTGACGGCGGCGGAAACGCCTGGTTCAGGAGTGGGTCGATGTCAGTCATCGTCGTCGGCGCCTTCGTACTCGTGCGAGTCATCGTCGGCTTCGAACCGGTCGTCGTCGGAGTGCGACGTCCCGATTGTCGTCGGAGTGGCCACTGGCCTGCTCGGTGCTGCACCGGCCCCGATGACCGGCTCGGTCACATCGGCGACGATCGTGCCGTCGGCGCTGAGTGTCGCCGTGAAGACGACCGTACGGGTTCCGTTGTCGAACGCGACCCGCAGCGACAGAGGATCGGGTTGCGTTGCGGCGATCGTCCAACCCGGCTTCGCGGCGGCGTCGACGAGTGCGAGCCCGCCGGGAGTGGTGGTCACCGAGACGGTGCCGGCGTCGTCGACGACGTACGACGCTCCGGCGGCCACGGTCGTCACGGTTGTGGACGTGGGTGTGGCGATCTCGACGACCATCGGAACGCCTGTACTCATGCTGGTGGAGGGCACCAGATCGTCGGTGGCGGAGAGCGACCCGATCGAGGTGTCGTTGGATGCGTTGAGGATGCCGATGTTGGCAGCGACCGCCGCAGTGCCGGCGATCAACACGCCGGCGACGGCAACGGCAGTGATGAGTGTGGTTCGGCTGGTGAAGGATTTCATGAAGTCGACGGTACGCCCGGGTGTCCCAACGGTGGGCAAGACCAAGGCAAACGTTCGGTAAGCGATCCCGCGACAGTCACCACGGTGCGCGAATGTGGCGGGGTGCGCCTCCTGCTGGTCGAAGACGACCCGACGATCTCCGAGCCGTTGGCCGACGGTTTGCGGCGTGAGGGTTTCGAAGTCGTGCTCGCTGCGACCGGCGCCGAAGCGCTCGCTGCATCGCCGGTCGACCTGGTGCTCCTCGATCTCGGGTTACCCGATCTCGAAGGTCGGGTCGTGTGCCGGGAGCTGCGCGCGGTGAGCGCTGTCCCGATCATCGTGGTCACCGCGCGCAGCGACGAGATCGATCGTGTCGTGCTGTTGGAGCTCGGTGCCGACGACTACGTCGTGAAACCGTTCGGATTCCGTGAGCTGGTGGCGAGGATCCGGGCCGTGCTGCGGCGAACCTCCGCCACGCCGGGCCAGACCCCACCAGCTTCGCTGGAGGTCGGTCAGTTGGCGGTCGATCTGCGCGGTCGAAGCGTCGAGTTCAACTCCGAGACCGTCGCCCTCACACCGAAGGAATACGACCTCCTCGTCTGTCTGGCCTCCGATGCGGGCGCGGTGAAGACCCGCGAGCAACTGATGCGTGAAGTGTGGGACGAGCACTGGTGGGGTTCCACCAAAACCCTCGACGTGCACATCGCGTCGCTGCGGCGCAAACTTTCCGCCGACGTCATCGAGACGGTCCGGTCGGTCGGCTACCGATACGTCGATGGCGACCCGGAGGGCTGAGCGCTCGTGACGAAGCGGCTGCTGCTCAGCTACCTCACGATCACGGTGATTGTGTTGTTGCTGCTGGCGATCCCACTCGGGGTCTTCTACTCGCAGCGGGAACAGGAGCGACTGGAGGCCGACGTCGAGCACGATGCCAACGTGATCGCCACGCTGTACGAGGACGACCTCGAAGCCGGATTGCCGCTTGACCCGACCGCGGCCGACATCTACGCGGATCGAACCGGTGCCCGGGTCGTCGTGGTCGACAACGACGGGATCTCGCAGGTGGACACGGCAGCCGATGTTCCCCGAGACTTCTCGACCCGTCCCGAGATGGTGGCGGCGCTCGATGGGGAACGGACCGCAGGCACCCGAAGCTCCGAGACGCTGGGTTCCGACCTGCTGTTCGTCGCCGTTCCGGTGGCGTCGGGTGGAACCGTGCACGGTGCGCTCCGTGTGACGCTCGATACCAGCGACGTGAGCGCCCGGATCCGCTCGTTCTGGATCGCGTTGGCGGGTGTCGCAACCGTGGTGCTCCTCGCAGTGGCCATGATCGGGTGGGTCATCGCCCGGTCGGTCACTCGGCCGCTGCGCGACCTGACCGACACCGCGAGCCGGTTCGCATCAGGCGACCTGACCGTGACGCCGTCGGTGACAGGCGGCCCCCCGGAGATCCAGGCGCTCGACGACACGATGACCACGATGGCGCTGCAACTCGACGGACTGCTCAGCTCGCAGCGAGCCTTCGTCGCCGACGCCTCACATCAACTCCGGACACCGCTGACCGCCTTACGGCTGAGGCTCGAGAACCTCCAGAGCCATCTGGCCGAAGACGATCATCCGGCCGGCATCGACGAAGAGCTCGAGCGGGCAATCGATGAGACGGGCCGGCTCACTGAACTCGTCGCCAACCTGCTGCAGCTGGCCCGAGCTGATGATCAGCCCGCAACAGCGACCGAGGATCTCCGGTCGCTGGCCCATGACCGGGTCGACACGTGGACGGCCGTCGCCGAGGAGCGTGGGGTCACGCTGGTCGGCCCGGGCGGTGACGGCGCGGCAGTTGTCGTCCGAACGGTTCCCGGCGCAATCGAACAGATCCTCGACAACGTGCTCGACAACGCGCTGCTGGTGTCGGCCCAGGGATCGACGGTCATGGTGGGGCTGGACGCGTCATCGACGTCGGCCACGGTGAGCATCGTCGATCACGGGCCAGGACTGTCCGACGACGACAAGCGCGACGCCTTGCGTCGCTTCTGGCGTGGCGACACCTCGAGGCCCGGAACTGGGCTTGGCCTGGCGATCGTCGATGCATTGGCCACAGCGTCGGGCGGCTCCACAACACTGAGTGACACCGCCGGTGGGGGACTCACCGTGGCGGTGACGCTCCCGCTCGAAGCGTAATGTCGACGATCGTCATCCCGCTCGCCGCGTACGCTCGCGGGCAATGGCGCATCCGCAGATGTTCGACGATGACGACCCCTGCCTGCAGCGCGTGCGCGAACTGTCGGCGGCGCTGCCCGGCAGCGCCGAGAAGGTCTCGCACGGGCGCCCGGCGTTTCACACCAAGAAGGTGTTCGCGTACTACGGCGGCTCACTGAAGGTCGACGGCGAGTGGGGGCAGCATCCGCAATCGGTCGTCGTCCTGCCCGATCCCGGGGATCGTCAGGCGCTGCTCGAAGATGGCCGCGTCTACATCCCGGCATACCTCGGGCCATCCGGATGGATCGGTATCGATCTCGACAGTGACACCGACTGGACGGAGATTGCCGAGTTGCTCGACGCGTCGTACCGGCTGACGGCCCCCAAACGGAACATCACCGAGCTCGACGCGCCGGTCTGATCACCTCTCGGTTCAGGCGGTGTCGCGTAGGGCGGCGGCGCGTTGTCGGGTGAGGCGGGTGGTCATCTGGTCGTCGGTTTCGGGGAGTTGGTCGGGGTGGCGCCGGCCGGCGGCAAGCATGGGGGTGCCGTCGCGTCGGTAGTAGATGACGTAGCCGTGCTCGGTGCGTTTGACCTGGTAGTGCGCGTGTTTGGTGGGGTTGTGGCGTTGGCAGGCGATCGAGGAGTTGTCGGGGTCGGTGGTGCCGTTGTTGGACCATTCGGCCATGTGGTCGACCTGGGCGAAGGTGGCGGCGATGCCACAGCCGGGGTGGTGGCAGTTGGTTGCCATGAGTTTGGCGGCGTCGCGGGCGGCGCCGGTGAAGAGGCGTTGTTTGCGGCCCATTTCGATGACGACACCGGCCGAGTTCATCACGACGCGCCGGACATGGCCGTGAAGGCTGGCTCGCACGATGTCGTCGGGGAGCAGCACGATGCCGGTGTCGGTTTCGCAGCGTCGTTGCGACGGGTCGAGGTCGGCAAGGTCGTGGGGGAACGGAATGAGTCCGTGAGCGGCGAGGGCTTCTTCGTGGGTGCGTTGGTCGACGAAGATGTTGACCAACGGTGTGGGCATGCGCCCGTTGGCGGGGGCGGTCACAGATTTCTGGAAGATGGCCTGCAGGGCGTCATAGCGGCGTTGGGCGTCGGTGCGGGCGAGCAACGGTGAGGGGGCGTCTGCGCCGTGGATGCGGGTTCGTTCGGCGACGTCGGCTTGGAACTCGCGTTCCACGGCGGCGTTGAAGATGGCGACCATTTCAGCGGTGGCGATCGGGTCTCCGCCGGAAGCTCGTAGGTGTAGGGCGCCGTGGAGGTCGGCGACGGTGGCGGTGCGGTTGGTGATGTTGGCTTCGCGGTCGGTGTGGGCGCCGTCGAGGTCGGCCAAGGATTCCCACCGGCGCAGGCAGGTGCGGGCGTCGTTGAATGAAAGCTGTTCGGCCTGCTCCAGCAGGAGGTCGATCGAGTCGATCAGTTGGTTGCCGCAGCGTGGGTTGGATCGCACGCGTGCCAACTCGTCGGCCTGGGCGGTGCCGATGCGGCCGGCGTGGAGTGCTTCGCCGACTCGAGGAATGTCGTCGATGACGCGGGCGAGTTGGCGGAGCCGGCCGCATTGGCTGGCGGAGTAGTTGGCGTTGGCTTTGAGCCAGCCGGTCATCGAGTGGTGGTGGTCGATCACGTGGATCGAGCGGCGGTGGCCTTCGGCGACGATGGCTGCGAGTTCGGCGTCGAGTCGTCGGCGTTGTAGCTCCAAGCTGCGGAACTCGTCGGTCAGCTCACGGTCGTCGAGGCCCTGGAGCTTTTCGACAACGGTGGCCAACATGGATCTATGATAGCAAACACCAGTATGGAGATCAACAGAAAACCGAACAATTGTTGGAAGAATGTTCAGCACCGCCGCCACAGCCCTGACAAGCGACAATGGGTGCGATGACATCCGAACGCTGGAACTCGAACTTGCACGCATTCGAAAGGCTGCTCAAGCTCGTTCCCGTTGGCGCGATGCGGGGCCTCGATGTGGGGTGCGGCGAAGGAGAGACTTCACGACGGCTGAGGCGGCGGGTGCCTTGCGTGGTGGGGCTCGATACCGACGCGTCAAGCATCGAATGCGCTCGACAAAGGGGCGATGACATCGACTACGTCGTCGGAGATCTGTTCGGCGGTGAGGTCGAGGAGAGTTCGTTCGACGTCGCCACAGCGGTTGCTGTGCTCCACCACGTCGACCAGCGAAGAGCGCTCCTTCAGCTCAGTCGATTCGTCCGTCCGGGCGGGGTGTTGCTTGCGGTCGGGCTCGCCAGATCGCGATCCGCCGGCGACTATGCGCGAGATGTCGTTGACACCGTCGCCGTTCGTCGCCACACGTTCGTCAGGGAGGTGTGGCACACCCCCGCACCGCAGGTTTGGCCGCCTCCATTGACGTACGCAGAGACACGACAAGTATCGATGGAGGCGCTGCCTGGTGCCGCGTTCGAACGAGTTCCCTTCTTCCGCTACACGATCACCTGGACGCGCGAGCAGGGATGACCACCCACTGCAGGTGACATCGAAATCAATTGTTCAGCGATGCAAGTCGACGAATTCCTGGATCTCAGCGAGCTCCGGGCTGTAGCCGTCGGACGCGTCCACCGCCAAGGAGGGGGCGTCCAGCTCCACTCGATACACGCCGACTTCCTTGGTGCCGTCCTCCATAGCGTCGGCGAACTGGAGGTCGTTGTGGGCCGGATGACGCTGTCCGGCCTCCGCCCGCTCGCGGTACCTGCGTAGCGACACATCGGTCGGCGTCTCGACCGCGATGTGCACGAGGGTTGCGTGAGCGGCCAGCGCAGCCAGGTCCGCCTGACTCCGTTCGGAGTGGAACGCGGCCTCGATCACGATGCTGACACCGGCATTGAGGTACGACGTTGCGGCGCCATAGAACACCTCGAACGCTCGCTCGGCGAAGCGCCACACCTCGTCGGGGTCGTCGCTGCGATGCGTGACATGCAACCCGGTCTTGATGTCGTCGCGGCTCAGAAACGGAACGTGAAGGCGCCGCGACAGTTCCCATCCGAGCGTCGTTTTCCCCGACCCCGGCATGCCGGAGATCACAACCACATAGGGGTTCGAAGTCGCACTCATCGATATCACCCGGCCTGTTCAGAGGGTGGAGATGCCGCCGTCGACGGGGATGACGGCGCCGGTCGTGAAGGCACCGGCTCGACCGGCGAGGAAGATCACGGCGCCAGCAATGTCCTCCGGCGAGCCGATGCGTCGGCGCGGGACGGTCGCTTCGACCATCTTGCGGCTGTCGGGATCGGCAAGCCGGTACGCCATCATCTTCGACTCGAACGGGCCGGGCGCGATGGAGTTGATGGTGATGTTGTCGCGCACGAGGTGGGCTGCCATGTGGCGGGCCATCATGTGGATGCCGGCCTTGGATGCAGAGTACGAGTAGTTGTCGCCGAACGGCACCCGGATGCCGTCGATCGAGCCGATCATGATGACCCTCGCCGGGTCGTCGGCGGTCGCGCCCGCCTTGAGTTGGGGGAGGAGGGCCTGGGTGAGCATGAACGGCGCCTTGACGTTGATGTCCATCACCTTGTCGAAGCCGATCTCGGGGAACTCGCCGAGCGGTGCTCCCCATGCCG